>CAYQZF010000163.1:0-6109 GCA_964421895.1 uncultured Nitrosomonas sp. | reverse complement strand
TCTATATGAAGAACGCGATTCTGCTGGTTAAAGAAGCCAAGTTTTTCCCGCTGCCACCGAGAGCCTATTCCATCATGCTCGATCATTTCAATAAAAAACGAGTAGGTTCGGTTTTCAGCGGCAAACCTGCAGTCGATCTTACGATCGATGAATTACTGCGCAGCGAAGGACGCACGGAATTTGAACATTTTTAAGAAAGTAATTCGATTGAAGTTCCAGGTGTCCTGCACGAAGACGCTTGGAATTACCGTCTCTTCAGGTTTAATCCATGATCCGGACAGCATCCCGTTGCTAATACCGGCACAATGCGCACTTCTTTGCCCAAAATCTTCTACATTTCTGAGCGATAAATTTTCAAAAAACCGTCACATTCATTTATGATATGAAACTTCCTATGTAATTCCTCCGCCATCGATCCCACAGAATCAGCCATACCCGATCATGCCCTTCAATCCAATCATTCTGTGGACCGATGCGCTTATTTATTTGCTCATCGCGATTGTACTTTTCATCATCGGCTATATCCGCCGCCGCGAACATCTGCTGACATCCTGGCAACGCGTCGGCCATAGCGCCAGCGGCATGGCGGCGCTCACCGTGCTGCTATTTTTTCTGGTTATTGGATTATTGGATACCGTGCATTTCCGCCCCGCGCTGGATCATAAGAATAATCAAGGTGAAACGGTTTACAGCGTTGAAGTGCTGAGCCTGCTCGATCTACTAGCGGCATCGTTGCGTACGCAAGTCGAGAAAACCTACTCCGCGCCGCTGGCCGCGCATTTATTCGCCAAGGAAACCATCGAGCAGCCGGATGGCACGCAAATACGGACTTTTGCCCGACTAAAATTTGGTGGCGCGCATCTGCAAGATCCGGAAAATGATCGTATGGCGGACATCGCGGAACGTGCGATCGAGGGTTTGATCTACGGCTTTTCCATTTGGTGTGCATTGGCCGTTTGTTTGATCTTGCTGTTATCCCGCCGCAAGCAGCAAAATTTTGCCCAATCCCTGGTGGCGGTTTGGCGCCGTAACACCGAAATACCCTGGCGTACCATCCTGATCACGCTGCTCATTCTGTTGTTGATCATCGGGTGTACCACGACGCTGGCGGGATACTATCATGTGCTAGGCACCGACAAAGTCGGACAGGATATTCTGTATCAATCGCTGAAAAGCATCCGCGTTGCATTGGTGATCGGCACTCTGACCACATTGATCATGCTGCCGTTTGCATTACTGCTGGGCATCATGGCCGGTTACTTTCGCGGCTGGGTCGACGATGTCATTCAGTATATCTACACCACGTTGAATTCCATTCCGAGCGTTCTATTGATCGCCGCTGCGGTCTTGATGATGCAAGTCTATATCGAAACCCATCCGGATTTGTTCGATACCGAGGCGTCGCGCGCGGATTTACGTTTGCTGTTTCTTTGCATTATTCTCGGCATTACCAACTGGACCAGTTTATGCCGGTTGCTGCGCGGAGAAGCGATGAAACTGCGCGAACTGGAATATATCCAAGCAGCGCATGCGTTCGGCGTCTCTCATTGGCGCATCGTCAGCCGTCATATTCTGCCGAACGTGATGCATATCGTGCTGATCACCACGGTGATGGATTTCAGTGGCTTGGTGCTGGCCGAAGCGGTGCTATCGTACGTTGGCGTCGGCGTCGATCCTTCGATGATCAGCTTTGGCACCATGATCAACGCGGCGCGGCTGGAAATGGCGCGCGAGCCGATGGTTTGGTGGGCTCTGCTGGCGGCATTCAGTTTTATGTTCGCGCTGGTGTTAAGCGCCAATCTGTTTGCCGATGCGGTGCAATACGCCTTGGATCCGCGCACCCGGACATTCCGGCAGCAAAACGTTCTTCCACGTTCCGGCAAAAAAGCTCACGAAGCGCAAGACAATGCGGCTGAAACAACTGCGCCGGAAAAGTCTTCTCCCCGCCCATGAAAACACTGCTGGAAATAGAAAATCTCGAAACCGTCTTGCACACCGGCACCGCTCCGGTGCGCGCCGTTGATGGTTTGACGCTGACGATCTCGCCCGGGGAAACATTTGCATTATTGGGTGAATCCGGTTGCGGCAAATCAATGACTGCGCTGTCGATCATGCGTTTACTGCCGGATGCTGGTGAAATCGCTGCCGGCCAAATCCGGCTTGAAGGTATCGACTTGTTGCAACTACCCGAAAGGGAAATGCGCAAAATCCGCGGCAAGCGCATCGGCATGATTTTTCAGGAACCGATGCTGAGTCTTAATCCGGTTATGACCATTGCGCAACAAATCGAAGAAGTGCTGAAGCAGCACCTGAATTTGCCGCGCGCAGCCATACAAGCACGCATTCAGGCGTTGTTGGAGCAAGTCGGCATACCGGATGCGCCGCGCCGCATGCATGAATACCCGTTTCAGTTTTCCGGCGGTATGAAACAGCGCGTCATGATTGCCATGGCGCTCGCCGGTGAGCCGGAATTGCTGATTGCCGATGAACCGACTACCGCGCTGGATGTCACGATACAAGCACAAGTCTTGGATTTGATGCGGCATATCCAGCAACAGAAAGGCATGGCGATCCTGCTCATCACGCACGATCTGGGTGTGGTGGCCGAAATGGCACAGCAAGTCGCTGTCATGTATGCGGGAGAAATCGTCGAACTGGCGCCGCGAGATCAATTCTTTCAGAGTCCGCAACATCCTTATTCTCAGCAATTGTTCGCCGCGTTACCGGGAAAACAAAAACGCAATCAAGCGCTGACCGTCATCCAAGGCAATGTGCCGTCACTCGCGCAGCAGTTTACCGGCTGCCGTTTCGTTGAGCGTTGCAACTTGGCGTTGGATCAATGCCATCATACCGTTCCACAATGGCGGCCGGTTTCCGGCCAGCATCAGGTCCGCTGCCACTTAATCAGCGATCATGAAAACACAAGACCCGCCGCTACGGGCACGGCATCGCAGGAAATTGTCCAACTTGCGCAACCCGTGCCGGCGGTAACGGATAGCCCGCTGCTACAAGTGACTGACCTGAAAGTGCATTTCCCGATCCGCAAGGGTTTGCTCCAGCGTGTCGCCGGTCATGTCAAAGCGGTCGATGGCGTGTCGTTGAAGATATTCGCAGGCAAAACATTGGCGCTGGTGGGCGAATCCGGCTGCGGCAAGACCACCATCGGCAAAAGCATTTTGCAGCTGATTCAACCGACGCACGGCAGTGTGCGTTTTAAGGATCAGGAGCTGACCGGATTAAAGCGGAACCAATTGCAACCGTTACGTTCACAGTTTCAAATTATTTTCCAGGACCCCTATTCCTCGTTGAATCCGCGCATGCGCATCAGCGAAATTCTGCAAGAAGGCATGAATGCATTGAATACCGGCAACACCCACCGCCATGGCGTCAGCACGGCAACATCCGCCAGCGCCCGCGACCAGGAAATCGATGCATTATTGCAGCGTGTCGGTCTGCCAACTGAAGTAAAATGGCGCTTTCCGCACGAATTTTCCGGTGGACAGCGGCAACGTATTGCAATTGCCCGCGCTTTAGCGGTCAACCCTAAATTGCTGATTTGCGATGAACCCACCAGCGCGCTAGATGTATCGGTGCAGGCGCAAATTTTGAATCTGCTCAAATCGCTGCAGACTAATTTGGGACTGGCATTTTTGTTTATTACCCACAATATCGCAGTTGTCGAATATCTGGCGGATGAAGTGGCGGTAATGTATCTGGGGCGTATCGTTGAGCGGGGGTCCATCGATGAAGTCATGAACAACCCCAAACACCCGTACACGCAGGCGCTATTGTCGTCAGTGCCGCAGATCGAAGCGGACTCCGGACGGTCTATCATTCCGTTGACGGGCGATCTGCCGTCTCCGGCGGCACCGCCCGCAGGCTGTCACTTCCATCCGCGCTGCGCGCATGCCATGCCGGTTTGTCGCGTATCCTATCCGCCGGCCAGTCAGTTCAGTGCGACACACACCGCCCATTGTTATCTTTACTCACAGGAACACAGTCATACCGATTATGAGCATTAACCAAGAAGTGGCGCGGCGACGCACTTTCGCCATTATTTCCCACCCCGACGCGGGCAAAACAACACTAACTGAGAAACTGTTGATGTACGCCGGCGCGATCCATATCGCGGGCAGTGTCAAGGCACGCAAAGCCAGTCGTCACGCCACCTCCGATTGGATGGAAATCGAGAAGCAGCGTGGTATTTCGGTTGCCAGCTCGGTCATGCAAATGGAATACCGCGATTGTGTCATCAATTTGCTCGACACACCGGGCCACCAGGATTTTTCGGAAGATACGTACCGCGTGCTGACCGCCGTCGATGCGGCGTTGATGGTGATCGATGCCGCCAACGGGGTCGAAGCGCAAACGCTGCGCCTGCTGGAAGTGTGCCGGGCGCGTAACACACCGATCGTCACTTTCGTTAACAAAATGGACCGCGAAGTGCGCGAACCGCTGGATTTGATCGACGAAATCGAACGCACCCTCGGTATGTCGACCATTCCGTTCACCTGGCCGGTCGGCATGGGGAAAAATTTCCACGGTGTCTGCGACCTGCAAAACAATGGCATGCGCGTATTCCAACCGGGATCGGATCGTGTCGACACTGACAGCGAAGTAATCGCCAGTTTCGACGATACACAGTTGCAACAGCGTTTCGGTACGGAACTAACCACCGCATTGCAGGAAATCGACTTGATCAGAGGCGCATCGCCAGCCTTCGATCACCAAGATTTTCTGGACGGCAAACAAACCCCGGTTTTCTTCGGCTCAGCGATCAATAATTTCGGTGTGCGGGAGATTCTCGACGCACTGGTTGATCTGGCGCCGCCGCCCGAATCGCGCAACGCCATTCAGCGCGAAGTGCAGCCGGACGAAAAGAAATTTTCCGGTATGGTATTCAAAATTCAAGCCAACATGAATCTGGCGCACCGCGACCGTATCGCCTTCGTGCGTGTTTGTTCCGGACAATTCAAACGCGGCATGAACCTGAAAGTCGCACGTAACGGCAAGGATATACGCACCAGCACAGTGGTGTCCTTTTTATCGCAACGCCGCGACATTCTGGAAGAAGCCTACCCCGGCGACATCATCGGTATCCCGAATCACGGCACGCTGCAACTGGGCGACACCCTAACCGAAGGCGAAGTGCTGCAATTCACCGGATTGCCCTTTTTCGCACCGGAAATTTTCCGTACCGTTGAAATCGCCGATCCGTTGCGCAGCAAACAACTGAAACTGGGATTGGCGCAACTCGGTGAAGAAGGCGCAATTCAGGTATTCCGTCCACATCTGGGCAATATGCTGCTGCTCGGCGCTGTCGGTACACTGCAATTTGAAGTGGTCGCACATCGCCTACAACATGAATACGGCGTTGCGGCGCGGATTACCTCGGCCAAATACCAATTGGCGCGCTGGATTACCAGCGACGATCCGCGCGAATTGCAGCGCTTTATCGAAGCTAATGCGCACCGCATCGCCTACGACGCTGTCGATGCGCCAACTTTTCTGGCTTCTTTCGGTGCGGAGTTGAGTGTCGCGCAAGAAAACTGGCCCGCTATCCGTTTCCATAAACTGCGCGAACATGCCGGTTTGGTTTTTCAGAGCCACATGACGGCATGATCCGCGGCATGGCGATGAAGGTATGTTTTTTCCTCTTCATGCTGATTTTTGCCGCGCCCGCACCGGCAGATGACACGGCATCTCCCGCTGCTGAAAAAACCATCCGATTTGTGGTGCTGGGCGACATGCCGTATACCGATGCCGAATATGCACTGCTGGAACAACCCGGCGGTGCCATCGCCAAAGCTATTCACGCTTTGAATCCGCCGGTGCTGATTCATCTAGGCGATTTCAAGAGAGGCCGATTAGCATGCGGCGACGATCTTTTTCAGGACCATTACCGCCAGATTGCGCGCCTCAATCCGCATAAAACAGTCTATACCCCCGGCGATAACGACTGGACAGATTGCGACCGGTTTAATACTTCAACACGGTATGACGAACTCGAGCGCCTCGGATATCTGCGTCAATTGTTTTTTCAGCAGGACCGGCAGCAATTGACGCGCGATATCCCGGGCCTTATCCGGCAGCAAGGTTTTATCGAAAA
>CAYQZF010000162.1:0-6129 GCA_964421895.1 uncultured Nitrosomonas sp. | reverse complement strand
GCAAAATCGCGCACAACATCGTCGCTTACCGCGACGGCAAAGGCCGCTTCGCCAAGCGCGCCGAGTTGCTGAAAGTACCAGGATTGGGCGAGAAAACTTTCGAGCAAGCCGCCGGATTCCTGCGCATCCCGAACGGCGCCAACCCGCTCGACGCCTCGGCCGTGCACCCGGAATCATACCCATTGGTCGAGCACATTCTCAATGACATTAAACTGAGTGTCACGGCATTGATCGGTAATTCATCCGCATTACAATCGATCCGCGCGGAAAAGTACGTCACCGCGCAATTCGGTCTGCCAACCGTGAAAGACATCCTGCACGAACTGGAAAAACCCGGCCGCGATCCGCGCGCGACGTTCAAAACCGCGACATTCAAGGAAGGCGTTGAAACACTGCAAGACCTGCATCCCGGCATGGTGCTCGAAGGCGTAGTTACCAACGTTGCCGCTTTCGGTGCCTTTGTCGACATCGGCGTGCATCAGGATGGTCTGGTGCATATCTCCGCGCTGGCGGATAAGTTCGTCAAGGACCCGCACAGCGTTGTCAAGGTCGGTCAGGTTGTCACCGTCAAAGTCGTCGAAGTGGATGAAAAGCGCAGAAGAATTGCGTTAACGATGCGTTTGTAGGCTATCAGCTCAAATAACTTCAGACTTATATATAGTTTCTCAAACAACTTTTGGTATGAGAAACACAGACCCTATTCAGGAATGCCATCCATCTCCCTTTGACTTACCTGCCAATCTCCAGTACAAGTGAAACTGATCTCGCCTGTTTCACCTGCATTGGGTCGCGAACCGAGATCATTCATCTGTTTTTCAATGGTTGCAATATGCAATTTTGATGTCATAGAGGAGTTCCATCATGCAAAAGTTTTTGTCCGAATTCATTGGCACTTTTTTTCTTATCCTGACCATCGGCTTGACCGTCATCCCGGGACATGCCGGGGTGATCGCACCGCTAGCCATCGGCTCGGTGTTGATGGTCATGGTGTATGCAGGCGGTCACATCTCAGGAGCACACTACAATCCTGCTGTCACACTCGCCGTCCTGATGCGCGGACGCTGTTCCATTGCTGAAGTGCCGGTTTATCTACTCGCTCAGTTTTCCGGTGCAGCCGCTGCCGCATTTACAGCCGTATATATGGTAGGCTCCGGCACTGCCAGCCCGACTATCGACGTGACTAAGGCGTTGATTGCAGAATTCCTGTTTACCTTTGCACTCGCCTATGTCGTGCTCAATGTCGCCACGGCCAAGGGCACCAGCGGCAATTCATTTTACGGCCTAGCAATCGGTTTCATCGTTCTGGTCGGTGCGTTCTCCGTCGGCAGTATTTCAGGAGGCGCATTTAATCCGGCCGTAGCGATTGGCGCTCCCCTGATGGGTTTGATGAGCTGGAACAATATCTGGATTCACATGGTTGCTGATTTTGCTGGTGGCGCAGTCGCAGCATTGGCATTCAATATCATGAATCCCGACGACAAATAGTGTCCCTGACGATTCAATCCGGAATCCTTGTCGCTTGCTCAATAGCACGCCAGGGATTCCATATTCCTGACCGATATCCCAACATTCCAGCGCACCTGATCCCAAAATCGCGCCCATGCTTTGTCGCCTTGCGCAGCGAGCTATTACTTCACTTTCTGGATAATGGCGCAATAACTCATCATCAGATTGCGGTAACTGGGTAAAAATGATTGGAAAATAGCGTACCCCAGCCCTTCGGTATCATTGCACCCATCGCGGGGTAATTCGCAAGCTACACCAAACCAGATCATCAGTTGCACCTCAGCCGCCTTGCATGCATCCAGACTGCATCACGCGTGACCCCGTTGAATGTACCGGAAGAAGTATCGGTAACCACAAATACCTCGAACCCATCTGCAATCGCCGACAATGCAAGAGAAGCGACACACACTTCGGTAACCCATACCGGCAATGATCAATTACTTGCGACCGTTTTTTTGCTGCGCTGACAAGATCCATGTTATCTCAGACAGTAAACCAACCCGGCGGCAAGACCAAAGGGAATCTCAAGTTGATACGACCGGTAACTGCAAAAACAAACCCCGCCACACGGGCGGGGGTCGCAAAAAACAAAATTACATCCGTTTAAACGGTTCGCTTTCTGCGACGCGCCATGAAACCGACCAATCCCAATCTGGCAAGTAGCATCGCGTAAGTTTCCGATTCCGGCGCAGCTGTCACTTGGTCGAAATTGATATTATCAATGCCGACGCTCCAATCGTTATAGCCGAAGCGGATTGACAGAGGTCCGGCAAATGTCAGATTGGGTGTAAACATACTTGTGTACAGCCTGATAGGTTCGGGATGGACAGTAGCATGCTGATTATACGTATGGCGAATCCGCCGGATCATTGCTCGTACACTCCATTTTCAATAACTTGAACCTTTCCCCCACGAATCGCGCAATGTCACAGCACGATTGAATACCGGTTTGCCGGGTTTCATGTCGATGCGATCGGCAACAAAATAGCCGTTGCGTTCGAACTGGAAGCTTTGCTCGGGTTGCGCATCGCACAAGGCCGGTTCGATGTAGGCGGTAATGATCTGTTTGGAATCGGGATTCAATGCAGTTTTGTAGTCCTTGTCACCGCTATCCGGATGCGGATCACTAAACAACCGGTCGTACAAGCGCACTTCTGCTGCCTGCGCATGACTTGCGGAGAGCCAGTGAATATTGCCTTTGACTTTGCGGCTATCCGCACCCGGCGTACCGCTTTTGGTATCGGGATCGTAGGTGCAATGGATCACTTCAATCTCGCCTTGGGCATTTTTTTCGATGCTGACACACTTAACTAAGTAAGCGTAACGTAAGCGTACTTCCGCCCCCGGCGACAGGCGGAAATAGCCTTTGGCAGGCACTTCCATGAAATCGTCGCATTCGATGTAAAGCACTTTGGAAAACGGAATTGTGCGTTTGCCCCATTCCGTTTTTTGCGGATGATTCGGTGCAAAGCAATCTTCTTGTTGACCTTCCGGATAGTTATCGATGATCAGTTTCAACGGTTTAAGAATGGCAATGCGGCGCGGCGCATGTTCGTTCAGATCGTCGCGCAAGCAATCTTCCAGCACGCTCATGTCGATCCACGAATCCGCCTTACTGATGCCGATACGTTCGGCAAACAAGCGGATCGAACGCGGCGTGAATCCGCGGCGGCGCACGCCGGCGAGCGTACTCAAGCGGGGATCGTCCCAACCGTCGACCAATTTCTTCTCCACCAGCTCGATCAATTTACGCTTACTCATCACGGTGTACGTCAGATTAAGCCGGGCAAACTCGATCTGCTGCGGGTGGCACGGCACTTTGTCCGCCAGCTGATCCAGAACCCAATCGTACAACGGGCGGTGATCCTCGAATTCCAGCGTGCATAACGAATGCGTGATGCGCTCCAGTGCGTCGGAAATACAATGTGTGTAATCGTACATCGGGTAAATGCACCACTGATCGCCGGTGCGCTGGTGATGCACGTGGCGGATGCGGTAAATCACCGGGTCGCGCATGTTGATGTTAGGCGACGCCATATCGATCTTGGCGCGCAGCACGTATTGTCCGTCGGGAAACTCGCCCGCTTTCATACGTCGGAATAAATCGAGATTCTCGGCAACCGAGCGATCGCGGTAAGGACTGTTTTTACCGGGATTGGTCAATGTACCGCGATATTCGCGGATTTCATCGGCAGTCAGGCTTTCGACATAGGCTTTGCCCTGCGTAATCAGAAATTCGGCAAACTCATAGAGCTGGTCGAAATAATCCGACGAATAATACAGATGCTTACCCCAATCGAACCCTAACCAGGACACGCTGTCGCAAATCGAATCGACATACTCCTGCGCTTCTTTTTCCGGATTGGTATCGTCGAAGCGCAGATGACATACGCCGCTGTAATCGTGCGCAATACCGAAATTCAGGCAAATGCTTTTGGCATGACCGATATGCAAATAACCATTTGGCTCCGGCGGAAAGCGTGTTTCCACCCGCCCATCCCATTTACCGCTGCGGTTATCTTCGTCAATGATATTGCGGATGAAATTGGCCGGGATTGCCGGAATTGTTGATGCAGCGGATGAATTAGTTTCAGGTTTGTCTTTCAAAGCAAGTCTCTCGGCATGTTTATGATTAATACTCAAGTAGAAGCGAGCATCTCCAATCGATGAGATTATAGCGGCGATTGGCTTAAAATCCATCATTCTTCAATAAACACGGCATCCGTTCCGGGTTTTGCGAAAATATGCCAACCTCATATTTTCTGAATTTGACTTTTATCGATATCTGACTTAAAATTTGCGGCTCTTTTTGAATACGCAGGACAGGTTTTTGTGAAAACATTTTCAGCCAAACCGCACGAAGTAAATCATGACTGGTTTGTCATCGATGCGACCGATAAAGTATTGGGCCGCCTTGCTTCGCAAATCGCTCATCGTTTACGCGGCAAACACAAGCCGATTTATACACCGCATGTCGATACCGGCGACTACATCGTCGTTGTCAACGTTGACAAATTGCGCGTAACGGGCAATAAAGCCGAAGATAAGATATATTATCGCCATAGCGGCTACCCAGGCGGGATCTATGCAACCAACTTCAAGAAAATGCATGCGCGTTTTCCAGCGCGGCCGCTTGAAAAAGCCGTTAAAGGCATGTTACCCAAAGGTCCGTTGGGATATGCAATGTTAAAGAAATTAAAAATATATGCTGGCGATACGCATCCTCACGCCGCACAACAACCTAAACCACTCGAAATTAGAGCTTAATATTCATGGCTATTCAACATAATTATGGTACCGGTCGGCGCAAAAGCGCTGTTGCGCGTGTTTTTATCAAACCTGGGAAAGGTGTAATCGTCATCAATAACAAACCGATTGATGATTATTTCTCCCGCGAAACAGGTCGCATGATCGCAAGACAACCGCTGGAACTTACAAATAATGCCAATACTTTTGATATTATGGTGAATATTCACGGTGGCGGTGAATCGGGTCAAGCGGGTGCAGTACGTCATGGCATTACTCGCGCCTTGATTGATTACGATGCGACTTTAAAATCCGTTCTCAGCAAAGCTGGATTGGTTACTCGTGATGCACGTGAAGTCGAAAGAAAAAAAGTAGGCTTGCGGAAAGCCCGGCGACGCAAACAATTCTCTAAACGATAATTTTTTATTCGCAGGAATTATCAAAAAGCCGCCTCTTTCCGGGCGGCTTTTTTTATTGGATATCAAGCAAACAAAACCAATACCGAGAAAATTTAACAGGAGTTGCGATGATCAATATTGGCATTGTCGGTGGAACCGGTTACACAGGTGTGGAACTATTGCGCTTGTTGGCGCAGCATCCCAAGGTAAAGATCAAGGCCATTACCTCGCGTGGCGAAGCGGGCATGAGCGTTGCGGATTTATTCACCAATTTGCGCGGACATATCGACCTCAAGTTCAGCGATCCGACTGATGCAAAACTCGCCAAGTGCGACCTGGTTTTTTTCGCCACACCGAATGGTATTGCCATGCAGCAAGCAGAATCTTTGCTAAAAGCTGGCGTCAAGGTGATCGATCTGGCAGCTGATTTCCGCATCAAGGATGTTGCGGAATGGGAAAAATGGTACGGCATGCAGCATGCCTGCCCTGATCTGGTAGCGGAAGCGGTATACGGTTTGCCGGAAATCAACCGCGAACAAGTCAAAAATGCGCGTTTGATCGCCAACCCGGGATGTTATCCAACGGCCGTGCAACTGGGTTTCCTGCCGCTGATAGAAGCCGGCGCCGTCGATATCAAGCACCTGATCGCCGATGTCAAATCGGGTGTTTCCGGCGCTGGACGAAAAGCCGAGGTACATACCTTGCACGCCGAGGCATCGGATAATTTCAAAGCTTATGGCGTTCCGGGACACCGGCATCTGCCTGAAATCAAACAAGGACTTTCCAATGTTGCCCAAAAACCGGTCGGCCTAACATTTGTTCCGCATCTGGTACCGATGATTCGCGGCATTCATGCCACTCTGTACGCAAAATTGACCAAGAAAGTTGATTTACAAGCCTTATACGAAAAACGCTATCAAAACGAAGCATTCGTCGATGTGCTGCCTGCCGGCAAGCATCCGGAAACCCGCTCCGTGCG
>CAYQZF010000161.1:0-6139 GCA_964421895.1 uncultured Nitrosomonas sp. | reverse complement strand
GAGTGTACTTTATAAGATTGAAAAGGGATCGTTATGTCACAAAGCTCAACACAAATAAATAAGTATCTTAAGAGTTTACAGAAGCACTTAGCTGATGAGCATCCGGATAATCCGACTCTCGCCAACGCAGTAAAAAGTTTTAGAAAAATGGACTATGTTGGCCATAGTATGGGATTACTCAATAAAGATGAATCTTACGCAACTTGTGTTACTTGGTGGCCCATGATTGCCGTATTAGGTACTTTTTCTGCCGGAAAATCGACCTACATCAATTCTTATCTGGACATGAAGCTACAGCGCACTGGCAATCAAGCCGTCGATGATAAATTCACGGTCATTTGCTATAGCCGCCATAATGAAGCAAAGACACTACCCGGCATTGCGCTTGACGCCGATCCCCGTTTTCCGTTTTTCCAGATCAGTCGCAGTATTGAAGAAATTTCTGAAGCCGGGCAAGAACGTATCGATGCTTATCTGCAGTTGAAAACCTGCCCATCCGAAAACATTCGCGGAAAAATCCTGATCGACTCTCCCGGCTTCGATGCTGACAACCAGCGCGCATCGACATTGCGCTTAACCCAACATATCATTAACTTATCCGACCTCGTTTTGGTATTTTTTGATGCGCGCCATCCCGAACCGAAAGCCATGCAGGATACGTTGGCTTATTTAGTATCGGCCAGTGTGAATCGCGCCGATGCCAATAAATTTCTATATATTCTGAACCAGATCGATGTCACGGCGCAGGAGGACAATCCAGAGGAAGTTGTTTCGGCTTGGCAACGTTCGCTTGCGGAAGTCGGCTTAGTTACGGGGCGGTTCTACCGGATCTACAACCCAGCTGCCGCTGTACCGATCGCCAATCCGCATATCAGAGAACGTTTCGAGAAGAAGCGCGAAGAAGATATGGCCGATATCAATGCAAGAATGCATCAGATCGAAGTCGAACGCTCTTACCGCATTGTCGGAAAACTGGAACAAACCGCCAAAGGCATTAAGAATCAGGTCGTCAACAAGCTTTCCGACATGCTGAAAAAATGGAAAAGCAAGGTGATCTTATTTGATGGCTTGGCTTTTGGCACACTGGCGATCTTGGCGGGAATCGCTCTTACCATGAATGAATCTTGGGGGGTGTTGAAAACATGCAAGGAAGAACTCATGCGAGGTGAAACCCCGGCAATCGCCATTGCCACTTTTTTGCTGATCAGTATTATCTTTATCCATTTTTCCATTCGCCGCGCGGTTGCCAATAAGCTACTGAAGAATCTGGCGAATGAAATCGGTAACGATCATGAGACCTACAAGCAATATATGCAAGCATTTAATAAAAGCACCGCCGCGTACCGCCCGATGTTTCTTAGTGGACCTGCTGGATGGAATGACGTTGCGCAACAAACAATCGATGACATCATCAACGAAGCCAACGATTATATTCAAGCACTGAATGATCAGTTCACGAATCCGTCGGGAAATGGAGGTGAAAACTCGCAAGTTTGAGATCTTCAGTGATACAGAATCATTATCATCTGCTGATCGTGAGCGCTTTCATCAGGTAATAATCTTTATAGTAGCAGGGAAGATAGCAAACTGAATTATTAACAGTTCAATTGGCTGTATTAATTCTTTTTTGCTATCTCTAACATCAGTCATATATCGCGCGCATATTTCGTTAACCGTTTCTCCTTCAACTCATGCCAAACGTCGCATCTTGATCTGATTTGGACAAGAACAAGATTAAAGAGTAAAATTCCCGCTCTTTAATAAAATGGCAGTAATTAATCACCGGAGAATCAACTTATGTCAGTTACAATCGACCAAAAAGCACAGATAGTGCGTGACTATCAAAGAGCCGAAGGGGATACTGGCTCTCCAGAAGTGCAGATTGCACTTTTAACAACCAGAATCAATGACTTGATTGGGCACTTCAAAATCCATGTCAAGGATCACCATTCGCGTCGCGGTCTATTACGTATGGTAGGCCGCCGCAGAAAGCTGCTCGACTATCTCAAACACCGTAACGCTGATTCTTATCAAACATTGATTGAACGCCTAGGTTTACGCAAATAAATGTTCTTTTCAAGATGGACTCGTATTGATCACATGAAGCATTGCTCACTCCAATTGTTATGTGATCGGTCTTCCTGTCCGCAAACAAAATCAAAGAATTGGAAAGATTCATCAAATAGGAAAAAGGATTGTTAATTGAAACCTATTAAGAAGAGCATTACCTATGGTCGCCACCAACTTACACTGGAAACCGGTGAAATAGCACGACAATCACATGGCGCCGTAATGGTCACAATGGACGATACCGTAGTGCTTGTTACCGTAGTTGGCGCAAAAAACATAAAGCCCGGACAAGATTTCTTCCCGCTTACCGTTGATTATCAAGAAAGATCATATGCTGCAGGTAGAATACCGGGCAGCTTCTTTAAACGAGAGGGCCGTCCTTCTGAGAAGGAAACGCTGACCTCCCGGCTAATCGACCGCCCGATCCGCCCGCTTTTTCCCGAAGGCTTCTACAACGAAGTGCAAATAGTAGCTACTGTAATGTCAGCCGACAATGAGGTTGATCCCGACATTCCATCCATCATTGGTACCTCCGCCGCATTGATTCTTTCTGGTATTCCGTTTGATGGTCCACTCGGCGCAGCACGAGTTGGTTATATCAATAATGAATACGTTCTCAATCCGACCACTTCGGAACTAAAAGATACACAACTGAATCTCGTTGTAGCAGGCACTCAACAAGCTGTTCTGATGGTTGAATCCGAAGCTATGGAGCTTTCGGAAGAAGTCATGCTCGGTGCGGTAACATTCGGTCACGAGCAAATGCAGATAGTTATTAATGCAATAAACGAATTTGCAGATGAAGCCGGTGTTACCTCTTGGGATTGGACGCCACCGGAAAAAGACGTTGCATTCGAGGAAAAGATTGCCGGCTTAGCCGAAGCTGATTTGCGGCAAGCATACAAAATAAAACAAAAACAGGCACGCACTGAAGCGATTGACGCAATCAGTCAACGCGTTTCTACTGAATTAGGTGTTGATTCCGAAGAAGGACCTGATCTCCAGTCATTCAAAGAAGCTTTTTTCGCACTGGAATCAAAAATTGTGCGCAACCAGATTCTGGATGGAGAGCCTCGGATTGACGGTCGCGGTACCCGCACTGTCCGCCCCATCACAATCCGTAACGGCATACTGCCGCGCACACATGGCTCTGCGTTATTTACGCGTGGCGAAACTCAGGCGTTAGCAATTGCAACACTGGGTACTGCGCGCGATGAACAAAAAATCGATTCGCTGCAAGGTGATTATAATGACCGATTCATGCTGCACTACAACATGCCACCTTATGCAACTGGAGAAATCGGCCGCGTAGGTACACCCAAACGCCGTGAAATCGGCCATGGTCGGCTTGCAAAGCGCGCTCTTGTCGCTGTGCTGCCTACGCCTGAAGAATTTGGTTATTCGTTACGTGTCGTATCGGAAATTACAGAATCTAACGGTTCCAGTTCCATGGCATCGGTTTGCGGTGGCTGCCTCGCGCTAATGGATGCTGGCGTGCCTCTTAAAGCGCATGTTGCCGGCATCGCTATGGGCTTGATTAAAGATGGTAACCGTTTTGCTGTACTGACTGATATTTTAGGCGATGAAGATCATCTTGGTGACATGGATTTTAAAGTAGCAGGCACCGAAAAGGGTGTTACTGCGCTTCAAATGGATATAAAAATTCAAGGTATTACCAAAGAAATTATGCATGCGGCCTTGATACAAGCGCATGAAGGGCGGATGCATATCCTGCAAATTATGAAGCAAGCCTTGCCATCGACCCGGGAAGATATCTCAGTTCATGCACCGCGCATCATCAAATTAAAAATCAATCCGGAGAAAATCCGCGATGTGATTGGTAAAGGCGGCGCAGTCATACGAACGCTGACGGAAGAGACCGGTACTACAATCGATATCACCGATGATGGTCAAGTGACCATCGCATGTGTCAATGCGGAAGGTGGTGAATTGGCAAAGAAACGCATAGAAGACATTACCGCTGAAGTGGAAGTTGGAAAAATCTATGATGGCGTGGTGCTGAAATTACTTGATTTTGGTGCTATTGTTAGCGTATTGCCAGGAAAAGACGGCTTATTACATATTTCACAAATTGCAAATGAGCGTGTCAGCAATGTTTCCGATCATCTCAATGAAGGCCAGCAAGTCCGCGTTAAAGTCCTCGAAGCTGATGATAAAGGAAGATTGCGTTTAAGTATGAAAGCTGCGGCAGCCGATGAAGGCAGCACAGATTCTGCTAAAGAAGAAGAAACCTAAGTTTGCTACATTTTTATTTTAACCATTCTTACAACTTACAAAAAAGCCCCGTCTTTAAAGAGAAGCAGGGCTTTTTGTTTTTTTCAGCCATAATCAGTCGGATAGCCATTAATACTTACATTAACACTTATTTTGCTATCTGCCTCTCACGCATTTCATCTAATGTTTTACAATCAATGCAAAGTGTCGCTGTAGGTCGTGCTTCCAGGCGTTTCAATCCAATTTCAATACCGCAGCTTTCGCAATAGCCATAATCACCGGAATCAATCTTACCAATGATCTCATCAATTTTCTTGATCAGTTTACGTTCCCGGTCACGATTACGCAATTCGAGCGTCATATCCGATTCCTGACTAGCGCGATCATTAGGATCAGCAAAAACCGTTGCTTCATCCTGCATTGTATGAACAGCACGGTCAATATCCTGTCCTAATTCAATCTTCATGTCTTCCAGTATCTTGCGAAAATGCACCAATTGCTCAGGACTCATGTATTCTTCGCCTGTTTTTGGTTCATAGGGAGTCACTTGTTTACTTTGTAGCTCATTTGGCATCTTTAAGGGCTCCTCTTCAATTCTCGTCGCGTACAAAAATCTCATAGTATTATCAGAAAATGCATTAGGTAACAAGTCATTTATGGATTTTTAGACTTTTTTTCTACTTATTATCGGGGAATCGCATTTTAAAATAACATAAAGATTTAAATTTAATCTGTGACATTATTCATAATGGGATGTGGTTATTTTCTCAATTCTCAACTTCCATATCGCAAATAACGCTGAGTGTTCTGCCCGGCGCACGAAGAAATTGACGTATCAAAACTAAGTAGGTATAGTAGCGCCTTTTCCGGGGTGTAGCGTAGCCTGGTAGCGCGCCTGGTTTGGGACCAGGATGTCGGGAGTTCAAATCTCTCCACCCCGACCAATTTCAGCCCTAATATTTAGAGCATGCCCGGCTTAGTGCCCGTAGCTCAATCGGATAGAGCACCAGCCTTCTAAGCTGGGGGTTACAGGTTCGATTCCTGTCGGGCACGCCACAAATATTTCTTCGTAAATGGACTGAATTGCTCAACTCAGTTTGTGTGTGTGCTCAACAAACTGCACCGTTTTGTTATCATGGTGGCTGTAGCTCAGTTGGTAGAGTCCCGGATTGTGATTCCGGTTGTCGTGGGTTCGAGTCCCATCAGCCACCCCATGCAATATTTATCCCCTGTGGTTCATTTCAAAGCTGAAATCTCTCTTGCGTCCAATGGAAACGTGACTTTGTTTGCTCGAAAATATATATTAGTGGCAGAGCGCTTTATTTACCCGCTAATCCGCATTATTCTTAGGAACCATACCGATGAGCCACAATTTATTCGATAGCCTGCTTGAACTATCCCTAGCACCCGGAAACACTGTGAAATATTATTCACTCCCGGCGCTGGAGAAAAACGGCATTGGAAAAATTTCCCGCTTGCCAGTATCGATTCGCATCATATTGGAATCGGTATTGCGGAATTATGACAACAAAAAAATCACGGAAAACCATATCCGCCAATTGGCCAATTGGAAACCTGATGCCGCCAGAGTCGATGAGATACCGTTTGTGGTTTCACGCATTGTGCTGCAAGATTTTACCGGCGTACCGCTGTTGGTTGATCTCGCCGCCATGCGCAGCGTGGCGGTAAAACTGGGAAAAAACCCGAAACTGATAGAACCTTTGGTTCCCGTCGATTTGGTCGTCGATCACTCAATCCAGGTCGACCATTACGGCACGAAAGACGCGATCGATCGCAATATGGAAATCGAATTTTTCCGCAATAACGAACGTTA
>CAYQZF010000160.1:0-6238 GCA_964421895.1 uncultured Nitrosomonas sp. | reverse complement strand
TGGTTAGCCATTACCGATCGCTTGCAACGCGCAAGCTATCATTGAATCAACCCTTACTTTAATCAATATAATGAATACAAATAACAAATTACAAGCTGTACTGTTTGATGTCGACGGTACCCTCGCTGATACGGAACAAGACGGCCACCGCCTTGCTTTTAATGCCGCATTTAAACAGTTCGATCTCGACTGGAATTGGGACATCGATCTGTATGGCGAGTTGTTGCAAATTACCGGGGGGAAAGAGCGAATCCGCTTTTACCTGGAAAAATATAGGCCTGCGGAACTTAACAGAAATGATCTCAAAGAGTGGATCGCCAGTTTGCACAAAACCAAAACCAAACACTTCGAATCCTTGATGGAAGCCGGAAGCATTCCGCTACGCCCCGGTGTCGCCCGGTTAATTCATGAGTTGCGACGAAAAAAAATAAAAATTGCCATCGCAACCACGACAACCATGGAAAATGTCACTGCGCTGCTTAAATCGACATTGGGCGAAGAAGCGATCGGGTGGTTCGATGTCATCGGCGCTGGCGATATCGTGCCGCAGAAAAAACCGGCGCCGGATATTTACCACTGGGTGCTCGATCAACTCCAACTAACCGCGTCACAATGCATCGCCGTGGAAGATTCGGAAAACGGCCTGAAATCGGCGCTGGCCGCGAATCTTCCCACGCTCATCACGGTCAGCGGCTATACTCGCACACAAGATTTCAGCGGTGCGGTCGCCGTCTTATCGGATTTGGGCGAACCGTCTCAGCCATTCACCCAGATTGCGGGTATGCCACTTGACAAAACATGGGTCGATCATACTATGCTCAGCAACTGGGCCCATCGCTAGGAAAGCTTTGGAAAATTGGTCGTTGTTAATTGTCGTTAACTTTTTCTTAACCAGTACGGAGGGAAATATCATGAAGTTCAAGCAAACATTGGTCATTACTGTCATCGGCACTCTGTTCTGTTTCAGCGCGCATGCCATTGCAGCCGATGCGCATCAGCATGCGACGGAAGCTATAAAACACGCCGAAGATGCGCAGATTCACGGCAAAGCCGGTCATAGCAAAGCATTGCTGGATCACGCACAAGAAAGCCTCACGCATGCCAAAGCCGCAGAAAAAGAATTTGCCGACGCTCATCAACACATGTCGGAGTCCATCAAACATTTGGAAGAAGCGATCGCGCATGCAAAGCAAAATCATGCGGAAGAAGCGACCAAACATACCACAGAAGCTTTGAAGCACATGAAACATTCCGCGGCTGAATAAAAATAACTCGAATAAAAAACGGGGTAACGTTGATGGTTACCTCGTTTTTTTATTTTCTTACTGATCGGATTTTGTGCTGTTCGTTATGACTGATTAGGCAAGTACTGTAATGGATCAACCGGCTTGCCATTTTTGCGGATTTCGAAATGCAGTTGGATCGTATCCGTATCGGTATTACCCATTTCTGCAATTTTCTGCCCTCTCACCACCGCTTCGCCTTCTTTTACCAACAACTTGCTGTTATGCGCATAGGCACTAAGAAATGTGTTGTCGTGCTTGATGATGACCAGATTTCCGTAACCACGCAAACCATTTCCGCTATAAACCACTTCACCGGCAGCGGAAGCAAGAATCGGCTGCCCTGCTTGACCTGATATCTTCACACCTTTGGAATTTTTGGAAAAAGATGACAACAGCTTCCCTGTTGTCGGCCAAATCCAATCGGCAACAGAATTAGCCGCCTTATCGGATACCACCGGTTCAGGTTGAGGAGCAACTTCGATTTTGCTACTTTTTTCTGTTGCAGGCGGCGAAGGCGGTACTGCGGGCGCAGGCGTGTTAGCCGGATATTGCAAACGCGCTACATTTTGTTCCGAATAAGGCAGCTTAAGTGCTTTGGGACTGGTTATTACCTTCCCGCCAGGCACTGCCGGACTACTTTCTTGAGGTGCGGGAACAATCGGAATGACAGGATTCTGACCCGGTTCAAGTGTCACCGTTTCCGGTTGTTGAGGTAAAGAAAATAACGTGGGTTGAGCACTTTTTTCCGGCATCGACAAGTTGATTTTCTGACCCGGCTTAAGCGACTTGGGATCCGTAATATCATTCCATTCCATCAGCTTCTTGAAATCCACACCATGAGCCAGTGCAATTCCGAATAGCGTATCCCCTTTTTGCACGACATAAACCTGATTTTCGGTCGCGCTTGATTCAGCCGGTTTTGCGGGTTGCACCGCATCACCTTTCGCCCGGTCGACTACGGGCACAGGTGGTTGGGTTGTACTGCACCCGCTCAAAAGCAGACTGACAGCAAACAACCCGTAAAAACTATTCACTAGCGATTTGAGCTGTTTTGGTGAAGAAAATATCGTAATCATAGACTTGTGGATATCAAGCGTGTTGACCAGTTTGATCGTTGCATTCACTATCATTTTATATCTCGTGCCGCTATTTTTTGATGACACCTGCCAGTAAAGGTACAAAATTCACCTCTTCCAATACCGTTTCGGCATAACCTTGTGAATTCCGCTCAATGATACACAGATGCTGTTTCTGGGTTCCTTTGGGAAAAACCATCCTGCCGCCGACAACCAATTGCTCCAATAGTGCGATGGGAACATGTGTAGTCACGGCTGTCATGATAATACCATCAAACGGCCCCGCCTCCGCAAGACCAAGCAAGCCATCTGCATGTTTTAGATAGATATTCCGGATCTGCAATTCTTGCAGCCGGATGCGAGTTCGTGTCAACAGCGGCCCGATACGCTCTATTGAATAAACTTTTTGCGCAATCTGCGCCAGTACCGCTGTCTGATAACCGCAACCGGTACCTATCTCCAGTACCTTGCCCAAACTGGAATTGGCGCGTAGCAACTCGCTCATACGCGCGACAATCCAGGGACTGGATATCGTCTGCCCGTAATTAATAGGTAAAGCGACATCTTCATAAGCCCTGCTTGCCAGCGCTTCTTCAACAAAAATATGACGCGGAATGGCCCCCATCACCGATAAAACCACTTCATCAGCAATTCCCTGCGTACGCAAACGTTCAATCATGCGCATACGCGTGCGCTGAGAAGTCATGCCAATTCCAGAGTGACGTACGTTCACCTACCAGTACCCTTAATTATTGTTATATCACTCCAGTAGCATAACAAGTACCTAATTATTTAGCCATCTTGTTATCTGATCCATTTGATCATAATGCGTGAGGTCGATTTGTAACGGCGTGACCGAAACGCGATGATGCTGCACCGCATAAAAATCCGTACCGACTCCCGCATCTTGCGCCGGACCGGCAGCGCCTACCCAATACTGCATCTCGCCTCGGGGATTTTGCGATTTGATCACGGGTTCGGCTTTGTGGCGCCGACCCAGACGGGTAACTTCTATCCCTTGCAATTGTTGATATTCAACATCCGGCACATTGATATTGAGCAATACCGGACTTTTTATCTCATTTTCCCGGAAACGTTTAAGCATATCAGCAGCTACTCGTGCGGCAGTCAGATAATTGCCTTTGGATGTACTCACCAGAGAAACAGCTAGCGATGGGATTCCAAGTAAAAAACCTTCCGTCGCGGCGGCAACTGTACCGGAATAAATTGTATCGTCGCCCATATTGGCACCATGATTGATACCTGAAATGATCATATCCGGCATCACGTCAAGCATGCCGGTTACTGCCAAATGGACACAGTCCGTAGGTGTGCCATTGACATAATAAAAACCGTTATGGGATTTACGCAAACTAAGCGGGCGATCTAATGTCAACGAATTACTCGACCCACTGCGATCTCTTTCTGGAGCAACTACGGTGATCTCAGCAAGTTCCGAGAGCAATTCTGCGAGACAGATCAAACCAGGTGCAAAATAGCCATCGTCATTGCTAAGTAATATGCGCATCGTAAGATTTAAGATTACAACTGTATAATTAAACGAGCATATTCAATTTTCATGCCCGGTAAAGCAAACTAGCAAAAAGCACCCGCTTTTAGCCGGAGCACGAGAATTTGAACCTCCGACCAATTGTATTTCATGCAAATTGGAGATAGTACCAGAAATTCCCCTCTGAACCCACGATATTTCAATATATATACTGAAATATTGAGAATATTCTCCCATTATTTTCATGCCTCTATGCTATTTTAGCTCGATCTATGTATAGATCAGGCAAGCATACCGAGGAACTAAACTCATAATTGAGATACTCCTGAGATACTGGGATGATACACCGTGATAGTAGAAAATTGATTGAGATCTCGAATCGGCTACCCCTGCTTGATTTCCATGTTGTAAATTTTGATCAAATATTATGCCTAAAATCACATACAATTTAGTTGATGAGCAATTAGAATGATTGCTAATAAATTGACTGAAACATAAAAACAATGCCATTAGACTTTGGTGTTCGACACCCCCCTAAGATACAAGTCAGTTGGTTTAACAGCAATCACATCTTGCAGAAGCAAGCGGTTTTTTCCGGCTACTTTTCCGTTGGTCGTTCACTCGATAATGATTTTGTCATAACCAGCCCAGCGATCAGCCGACGTCATTTTGGAGTGAAATGGGAAAATGACAATTGGTGGATTGAAGATTTGCAGAGCTCTAACGGCACATACGTCAATCAAAATCTGATTAAGCAGCGATGCCTACTTGCGCTACCCGCGATAGTAACAATGGGTAATTTCGAGATTCTACTGAAAATTGAAACAGTTCAGTCGGCTTCGGAAAGAATCGAACATACCACCGGTCACCTAGCGCCATCGCCACAACCCATTTCACAAAAAAATCTATCAAAAAAAACATTTTCTAAAGATGAACTTAAAGTTCGACTGTTAGCGCAAAAAGAAGACGACAATGCGGGTGAATACACTCGCATGGTTCGGAGCATCATTCATGAAGATCAAACGAAGAGGAGTAAAAGTTACAAAAAAGCAATCTGGAGACTTTCTTTTCTATTGCTGTTCTCGGTTAGCCTGACCGGATACCAGTACAACGCATTATCAAAAGCCAATATCATGGCAATCGATATGTTTTATGACATCAAAGCTCTCGAAATCAGTTTAGCGCAAGCCGAAATCAAACTGGAAGAAAATGAAGCAGTACTTGGGCTAACGCTAGAAACTATCGCAAAAGAAAGATTAAATATCAATCAGGAAAGGATCCGGGTGGAACGTCAGAAAATGGCGGCCGAGAGAAAACGGGTAGCGCAAGAAAGACTAAGGCTTGCTGGTATGAGAAATAAGTATCAACAATACGTTGACGAAGCCAAATCATTTAAGATCCGTTTCCCCACCGATACTCAGTATGAGGAGGAACTAATAGTCAGAATTGCCAGGGGATTCGGTGAAAGTGAATTAGAACTTCCTCACGGCTTTATTTCAGAAGTCAAACGCTATATCGAATACTGGAAAAATTCTCCGCGATTGCAGCGCGCTGTAAATCATCTCGAAAAAAACTATTACACACACGTCATTATCGATGCATTGGAAAAAGAAGGATTACCATTATATTTCATGTATCTTCCCCTTCAAGAGAGCAATTATGACACCAATGCCATCGGCCCGGAAACCCGCTTTGGCATAGCCAAAGGCGCTTGGCAACTACTGGCAACAACCGCGCAAGATTACGGCCTTAAACTAGGACCGCTCGCCAATGCCGGACAATACGACGATAGGGACGAACGATTCGTTTTCGAGCGTGCAACACACGCTGGCACAAAACATTTAAAGCACATATATAGTACGGAAGCACAAGCCTCAGGCTTGCTGGTCATGGCTAGCTATAATTTCGGACATACACGCGTGCGTGAAATGATCAACAAAATGGAACCCAATCCACGTGAAAGAAACTTTTGGAAATTCATTCAACAAAACAATCTTCCAAAAGAAACTTATGATTATGTTTTCTATATTTTCTCAGCAGCCGTAATTGGTGAAGATCCGAAACATTTCGGCTTCGACTTCAAACCGCCACTCGCAATGTACGCAATAAAGTAATTTCAAAGAATAAATAGAAACCTACGTACGGTAAAAATTCCAGGATAATAGATCAGATACTATTCAAATACAAATCTAACCTAACCGCTCGTTCCCTTACTTCCTGTGAATAACTGATTTGATTCTTCATCTTCCTCTCCTCTCAAATCATTTTATTCCCGAAGAAGCCGGAGCGATTCAGCCGACAGAAGATGAGATTGAGACCTTTGCACGATTTCAATCCCAATTCATGGTTCAGTTGATACAATTACT
>CAYQZF010000159.1:0-6262 GCA_964421895.1 uncultured Nitrosomonas sp. | reverse complement strand
CATCGGCGAAGCAGCGCACCATGTTGACGATGCCGTCGGTTTCACGGATGTTGGCCAGGAATTTGTTGCCCAATCCCTCGCCTTTGGACGCACCCGCAACGAGTCCGGCGATGTCGACGAATTCGACGATGGCTGGCTGCACTTTTTGCGGTTTGACGATGTCACTGAGTTTTTGCAGGCGTGGGTCCGGTACTTCGACGATGCCGATGTTCGGATCGATGGTGCAGAACGGATAATTTTCTGCCGCGATACCAGCCTTGGTCAGCGCGTTAAACAAAGTGGATTTGCCGACATTGGGAAGACCGACGATTCCGCATTTCAGACTCATGACCTGATTCTCATTAAAAAGTTAAATGACGATTGTATGAAAGTTTTGCCGAATTGTTATGCTTTTGTGTGTAACTTCAGCATGGCGGCTTCGCACGCGCCTTGCGCGATGAGCGGCCATACCTCCAAGCTGCGGGCGATGGCCTCGTCGATCAGCGGCGCTTCTTCCTTACGTGGTGGATGCAGTACATATCCGATCACAGCATTGCGGTCGCCGGGATGGCCGATGCCGATACGCAGTCGCCAGAAATCCTGGGTTCCCATTCTGGCCGCGATATCCTTGAGACCGTTATGCCCACCTAGGCCGCCGCCTTTTTTCAGCTTGGCTACGCCGGGCGGCAGATCCAGCTCATCGTGCACCACGATTATTTCCTGCGGCTGGATTTTGTAAAACTGGCATAGTGCAGCGACTGACTGGCCGCTGCGGTTCATGAACGTTTGCGGTTCCAGCAACCACATATCGATGTCTTTCTGGCGGACTTGCGCGTACAGGCCATGAAAGCGCGCTTCCAGCCTGAGCGAAACTTGCAGCTTATGCGCCAACCGGTCGACCCAGTCGAAACCGGCATTATGCCGGGTGCCGTCGTACTCTCTGCCGGGGTTACCCAATCCAACAATCAGTTTCATGAAATGGTGAAAGACTTCAGTGAGAATTTAGCAATTGCCGGAATTGATCCCGGAAATGAAAAATCTGCCGGTATGACGTTCAACGCCGGCAGATTCATCATTTCCACAACAGCTCAGTGTTTGTCACTCAGCTTATTTTTTCTCAGCGACCGCTCCTTCAGCACCTGCTTCGTCAGACAACGCCGAACGAGGGATGGTGATTGTAGCCACTGGCAAGTTTTCACCTTTGGTTAAAGCCACGGTTTCAACGCCGTTAGGCAGTGCCAAATCGCTCAAGTGGAGGGTGTGGCCTGCGGTGAGTTCGGCTAAATCGACGGAAATATATTCCGGCAAATCACCCGGCAAGCAGCTGATATCGACTTCGGTCAATATATGGGAAACGATACCCCCGGAGGTTTTAACACCTGGTGAAATTTCCGCATTGATGAAGTGCAACGGTACTTTCATATGGATCTTCTTGTTCTTGTCGACGCGTTGGAAATCCACATGCAAGACTTGCTGCTTGTATGGATGCATTTGGACATCGCGCAACAGAACTTGCTCTTTTTTTCCGTCTAAGCTGAGCGACAAGATCGATGCATGGAAAGCTTCGTGCTTGAGATTGTAAAATAAATCCTTGTGATCCATTTCAATCGATTGTGCCGCGGTATCTCCGCCATAAATGACCGCCGGTACTTTACCGGAACGACGCAGGCGGCGGCTCGCACCTTTTCCCTGCATTGTGCGCTTGTCGGCGCTGATTTCAATTTTCATTGTAAGACTCCTTAGTGATGGTTTGTTCGCGACCAAACAAACCGGTTAAAAAACTTGTTATTCCATGAATAATGAGCTCAATGAGCTTTCATTGCTGATGCGCAACATGGTTTCCGCCAGCAGATTGGCAATGCTCAATTGGCAGATACGATCACAGGCCATTGCGTCTTCACGCAAGGGAATGGTGTCGGTGACCACCAATTTATCCAGCTCCGAATTACTGATGCGTTCGACTGCGTTACCGGAAAGCACCGCGTGTGTGGAATAGGCTATCACGGCTTTTGCGCCATGATCTTTCAATGCTTTTGCCGCCTGGCACAAGGTATTCGCGGTATCTACCATGTCATCGATAATGACACAAGTGCGATCTTTGACTTCGCCGATGATGTTCATGACTTTGGCTTCGTTGGGCTTGGGGCGGCGCTTATCGATGATCGCAAGGTCGCATTCCAGCCGCTTGGCTAAATGCCGCGCCCGCACTACACCACCAACGTCAGGCGATACGACGATGAGATTCTGGTAATTATGTTTCCAGATATCGCCCAACAAAATCGGCATACCGTAAATATTATCGACGGGGATATCAAAGAAACCTTGGATTTGATCCGAGTGCAAGTCCATCGTGAGCAACCGGTCTATACCGACGGTCGTTAGCATATTGGCGACTACTTTGGCGGTAATCGGCACACGCGCCGAGCGTGGTCTTCTATCCTGGCGCGCATAGCCGAAATAGGGAATTGCGGCCGTGATGCGGCTCGCCGATGCGCGCTTTAATGCATCCACCATGACCAGTATTTCCATCAAGCTGTCATTGGTGGGAGCACAAGTGGATTGCAATACAAATACATCTTTGCCACGCACATTCTCAAGAATTTCCACCATGACTTCACCATCGCTGAAGCGCCCGACAGTTGCGCGTCCCAAATGGATATTGAGATGCTTTACAGCATCTTCCGCCAATTTTGGATTGGCGTTTCCAGTGAAGACCATCAAACTGTCATAAGCCATGTTATTTCTTTGCGCTAGCTAGCTGGGATAATGGGAAGAACAGGTTTTTATTCCGTTAAATAAGCTGCTCACGGCGATTGCCGTGTTGTCAAATTCTATTCATTTACTTAGGTAAGAATGAATAGCATAAACTCCTAAACGGAGTTGCGACTGAGCCAAAAATACTGGCAGGGGAGGTAGGGATCGAACCTACGAATGCCGGAATCAAAATCCGGTGCCTTACCACTTGGCGACTCCCCTAATTTCTCTAATCTAATGTTTTGTGCAACGGATGACAATCCAATCCTTTTGCCACAAAACCGTCCATATCATCCGGAATCTGTTCAAAAGCAGCTCGCGCGGCTTGTTCCGTGGCAAATTCAGCAAATACGCAAGAACCAGAACCGCTCATTGCCGCTATTGTAGTATTTTCCAGCCGTTTTAGCCACTCCAAGCATCTTGCTACTTCCGGATACGCCCGGCAAACGACTAATTCTAAATCATTATGCCCTTGCCAGACAGAAAAGGGCGGTATTGTGATAGGTATCGTGTTTCGTGTCAATTCCTTGCTGGTAAAAATTTCTGCAGTCGAGACTTGAGCCGCAGGGATGAGAACCAGATACCAAGCTGGCGGCAGCTCGATGGCGGCGAGTTTTTCACCGATTCCTTCGGCAAAGGCATTTTGTCCAAAAATGAATACCGGCACATCGGCGCCGAGCTGTAGCCCTAATTCCAGTAGCTGCTCACGGCTTAAATTTACCTGCCACAGATGATTGAGCGCCAGCAGCGTGGTTGCAGCATCCGAACTGCCGCCACCCAACCCGCCACCCATCGGAATTTTTTTTTGTAAAAAGATATCGGCCCCTTGGGTGGTTGCGGTTTTTTGCTGCAGCAACTTGGCGGCACGGACGCACAAATCTTTTTCTTCCGGCACTCCAGCAATGGGGTTGTGCAGTTTGATGACGCCGTCATCGCGTAACTTGAAACTGATTTGATCGGAGAAATCGATAAACCGGAAAACGGTTTGCAACAAATGATAACCATCCGTCCTACGGCCTACAACATGTAAAAAGAGATTCAGCTTGGCCGGTGCGGGAAATGTGAACATGGCGATAAGAATCGAGCTGTTATGCTTTAAGTACGGTGACAGTTATTCGACTTTCCAGTCGTCGACAACCAATCGGATTCTGAGCTTCTGATACTTTAGATCAAGCACTCGGGGCAGAGGTGCAGCACTTGGCCGCACTGGGGTGAAATCTTGATAACGAATGTGCCAACCGTCCTGCCGGATCGCGATTACCTGATTTTTGCCGTTCAAATCCTGTTGCGACGCATTCGCGGGTGAGTGTTGGCCTTGTATCCAGAATTGCAAACCATTGAGCGGCAAGCGCCAGCCGAGGATTTCTTGCGTCAGACTTTCCACATTATCGGCATAAAACGCTTCCATTTTTGCGGTGATCAAGCGTACGCCCTCATGATCTTTGGAAATTTCAGCAACTGCTTGGCCCAGCGGGGTAAATAGCAGAATCTCATCGCTGGCTGCCAGGTGCTGCCAGCGGAAACTGCCGGAAAAACTTTGATTGTCGTCCTGGATGGCGATTCTGCCCAGAATATTGAAATCAGCCGCTGCCGCGTTGTGAGCGCCCGGAACAGGCTCGGTTTGAATGGTAGTGACAGCCGCTTCGGGTTCTGTTTGAACAGGCAGCAACTGGCAACCGGAAAATAGCGGAAAAATACAGCTGGCCAAAATCCCCAGAATTATCTTCCACGGCCGGATTCTGCTCCTGTTTCCCGGTAATCCAGTATAAAAGCCTGTGGAAATCAATTGTCCGATTACCAACGTGCTAGCTATTGATCGTCTTGTTGGTTTGTTGATAATCCGGCAATACAATATTGAGCTCTAGCGTTTCCTGATTATCGTCTTGCTCGAAATTGACAGAAATCGCATCCTGGTCGACATTGACATATTTGCGGATCACGTCGAGCAATTCTTTTTGCAATTGCGGCAAATAAGAAGGCTGGTTGCGGAATTTGCGCTCATGCGCAACCAGAATTTGCAGGCGCTCCTTGGCCAGCGGGGCGGTCTTAGGTTTGGATGATCTGAAATAGTCCAGTAAACTCATTTTCTTCCTCCGAATAACCTTCTGAGAAACCCTTGTTTACCATCGATAAACCGATGCGGCAGTTTTTCCCCCAAGTAGCGCGCAACAACATCCGCGTATGCCTGACCGGCTTCGCTTTTTTCATCCAGAATGACCGGCATACCCGCGTTCGATGCCGATAGAACTGATTTCGATTCCGGAATGATGCCTAATAATTCAAGCGACAGGATTTCCTGCACATCTTCCAGACTCAGCATTTCACCGAGTTTGACCCGATCGGGATCATACCGCGTCAGCAGCAAATATTCCTTGATTGGCTCTTCGTTTCTCTCGGCCCGGCGTGATTTGCTGGACAGAATACCCAGCATGCGATCCGAGTCGCGCACCGAGGAAATTTCTGGGTTGGTGACGACAAAAGCATCGTCGGCGAAATAAAGCGCCAGGTTCGCGCCTTTCTCGATACCTGCGGGGGAATCGCACACAATGTATTCAAAATCCTTGGATAATTCCTCTAAAACCTTGCCGACGCCTTCTTGAGTCAGCGCGTCTTTATCGCGCGTTTGCGAGGCGGGCAGGATATACAGCAAACTACAATTTTTATCACGAATAAGTGCTTGGTTGAGATTCGCTTCGCCGTTGATGACGTTGACAAAATCATAGACCACACGACGCTCGCAACCGAGAATCAAATCCAGATTCCGCAGACCCACATCAAAATCTATGACGGCGGTCTTGTACCCTCTTTTCGCCAGCCCCATGGCGATCGCCGCGCTTGTGGTTGTTTTACCAACGCCGCCTTTGCCTGATGTCACGACTATAATTCTTGCCAATTGAGCCTCCTTTGCTGTTTGGTCTTAAGCGATCTCTTTAATGATCAACGCATGATTCTGCAAATAGATCTGCACGGGATGTCTGTATGTTTGCTTATTCAAATCCTCGCTGGTTTTGTAATCGCCGGCGATGGAAATCAGCTCCGCCTGCAAATCAAAACAAAATATCCGGGCGGCTGTATTGCCGTGCACACCTGCCAGGGCGCGCCCTCTTAACGTATTATAGACGTGTATGTTGCCTTCAGCCATAATTTCGGCGCCCGCACTGACTTGAGACAGAATAATTAAATCGCCGGATGCGTAAATGCGTTGCCCGGAGCGGATCGGTTGTGTGACCAAGGTTGCCGCGGCTGAAACTGGCGGAATCGGAGCCGGCCGGATAGGTTCTTTTGCTGCGGCTGTTTCCGGTTGTGCGGCCGGTTGCGCAACCGTTTCCTGTTTTGCCGCTTCTGTGCCAGCCATGAGGGAGTTGCCTTGCTCGCGTACCGTATCGATCGGGATAAACAACGCGCGCGCCTGTTGATTCTGGTTTTCGTTGCCGCCGCGGATGCCGACCGGAAAAAAGCTTACTCTGCGCAGCAGTTGTATGAGCTGGGAAAAATCCAAATCCAGATTTTGTTTGTTCAATTCACGCAG
>CAYQZF010000158.1:0-6306 GCA_964421895.1 uncultured Nitrosomonas sp. | reverse complement strand
ATAGCATTGATGCAAACAAGTTCAAGATAGACAAATTTCAAACTGAGACACTACCCGCAGTTTACAAGATGTGAATGAGCATTTTGAGTCTGATTTCAACACCGCATGACTGAGCGCAGTAGTTTTTCAGAGCTTCCTTAACCCCCAGCGACCGTCATTCGGTTGATCAATACCGAGCCGCACTGTTTCGATCCGCGCACTATGACATCGCTGCCGATGGCCACGATGCCCTGAAACATATCCTTGAGGTTGCCGGCGATGGTGATTTCTTCCACCGGATAGCTGATTGCGCCGTTCTCCACCCAGAAGCCGGAAGCGCCGCGCGAATAATCGCCGGTGACGGCATTGATGCCATGACCGAGTAATTCGGTCACCAGCAGGCCGGTATCCATTTGTTTCAGCAGCGCATCGAAACCCATTGCCGCACCGTTTTGCATGATCAGGTTGTGCGCGCCGCCCGCGTTACCGGTGGTACGCAGACCGAGTTTGCGTGCCGAATAGCTTCCCAGGAAGTAGCCTTGCACGACGCCGTTTTCCACCACGTTGCGATCGGCGGTAGCGACGCCGTCGTCGTCAAACGGACCGCTCGCCAATCCTTTGTGCAGATGCGGGCGTTCCAGAATCTGGATATCCGGTGCAAAAACCTGCTGCCCGATGCTGTTCAGCAAGAAAGAAGATTTACGATACAAGCTGCCGCCGCTCACCGCGCTCGCAAAATGCCCGATCAAACCGGAGGCAATCGGCGCTTCAAACAGAACCGGCACTTCACGGGTATCGATTTTGCGCGCGCCCAAACGCGCCGCGCTGCGCTTACCGGCTTTTTCCCCGATGCTTTGCACCGTTTCCAGGTCGGCAGCGTCGCGCGCCACGCTGTACCAGTAATCGCGCTGCTTGCTGTCGCCTTGCTCGGCGATCATGGCGCAACTGATGCTATGGCGCGACAACGGGTAACCGCCCATGAACCCCAGGCTATTGGCATAAATAAACTGCGATTCGCTGACGGAAATCGTCGCGCCTTCAGAATTGGTGATGCGCTTGTCTGCGGCATACGCGGCTTGTTCGCAGCTTTTCGCCAGTTCGATGGCCTCCTCGACGCTGATTTGCCATGGGTAATACAAATTCAAATCCGGATAGTTTTTAGCCAGCAATTCCGCTTCCGCCAGCCCGGCGCAATCGTCGTCCGCGGTATAACGTGCAATCGACAGCGCCGCTGCTACCGTATCGCTGATCGCCTGCGGCGAGAAATCCGATGTGCTGGCATGTCCGCGTTTCTGCCCGATATAAACCGTCACGGACAATCCTTTGTCACGATTGTATTCGATCGTTTCCACCGCATCCTGCCGTACTGTGACGGTTTGGCCGAAGCCATCGGAAACGTTGGTTTCGCAAGCGCTGGCGCCGCCCTTTTGGGCGTGTTGCAGAATGTCGCGGGCGATTTGCTGCAGTGTGCCAATAGAATAGGAAAATCGGGTATCAGAAACGGTCAAGTTATTCATGTCGTGCATTCGGGATGAAAATTTAAGCGGATTTCAAACGAGGAAGCTATGATAACAGCTTCTTGATACCGCATTACACAGGTTACCGTGCAAAAAGAATTGGAATACGACAACACAGAAGCAATCGAACCGAGTAAAACGCAACGCAAAAAAGACATGCACGCCTTGCAGACCATCGGCGAGCAGCTGGTAGAACTGGATCCGAAGAAACTGGCCGAGTTTGATCTGCCGGAAATTTTAGCTGACGCCATCGCGCTCGCCCGGCCAATGCAGAAACACGGCGCACGCCGGCGGCAACTACAGTACATCGGCCGCTTGATGCGCGAAATCGACGCCCTGCCGATCCAGCAAAAACTCGATTCCTGGCAACAAAACTCCAAGCACCAAACCGCCCGGCTGCATCAACTGGAACGCTGGCGCGACCGCTTGCTGAATGATGAACATGCGCTCACCGAATTTGCAAAACAATACCCGCAAGCCGACTTGCAACGCCTACGGCTGCTGATCCGCAATGCGCAAAAGGAAAAGGCTGCTGAAAAACCGCCGAAGAATTTCCGGCTTTTGTTTCAGGAGTTGCAGGGGATTGTTGTTGAAGTTTGATTTGACCTGGTCAAGTAAATCCGGACAACCTAGTTAGGAAGCATTTTTCAATTTGATAAGGGCTATTATGAATGCAGTCGATAGCTGTTAAGGAACATGGAAATATACTGCAGCCACTCGAAATTGAGCTCATCAATGAGCTGTTCGAACAGTGCTTCTCAGATGCCCCAGTTGCGCCAACGACAAAATCTGCAGTGCGTGTTCATCCAGTCGCCGTAGCTCGCGGGTAAATCCCGCCAGGGTGTCTCTCCCGTACGCAAAATCCAAAATACTGCATTGATGAATTGGCGGCTGCCTTTGGCGATGCCGCCCCATTCCCACTTCCCACTTTGACCAGGCAGGTGCGTCTCAAGGAGCGCCCAAACCGAGTCCGATAGATCGTGCCGCTATGTGCTCTCTGCCATAGGTCAATGCAGTTTTAGTGAAATCGCAACTTAATCACATCCTGTGACGACACTTCCTAATTATTACCCACTTTAAAATCCGATCCGCCGGTTTTATTGATCACACCCAGCGCAATGTCGACATATTCGGCAAATTCCAAGGCATCTTCGTCGGCGATCGGAGTCGCCAGCACGAAATCCGCATGTTTGCGTGCTTCATCCTTTCTGCCTTCGTCATATAACAGTTCGGCGTAAAAAGCGCGCGTAATGACATCGCGTGGAAATAGTTCATGCGCCCGTTTCAAGTGCATCAGCGCTTTCTGGTTGCCGCCAAAGCTGATCGGGGATCCAGGCAGTTTGTGATAGATGCGGCCCAGCGCACGATGTGCTCCGGCGTTTTCGTATTTCTCGTCCAGTGCGACCACCTTGAGCAGTAAATTTTCCATCGGACGGAGCAAGCGCAATGCATTCACCATGCCGCTGTCTTCGGCCATTTTTCCCATCGCTGCGGCTTTCCAGAAAAGTCCGCGCACATCGTTCTTATTCAGCGCAAGTGCGCGATCGGCAACGGCAACGCAATTCTCGAATAATTGAATGCGGCGGTTCTTATTGCGTTCGAGTTGTGCATGCATGAAATACAGACGAGAGAGCTCGGCGAATGCAGCAGACTCCTGGGAGTGCTGCGTTAGTTCGCGGAACCAGCTGATTGTTTTCAGCAGCAGCGGCGTATCGACGGCATACTTCCACACCGCTAATTCGATTTTTTGCTGATTCTCTTCGGTCAATAACGTGGCGGAAACATTTTGCGCATAAACTGGCGAGGTCAAGCAAGAAAACGCAATGATTCTACAAACGAATAGAATCATTCTTTGCTCCATCTGCCCTACGCTTAGTTTTATAAAAGCGCTCATTTCTTCTCTCTCAAGCTGGTTATTTCCCGGTTAGCAATTTTTACAAATCAATTTTAAATATTCATTACATAGGTAATAAGAATAGTATCGCTGCAAATAAATTCAAATCACAAAGAAGCGGTAAAGTTCGCCGTTTTTCACCGAGTGGCTGTGATTATCGCTTTTTGCACATAATAAGACGGTTTGTAACTGACATATAATATGCAAATTTTGACCGGGAAGCAGTGTTGTCAGCTATGATTTTTAGTACAAGCAAGGCAACGCTATTAAAAATGCAACAGAAAATCACTTTACCCGCACCAGGCGCTATCGCACGCTATACTGATTTTGCCGGCTCTAGCGATGCGCAATTTGCCGCGCAACTGGCGCAACAAGCCAAACCGGCCACCATCATCACCGCCAATGCACTGGATGCGCAGCGCCTGCTGGAAGAAATTCCCTACTTTGCACCGGAACTGAAAACGCACTTGTTGCCGGATTGGGAAACGCTGCCGTACGACACGTTTTCACCGCATCACGATCTCGTGTCCGAGCGGCTGGCGACGCTGTATCAAGTGATGACCGGCGCGTGCGACGTGTTGATCGCGCCGCTGACTACCGCGCTGTACCGCATGCTGCCATGCGAATATCTCGCCGCGCACACGTTCTTTCTCAAGCAGGGTGAAACGCTGGATGTCGCCGCATTGCGCAGCCAACTGACACTGGCTGGTTATTCGCATGTCACGCAGGTGTTTTCTCCCGGCGAATACAGCGTGCGCGGCGGTTTGATCGATCTGTATCCGATGGGCAGCCCGCTGCCGTACCGCATCGACCTGATGGACAACGACATCGACACCATCCGCACGTTCGATGTCGATACGCAGCGCAGTATTTATCCAGTCAAGGAAATCCGGTTATTACCGGCGCGCGAATTTCCGCTCGACGAGACCGGGCGCATGTTTTTCCGTGGCAAGTTCCGCGAGAAATTCGAGGGCGATCCGTCGAAGAAACAAATTTACAAAGATATCAGCAAAGGCGGCACGCCTGCCGGGATCGAATACTATCTGCCACTGTTTTTCGAGCAAACCGCGACGCTATTCGATTATCTGCCGGACAACACGCTGCTTTGCTTGCATCACGACGTGCGGCCGGTGATCGACGAATTTTGGCGCGATACGCAATCGCGTTACCAGTTGATGCGCGGCGACAGCGACCGGCCGCTATTGCTGCCCACCGAGCTTTTCCTGAGCAGCGACAGCTTTTTCAGTCAGATCAAACCGTACGCGCGCGTTGAATTGCTGGTCAAGCCGCAGGATGTCAAAGTCACCGGCGAAAGCAGCAGCGCGCCGCTGCCGCCGGTGCAAGTCAACCGGCACGCGGAAAATCCGCTGGAAAAACTGGCGGTATTCACCGCGCAATTCAAGATGAGCGGCGGGCGCGTGCTGATGTTGGCGGAAAGCATGGGGCGGCGCGAACTGGTTGCCGAGTATTTGCAGCAATACGATCTGCATCCGGTGGTTTGTCAGGACTTCGCCGCATTCTTGAACAGCAAAGAACCGTTCATGCTCGGCGTTGCGCCGCTGCACACCGGCTTTGTCGATGAATCTGCGAAAATTGCGTTCATTACCGAAAGCGAGTTATACGCCACGCACGTGCATGGTCGCCGCGAGCGCGAATCGCGCAAAGCCATAACATCGACCGACAACATCCTGCGCGACTTGTCGGAAATCAAACCGGGTGATCCGGTGGTGCACGAGCAGCACGGCATCGGCCGTTATCTCGGTCTGATCAGTATGGATGTCGGCGAAGGCGGGCCCGGCGAGTTGAGCGAGTTTCTGGCGTTGGAATACGATGGGGGCGACAAACTGTACGTGCCGGTGTCTCAACTGTATCTGATCGGACGCTACAGCGGCGGCGCGCCGGAATCCGCGCCGTTGCATAAACTCGGCAGCAATCAATGGGACAAAGCCAAGCGCAAGGCGATGCAGCAAGTGCGCGATACTGCGGCGGAATTGCTGAATTTGTACGCGCAACGCGCGGCACGTGAAGGCCACCAGTTTAAATTGCAGCAGCATGATTATGAAGCGTTCGCCGAAGGTTTCGGTTTCGAGGAAACACCCGATCAAGCGGCGGCGATCAAAGCCGTGATCGAGGATTTAACCTCCGGCAAACCGATGGACCGGCTAATTTGTGGTGACGTCGGTTTCGGCAAAACCGAAGTGGCGTTGCGCGCGGCGTTCATCGCTGTGGCGGATGGCAAGCAAGTCGCGGTGCTGGTGCCGACCACGCTGCTTGCCGAGCAGCATTTCCAGAACTTTTCCGACCGCTTCGGCCTGATCGCCGACCAATGGCCGGTGCGGATTGCCGAGCTGTCGCGTTTCCGCTCCGCCAAGGAGCAAACGCAAGCGATTGCCGGTTTGGCCAAGGGCGAAATCGACATCATCATCGGTACGCACAAACTGATCCAAAAAGACGTGCACTTCAAAAATCTCGGACTGGTTATCATTGATGAAGAGCATCGCTTCGGTGTGCGGCAGAAGGAACAATTGAAAAAACTACGCGCCGAAGTCGACGTACTGACACTGACCGCAACGCCGATCCCGCGCACGCTGGCGATGTCGCTGGAAGGTCTGCGCGATTTTTCCATCATCGCCACCGCGCCGCAGCGCCGCTTGGCGATCCGTACCTTCGTCAGCAGTTTTTCCATGGGAATCATCCGCGAAGCGTGCTTGCGCGAACTGAAGCGCGGCGGGCAAATTTACTTCCTGCACAACGAAGTCAGCAGCATTCAATTAATGTACGAAAAACTCAGCGGTCTGCTGCCGGAAGCGCGCATCAACGTTGCCCACGGCCAAATGCCGGAGCGCGAATTGGAGCACGTGATGCGCGATTTCTACCAGCAGCGCTTCAACATCCTGCTGTGCACCACGATCATCG
>CAYQZF010000157.1:0-6328 GCA_964421895.1 uncultured Nitrosomonas sp. | reverse complement strand
ACCTGGCTGCTGCACGGTGTAACCGGCAGCGGCAAAACCGAGGTTTATCTCAGAATCATTGAGCCGATGCTGGCACAAAACAAACAAACACTGGTGTTAATCCCCGAAATCAGTCTGACGCCGCAACTGGAAGCCATTTTCCGCAACCGCTTTCCCGCCGTTTCCCTGGTAAGTTTGCATAGCGGACTCAACGACACCGAGCGTTTATCCGGTTGGCTACAAGCGCAAAACGGCGAAGCCAAAATCATATTGGGCACGCGCCTAGCCGTTTTTACCCCCCTACCCAGTCTGGGATTAATCATCGTCGATGAAGAACAGGACAGCTCATTCAAGCAACAGGACGGCTTGCGTTACTCCGCACGCGATTTGGCGATTTTTCGCAGCAAGCAAGCAAATATCCCGGTGGTACTCGGTTCCGCCACACCGTCGCTGGAAAGCTATCACCATGCGCTTATTGGTCGTTACCGGCATGTGCGTCTGCTAAACCGCGCTGCGCAAAATGCTGCCCTACCCTCGATTCGATGCGTCGACACACGCATCAACAAAGCCCAGGACGGTTTATCACAACCGCTGCTTCAAGCACTGGATCAGTGCTTGAAGGAAAAACACCAGAGTCTCATTTTTCTCAACCGGCGCGGCTACGCACCGGTGTTGCTATGTAAATCTTGCGGCTGGAGTGCTGCTTGTCAGCGTTGTTCCAGTCGCCTGGTCGTTCATTTGCGCGATAAAAAATTGAGCTGTCATCATTGCGGTCATCAAGCGCAATTTCCACGCGCATGTCCGCAGTGCGGTAATCAAGATATCACGCCATTCGGACAAGGCACGCAACGCATCGAAGAAACATTGGCGGCGCATTTTCCATCCGCCAGGATTTTACGCATTGACCGCGATAGCATTCGCCGCAAGCATGCGTGGCAAGAGATTCTGCATGCCATTCATGCCCACCAAGTCGATATTCTGATAGGCACACAGCTGCTCGCCAAAGGTCATGATTTTCCTAACCTCGCATTGGTCGGTATCCTGAATGCCGACAATGCGCTTTATAGCACGGATTTTCGCGCCAGCGAGCGGTTGTTCGCGCAATTGATGCAAGTCGCTGGTCGTGCCGGCCGCGCCAATGTGCCTGGACATGTACTGATTCAAACCGAATTTCCCGATCATTTGCTGTATCAGGCGCTGCAGCGGCACGATTACGATGCGCTGGCGCAAACCCTGCTGGCAGAGAGAAAAACCGCCGGATTCCCACCGTATGTCTACCAAGCGCTATTGCGCGCGGAAGCGCACGATATTGGAGTTGTGTTGAATTTTCTCAATCAAGCGAAGAATCTCGCCCAGCCGCTAGGAATTGTCGAGTTATTCGATCCAGTCCCAGCGCACATGGTACGACTAAAAGGTCTCGAGCGCGGGCATGTACTGGCACAATCCCCATCACGCAAGCACTTGCAAGCCTTTCTGACCGGCTGGTATGCCAAGCTCATGACATTACCCAGTCAGAAAGTCCGTTGGGTGCTGGATATCGACCCGCTTGAGTTTTGATCTGTATCAGCATTCACCCTTATAAATCAATCAAAATATCATCATTAGATTAACCAAGCGATAAGGAGCATACCCATGATCGACAAACACGATTTACACCACGAGTTTCCCGAATATTATGACCGTATCCATGAATTGAAAACGCAAAACAGTCATTTTGCGCGCCTATTCGAGGAATATCACGACATCAACCGGGAAATTTTGCGAATCGAGGAAGGCGTTGAAAATACCATCGATGAATACTTTGAGGAACTGAAAAAGAAACGCTTGCAGCTCAAAGACAAGCTTTACAGCATTATCATCAATGCATAGTAAATAACGATTAATCAGCAAATACACCGGCAAAATATCACGTGCAAATAGACCGCATGCACCAGTAAAATCGGCACTCTCACATCACTTAAAAAGGTGAAGGAATGAAAGCAATCTATTTCAGTACGGGCGGTGCAGCCGATGTGCTGCAGTATGGTGAAATCGGATTACCCGGTGAATGCGGCGAAAATCAGATCCTGATCCACATCAAGGCTGCCGGTATCAATCCGATCGATTGCAAGATCCGCTCTGCGCCACAGCGTTTCCCGGTAACCTTTCCGGTCATTCCCGGTTGCGACGGCGCCGGGATCGTAACAGCCACCGGTTCGCGGGTAAAAAATTTTAACCCAGGCGATGAAGTTTATTTCTCACAACCTGGCTTTAATAACCGGCAAGGCACCTACGCCGAATATGTCTTGGCCGATGCCGGATTGGCCGCGCTCAAACCGCGTGCTTTATCGTTTGAACAAGCTGCTGCCGCGCCGCTGGTTTTTATTACCGCATGGGAAGCTTTGCACGACCGGGCGCGCATTTCCAGTGGTCAAACAGTCCTGATTCACGCCGGCGCCGGTGGTGTCGGTCACGCCGCGATTCAGTTGGCGAAATTAGCTGGCGCTCGAGTGATTACAACGGTCAGCAATAAAGAAAAGGCGGATTTAGCCCAGCAACTAGGCGCCGATCAAACCATCAACTACCGGACGCACGATGTAGTTGCCGAAGTATTACGCTGCACAGGTGACAAGGGGGTAGATATCGCGTTCGATACCGTGGGGCCTGAGGTATTGCAAACCTGCTTTCGCTGTGTAAAACCGTACGGCGATGTCGTCACCATACTGCAACCATCACCAGATACGGACTGGAGTGAAGCACGGAAACGCAACGTGCGTTTCAGTATGGAACTGATGTTGTCGCCCGTTCTGATGGAGCTGGCGGAAGCGAAACTTCATCAGGGTGAAATACTGCGGCAGTGCGCCGCCTTATTTGATCAAAAAAAGCTGACGGTAAAAATCGCCCGCACTTTCATGCTAGCAGATGCTGCCACTGCGCAGCAGCATCTGGAGCAAAATCATCCGGCAGGGAAACTTGTATTGACAGTGTGAACTTTCGTTTAACTCAATACCGCCAATACAACCGGCGGTATTGAGTTCTTGCTTAACACACTGACGCTAGGAGAAAACGATGAGAATCAAAACTGAATAAATACAAGGAAAGACACTCATAAATATCCTCATGAATAATCAACCCAATAAAGCCAGTGTGCGATCTCCTATTCAGAAAAAAATTCGCGTGCCTTATCCATCCACGATTTTGCTCGCGGACTATGTCGGGAACCGTCTTTCAGGCTGATAGTTTCCAATTCCTCCAGCAATTCTTTCTGCCGTGCTGTCAGCTTGACCGGGGTCTCCACCACGACATGGCAAAGCAAGTCGCCTTTGTCGTGACTGCGCACACCTTTTATGCCTTTGCTGCGCAAACGGAAAATCTTGCCGGTTTGCGTTTCAGCCGGTACTTTGATTTTGGCGTGCCCTTCCAGGGTCGGTACTTCAATTTCACCGCCAAGTGCAGCCACGGTAAAGCTGATCGGGATTTCACAATGTAAATTATCACCTTCACGGCGGAAAACCGAGTGCGCGGATAAATGAATCACAACATATAAATCGCCCGGCGGACCGCCATTTAACCCAGCTTCGCCTTCACCAGATATACGAATGCGATCGCCATCGTCCACCCCTTCCGGAATTTTTACATTGAGTGTTTTGTGCTGTTTAATACGCCCTGCACCATGGCAACTTGTGCAAGGGTGCGTGATGATCTTGCCGCTACCCTGACATTTTGGGCAGGTTTGCTGAATGGAAAAAAATCCCTGCTGCATTCTGACTTGACCGTGACCATGACAAGTCGAGCATGTTTTTGGTGAGCTACCTGGCTTGGAGCCGCTACCGTGACAGACATCGCATTCTTGCATGGTAGGAATACGTATTTTAGTTTCGGTACCATGTGCTGCTTGTTCCAGGGAAATTTCCAGGTTGTAGCGCAAATCGGAGCCGCGATGCACGTTGGAGCGCCCGCCGCGTCCGCCAAAAATATCACCAAAAATATCGCTAAACGCTTCACTAAAACCGTGTCCGCCACCCCCTCCTCCCGCGCTGGCATCGACCCCGGCATGACCGAATTGATCGTAAGTGGCTCGTTTATTTGGATCCGTCAACACTTCATAAGCTTCTTTGGCTTCCTTGAACATCTCTTCCGATTTCACATCGCCAGCATTCCGGTCGGGATGATATTTCATCGCCAGTTTACGATAGGCTTTTTTGATGGCTGCTTCGTCGGCATCGCGGCTGATGCCGAGTACATGATAATAATCTCGCTTACTCATATTGACTTCCTGCTTGCACTGTTCTAGTGATCGATTTTAAGCTTTACTTAAACACTAAAACGCAGAGGGCGCACAAGAATCATCTCTTATTCCTGCCGCATCTCTGCGTTCGATGTTTTAACAACAATTATTTCTTGTTTTTAACTTCCTCAAACTCAGCATCAACGACTTCGCCTTCGACCGGTTTCTCACTGCGGCCCGACGATGCGGCAGAATCTGGCTGCGGCTGCGCATGCTGGCCGCCTTGTTGATCTTGCTGCTGATACATTTTTTCAGCCAACTTATGCGCGGCTTCCGTCAAAGCTTGTGTTTTGGCATCGATCTGATCTTTGCTGTCGGTTTTGAGCACTTCCTCGGCATCCTTCAGCGCAGCTTCGATTTTGGCCTTTTCATCGCCGCTTAACTGATCACCATGTTCCTTCAACGATTTTTTAACTGAATGAATCATGGCATCGCATTGATTGCGGCTAGCAACCAGCTCCACTGCCTTATGATCTTCCTCGGCGTGTGCTTCGGCATCTTTGACCATACGTTCGATTTCATCATCCGACAGACCGGAACTTGCCTGAATTTTGATTTTGTTTTCCTTGCCGGTCGCTTTGTCTTTTGCCGATACGTGCAGAATACCGTTGGCATCGATATCGAACGCCACTTCAATTTGCGGCATGCCGCGCGGTGCGGGTGGAATATCGCTCAAGTTGAACTGCCCCAGACTTTTGTTTCCCGATGCCATTTCCCGCTCACCCTGCAGCACGTGAATCGTCACTGCGGTCTGATTGTCGTCGGCAGTCGAAAATACTTGCTGCGCCTTGGTCGGGATCGTGGTGTTTTTCTGAATCAATTTGGTCATTACACCACCCAGCGTTTCGATACCCAGCGACAATGGCGTCACATCCAGCAACAAGACATCCTTCACGTCGCCTTTCAGCACGCCGCCTTGAATTGCCGCGCCGACGGCCACCGCTTCATCCGGATTGACATCCTTGCGCGGCTCTTTGCCGAATATTTCCTTAACTTTTTCCTGCACTTTTGGCATACGGCTTTGCCCGCCCACCAGAATGACGTCTTCGATGTCGGAAGCCGATAAACCGGCATCCTTGATCGCCGTGCGACAAGGCCCCACGGTGCGCTCGATCAGATCTTCCACCAAGCTTTCCAGTTTCGCGCGGGTTATCTTGACGGCCAAATGTTTCGGTCCGGAAGCATCCGCGGTGATGTACGGCAAATTCACTTCGGTTTGCTGACTGGACGACAATTCGATTTTGGTTTTCTCTGCGGCATCTTTCAGGCGCTGCAATGCCAGCATATCCTTCTTCAGATCGATACCGGTTTCTTTCTTGAATTCATCGACCAGATATTCCATTACGCGCGAGTCGAAATCCTCGCCGCCAAGAAAGGTATCGCCGTTGGTGGCCAACACTTCAAATTGATGCTCACCCTCAACTTCGGCGATCTCAATGATGGAGATATCGAACGTGCCACCACCCAGGTCATACACCGCAATTTTGCGGTCGCCTTCTTTTTTGTCCAAACCGAATGCCAAAGCCGCGGCGGTCGGTTCATTGATAATCCGTTTGACTTCAAGACCGGCAATGCGCCCGGCATCCTTGGTCGCTTGCCGCTGCGAATCGTTGAAATAAGCTGGTACCGTGATCACGGCTTCAGTTACCGTTTCACCGAGATAGTCCTCAGCGGTTTTCTTCATTTTCATTAGCACTTGCGCGGACACTTCCGGCGGTGCGATTTTCTTACCACGCACTTCTACCCACGCATCGTTATTGTCCGCTTTGACAATGCTATAGGGCACCATTTTAATGTCACGCTGCACCATATCTTCATCAAAACGTCTTCCAATCAGCCGCTTGACTGCAAATAAAGTATTTTTCGGATTGGTGATCGCCTGGCGTTTGGCCGAAGCACCGACCAAAATTTCATTGTCTTCCGTATAAGCCACAATCGAAGGCGTCGTGCGCGCACCTTCCGAGTTTTCGATGACTTTCGGGGTGCCATTTTCCATAACGGCTACGCATGAGTTCGTGGTACCCAAGTCGATACCGATAATTTTTGCCATGTCTAGATCCTTTAAAGATTAAATTGGTATAA
>CAYQZF010000156.1:0-6338 GCA_964421895.1 uncultured Nitrosomonas sp. | reverse complement strand
GTGGTCCAGGCGCGGAAGGTAAATTCGGCGGTGCGCGGGCCGATACGCATAATCTGGAAGATGCCGCTGGTGCCTGGGTTTTGCAGATTGCGCCGGATATTGGCCATGCGCACTTCATCCGCAGAAGGTTGCTTGGCCGCAGGCGCAGGCGCGGAATCCGGCGTGTCGAACAATCCTTCCGCACGGCGGCGCGCTTTTGCTTGGTTGATATATTCGGAAAGATCCGACGGCGCATCGGTGGGCGGTTCCGGCGGTGCTTTGGTTTTGGCAACTTCTTTTGCCGGGATTGGGGCTTTCGGTTTAACAGCTTTCTCTGCTGCCTTGGGTTTGGTTTGCGGCCGCGTTGATGGTGCCGGTGCGGGCTTGGGCAATGTTTTTGATGCTGGTTTCGGCTCTTCCGCAGCTTTCGGTTGCTCCGGTTGCGGCGGGGGCGGGCTGGGTGCGGCAGCCGGCATCGAGCTGGTGGCGTTCTCGTCTTCGTGTAGATCGATAAAGCTGGCGGCGACGGGCGGCGGCGTTTCGATTTTTACTTCCGGCATGGACAGAAAAAAACCCACGCCCCAGATAATCAGCAACCAGACGAGCGTAGCCAGCGGCAATGGCCACCATAGGCGAATGTCTCTCGAGCGGGAGCTTGCCATGCCAGTTTGCGTTATTTATGTTTGACTGCGATCAGAAAATGCTGGGCACCAGCGGAGCGGGCGCGCAGCATGGCTTGCACGACAATACCTTGGGGTGCTTCGTTATCCGCCGACACGATCAGTTTTTGCTTGGAATCGGCCAGCAACGGTTTGAGCGTGCTGGCCAGCGTATCCAGCGTGACCGCGGTCTGATTGATATAGATTTTGCCGTCCTTGGTCAGCGTTAATGTGGCCGGTTTTTCCGCGCTGAGCTTCTCCGCTTGTCCTTCGGGCAAATCGACCTGCAATGAATCCAGATTTTGCATCGACAGCGAGGCCAGCATGAAGGTTGCCAGCAAAAAGAACATCACGTCGATCATCGGGATGATCTCGATTCTGCCTTTCTGAACTGTACGCGATTTACGGAGCTTCATCGGTGGCGCCTTGTTGATCCAGCCGGATGTTGTCGATCAGCCGCGTACCGAGACGTTCCATTTCGTCCATTGTCAGCGATTGCAAGCGGGAAAAGTAGTTGAAACCGAACAATGCAACCAATGCAATGGCCAGGCCGACCACGGTTGCAATTAGCGCTTCCGCGACACCGCCGGTCACCGCGGTGGGATTGACCACGCCTTCGCTACCGATGACCTGAAAAGCGCGCATCATACCGACCACGGTACCGACCAATCCGAGCAGAGGTGCTGCGGTGACGATGGTTTCCAGCGCCCAGAGACGGCGCGCCAGTGCTTCTTCGATAATCTGCGCTTCGTCGGCGGCTCGTGATTCCGTCCACCACGCCGGCTGATGCCGGTTGGAAATCACCACTTCAAAGAAACGCTTGTAATAGTGGCGGCTATCCAATCCGGAAAGAATTTTTTCCAGATCGTTCCATTTAAAACCATAGGTTTCCACTAGATTCAGCAAATCGCTGGAAAGGCGCGCGTAACGCCAGTAGATAAACGCTTTTTCAAACATGATCGCCAACGCGACAATCGCCAGCAAACCCAGCGGCACGATAATGATCCCGCCGAGCTTCAACATCACCCAGGCTTGATTCAATTCTTCCATTATATTTAACTCCAGATTAAAGCCATTCATAAAGAGCAGTCAATTTCAAGCACACATCAGATTGATTGAACACAAATACTGCTTGCAGTAAGCCAAGCGAGGAAAATATCCGGTATCGCCGGATTGCTGGATGCTAAGAATAGTTGAAAACATCAACAGTGGAAACTATTTAGTGGCAAAATGACTGATCCTTACTGCTTTCCACGACAAAGTCACAAATCCGGGGGAGATGATCTGCAACTGGGGAAATTCCGCGGAAAAAAATGACCGGACACAAATTCATTATAGCGATTCATCATGAAAAAATGTTTATTGGTAGTTTTACTGCTGGTTGCCGCATCCGCGCAAGCCGAGTGGATTGAACTGAATGCTGCGGCGAAACCGGGTGAAGCGCATTATTTCGATACTGAGACAGTACGGAAAGAGAACCAGTTCAGGAAAGTCTGGGTGTTATCCAGCTACGAAGAAAAGCAAAAAGGCGAGCACCAGGCGATAAAAACATTGTATGAATTTGATTGCACGCTCGATAAAGCGCGCTCGATCACGATGCTGTTGTATCCGGATAAAAAGGCGGCCGGCAAGGTGATTGGCGCGCATCATGAGGATTCGCCGCAGTGGTTCGGTTTTTCCGTCAATTCGATTTTTCAGTACATTGCCGAATCGGTTTGTATCGATTGAATAAGCTTTTTTTCATCAGGATTGCTGTGACATAGAACTCATACCGGTTCAATGGAGTCCATAGAATTCCTGAGATTGCTACCGCGGTGACCCGATGACCATTTTACTGAAACGTGCCTACGAGCTACCTGAACCAAGCGACGGATTCAGGATTCTGGTCGATCGGTTGTGGCCGCGCGGCGTTTCCAAAGATTCGGCGCGTATCGATTGGTGGTTCAAGGATATAGCGCCCAGCACCTCGCTGCGCATGTGGTTTAGCCACGATCCGTTAAAATGGGATGAATTCAGGAATCGTTACTTTCAGGAATTGGATCAAAATCCGGATGCGGTCGGACAACTCGTCGAGCATCTGCGCCGTGGTCCAGTGACACTGGTTTACGGTGCGAAGGATACGGAGCATAGCCATGCGCTGGCGCTCAAAACCTATCTCGAGAACTTGAGATAGCACCTGCTGCATGACAAGCTGGGATCAGCCGGTAGCTTGTAACACCGTCCAACTCACCTCGCATTCCCCAGCTTCCGCCGCTACATAAGCCGATTCCTCACTAACGGTAACCGAGATATCCATCGTGCGTTGCGTCAGTTTCGCTAGCGCTTGAATATCCGGCCATTGGAACCGGAAAACGGCGGCATTCAGTGGATTGAATTTGGCTTGTTCCTGCATCCACCACACATCGGATTTGGAATTGAAGCTGTACACTTTGACGCTTTGTGCGATCCGGGTGGCTTTTTTGATGCGTTCGGGAGCGGGTTCACCCACATCGACCCATAACGCAATCCGGCCGTCCGGGTTGTGCGTCCAGAGATCGGGTTCTTCCGCGCTGCTCAATCCTTTAGTGAATGCCAGCGATTCCTGCGCATTGAGACAGAACGCCAACATGCGTGCCATCATGCGTTCCAGTGTTTCGGACGGATGCTGGGCGATGGTCAGGTTAAGCGTGTCGTAATACGGGCGATTAAGGTCGGTCAGTGCGATTTTGAATTTATAGATAGTCGGTTTTAATGCCATGAGTGAAATCCTAGTAAGGAATAGGCATCATTTATTTTCCATCGTGCTGATGAATGCGTTGGCTTCATTGATCGACTTCTCCATGGAAGAAACCAGCGCTGATACGTCGGACTTGATGTTACCCAATTCACCTTTGAGTGACGCGATGGCGCGCGCATTCAAGTTGTGCTTGAGGTACATGACCTGATCGTGAAATACCGTGAGAATCGGTTCAATTTTCGCTTCCGCCTGTTTCATCGACGCGATCAGTTGTCGGTAATGTTCTTGGGTGGCATTGAGTTTTTTCTGGCTGTTTTGCCGCAGCGATGCATTGCTGTATTGCGTGATTTCCTGTTTCCACTCGGTAAACAGCGCTTCCGAGACACTTTCGATATCGGCGATGCGGCTTCTGACTTCTTCCGCTTTGCTGACGCTGGCTTCGTACGCATCGTTCAGTTTTTTGTAGGTGGCTTCGAGATCGCCGCCTTGAAAATTGGTAGCGACGGTGAATTGTTCCAGCGCCGACTTGAATTGTTCCTTGGTTTCCTGTTGCGTATCGCGCGCTTTCTCAACGCGGTAGACCATCACGTCGCGTTTGGGGATACCGACTTTTTCCAGACCTTCGAGATACATCGTGGTGCAGGCGCTTAGCATCAGGATGAAGGAAAGGATGAGTAAACGGTATAGAGTGTTCATGTTTTTCTCCATCGAAAGTTCATTGATTTTTGTTGGTTTGTATTTTAAAGAATTCAGGCCTGCAATGCGTAACTGGTTGTACATATCCTGAAACGTATGGCTGGTTTTCTCGAAACTGGAGCGCTCGGCGGCTTTGATGTGGCGAGCGACTAGATCTTCTGCAAGAGGAGAAAGCGCATAAGAAATATGCTGTTGTATGCGGCGGTAATTTGCTGTACCGTAAGTAGCGGCGCACTTATCAGCAAAAATGGCTGGTGGTAATTTTGTGTCATTTTTTTGACACAGCCGAGGCCTTTGGAGATTTGCCAAAACTGCCCATCGGGTTGTTGCATTGAGCGATCACAATGAATAAGTTCATGGAAATTTATGGCAAAACAAAGCGCCTGCATATCGACTTAACTCTGAATTCACGATAGTTACAGCAGAAGTTATGTTTATTAAATAATTTTAATATATATTATAATATTTTGTTGTATACTTAATTGACAAATAAACAGTACCTCGATCAGATTTCTGTATAGCTAGGTATGTTGTTTAACAACATTCAAGGAGGCGGACATGGCGCGTATCGTTATTCTGGGTGCGGGTATCGGCGGTGTGCCGATGGCTTATGAAATGAAGGAAGCTGTCGGTAAGCATCATGACGTGATCGTGATATCGGATTCGCCGACGTTCCATTTCGTGCCGTCGAATGTCTGGGTTCCGCCTGGGTGGCGCACGGCGGAAGCTTTAAAAATCGAGCTTGCGCCCGTGATGCAAAGTAAAGGCATCACGTTCATTCAGAAAGCGGCATCATCCATCGACCCTGACAACAATCAAGTGATTCTCGCGGATGAGTCTGCCGTGGCCTACGATTTCCTGATCATTGCGACAGGACCGCGTCTGGCGTTCGATGAAATTCCGGGGCTGGGGCCGAAGGGCTACACCTCGTCGATCTGTCATGTCGACCATGCCGCCGTTGCCGCGGAAGACTGGCGCAAATTTATCGAAAACCCCGGCCCGATCGTTGTCGGCGCGGTTCAGGGCGCTTCCTGTTTCGGCCCGGCGTATGAGTATCTGATGGTGCTTGAAACCGAATTGCGTAAAAGGAAAATGCGCGACAAAGTGCCGATGACTTTCGTGACCTCGGAACCTTATATCGGCCACCTCGGGCTGGGCGGCGTCGGCGACACCAAGGGTTTGCTGGAAAGCGCCTTGCGCGACAAGACCATCAAATGGATAACGAATGCCCGGGTCGACAAGATTAAACCGGGGATGATTTATGTGACCGAAGTCGACGAAGACGGTCACGACAAAAAAAAGCACGAGCTACCCTTCAAACACGCCATGATGCTGCCCGCTTTTACCGGAGTCGACGCAGTGCGCCATGTCAAGGCGCAAGGTCTGGTCAATCCGCGCGGTTTTGTTCTGGTGGATGAATATCAGCGCAACAAGGTTTATAAAAACATTTATTCCGTCGGTGTCTGTATCGCCATTCCACCGATTGAAAAAACGCCGCTGCCGGTCGGCGCGCCAAAAACCGGTTATATGATCGAGTCCATGGTAACCGCGGTCGCCCATAACATTGCCGAAGAGCTGTCCGGCAGGGAGCCGTCGTACAAGGCAACATGGAATGCTTTATGTTTAGCCGATTTCGGCGATTCCGGCGTGGCTTTTCTGGCGCAACCGCAAATTCCGCCACGCAATACCACATGGTCTTCGGAAGGAAAATGGGTACATCTGGCGAAAATCGGTTTTGAGAAATACTTCATGCGCAAAGTGCGTAAAGGTATCACTGAGCCTTATTATGAAAAATTGATTCTCAAACTGATGGGCCTTACCCGGCTAAAGGAAAAAGGTGAATAAAATGACATTGGATAGAGCGGTTATGGCAATTGCAGGCAGCTTTATTTTATTGAGTTTGTTGCTGGCTCATTTTCATTCCAGTAACTGGCTGTGGTTTACCGCCTTTGTCGGCACAAATTTGTTGCAGTCGGCATTCACAGGATTTTGCCCGATGGCCATGTTCCTGAAGAAATTGGGAGTTAAGCCGGGCAGCGCCTTCTGATCGCTAGCGCGCTGTTCCGTTGAAACTCGAATTGGATGACAATGCGGGGAAATGCAAAACCGGAGAACAAAAGCTTTCAGCTTGTCTGTTGTTTATACTGAGCCGGTTCTATTTTTTTCGGCCGGGTGATGACAGCAGCCGGTTGCCGCTTCTACATGAGATATGCCAAAAATAATTCAAAACAAGCTGGTATCCATCCTGATATGGATCGCGATGTCATCGCATGCGGCGGCAAGCGAGA
>CAYQZF010000155.1:0-6390 GCA_964421895.1 uncultured Nitrosomonas sp. | reverse complement strand
AACTTTGAGCTGCATTTAAAAGAATCTGAATGGCGTTGGAAAAAACAACCTGATGAACTTGCTAGTGAACTATGGCAACTCATCAAATTTTATTAACTCTGCTAGTCTAGAGCCTTAGATATTTTATTTGCCCAAGCAGGTGGCCTAGTCGGAAGATTCATTTTTGTTTCCCCAATCCACTATGATTTTCATAAATCTTTGCTGATCATTCTTATCCAATCTTTCAAAATTACGATAGAGTGCCGCTTTCATCACAGAATCATCAGGCTCGGATTTTGAATCATCTAATAAAAAATCGGAAGTTACCCCTAAAACTTCTGCTATTTTCATTAATTTTTCTGCAGATGGCTTTCGAGTATCCCGATTTTCCAACTCCCATATGTATCCTTTACTAGAGCCGGTTTGTTCGGCCAGTTCCTCTAAAGTCAGTTTTTTAACTTCTTTTCTTAACTTACGTATTTTGTCTCCTAAAGCACTAGACACGTCTTCAATCCTTTCTTTTTATAAAATCCAAAATACTACTATAGCGATACTTTTTGTTATTGACAACCGATAAAATATTATTTATATTAAGTTCTGTATAGCGATACAAAAAATACCCAATAATCATTATTTCAAGGAAATTTACAATTATGGCTAAAAAAGGTCCTGACACACATCATGTAGTTCCAAATTCTAATGGCGGATGGAATGTTAAACGTGGAGGAGCAGAACGCGTCAGTGGGCATTTTGACAAAAAATCTGATGCTATCGATTATGGGCGACAAGTTAGTCAAAACCAAAAAACTGAATTACGCATTCATAATAAAGATGGAAAAATTGCGCAATCTGATAGTCATGGGAAAGATCCCTATCCCCCAATTGGATAACTTATGCAAGCACACGAATATACTATTATCGGAAAAAGCCGAACTAATATTGGAAGGTATTTAGGTGTTATTGCTGGTGGATTAGCTGCCGCTATTTACCTTGTGGCGGGAGCAACGCTCAGTTTTTTGAAAACCACTTCATTTACTGATTGGATCCCAAATATTATATTTTGGCCGCTTTCCGCCGGGGCTATTTATATTGTAGTGCATTTTGCCTTCGATAAATGGATGTGGAAATGGCCCTTGGTTAGTATGTTTTTGGATATACCGAATATCCAAGGCCTATGGGAATGTAAAGGTGAAACCAAAGATGCAGATGGAAATACCACTTATGAATGGGATGGTCGCGTTACTATTACTCAGACTTGGGAAAAAATTACGGTACTTTTAAAAACAAAACAATCAGCATCTCATAGCATGGTAGCAGCCTTGGTAAATGAAGGAGGCGAAGGGTATAGACTGATTTACAGATATACAAATGAACCAAAAGCCGGAGAACCTTTAAATCATCATATAGGGTTTTGTGATCTGCGATTTAACAAAAATTTGACCGAAGCAGAAGGCGATTATTTCAATAAAGGTCGATGGACATTCGGTCAAATGAAACTTACGAAAAGAGAAAACGATGCCGATTAATTATAAGACAGCGCTTGGAAATATGCGTCACCGCCGTTTGGGTGACGATGCAATATCATTTTTAAAATCTGAATTGTATGAATCTCGCGGAAAGTCAGATGCTACGCGCTATACCTTGGGTGCTATGCAAGAAGTTGATCCTAACTACACGCGCATAAGTATAGAAGAAGGTGATCGTGTCAAAACTCATTTGGGCAGTTCTCTTATAACGAACTTGGTTTTTCGATATCAAGGTTCTGTACCGCTCAATACTCATATTCGTCGTGGAAGTGACATTGATCTGTTAGTGATTCATGATGATTTCTTTGTATATGATGCAGGCGGTCCCAAAGCCTACAATTACGCAGGTGGTTTTGATAGTTTATCTGCTATGATTAAATTACGAAAAGATTGTGAAGAATCTTTGAAATCACGTTATTACGCTGCAACAGTTGACACCCGAGGAGCAAAATCTATTGCTTTATCCGGTGGATCATTTAAACGAAAAATAGATGTTGTTCCAGCAAATTGGTATAACACATCCAAATATCAGGAATATGGCCATGAATATTTTCGTGATATTCAAGTTCTTGATAAAACTGTTCCTCAGTGCATAAAAAACAGTCCTTTTATGTTCATGCATCAAATAAACATGAAAGACAATCGTACTCAAGGCGGTGCAAAAAAAGTCATCAGAATGCTAAAAAATATCAAGAACGACTCAAGTTACAGCATTGAGTTATCTACATATGACATCACATCATTGATATGGCATATGCCTGATGAAATGCTGTCTATTGATAAATTTAGGGAATTATCTTTGCTAGCAAACACACAAAATTATCTAAATGATCTCTATCACAATGAAAGTCACGCAAAAACTCTGATGACCCCAGATAATTCAAGAATTATTCTTAATGAGACTGCCAAATGGAGTGGCCTACAACGCCTATCTTATGAAATAGATGCTCTATCTAAATGCGTTTATGAAGAAATTACACCATTTTCAACTGATTTGAGTTTCGGTACTGTACGCAAACGCCTACTTATGGAAGCAGTATAATATTTTTCTAATCGGTGTATATGCATGGTTAATAGAGATGTTAGGGCTAGCATTGGCGATACATTTTAGTGATGCATGATTGCTCGATGCCGAATGCCACGGCCGGGGGTATGCAACAGGGGTGCGCAGCGGGCCCCTTGCTAAGATGGCGTTGGATGGAAAAATGGCACATTTTGTAGTACAACGCACATCTTGCGCGTAACGTGCAAACAGCCTTATGTGACAGGATCAGAAGAATGAACCGTTATTTAGTTAGAGATAACTACCAGAGAGGAGTGAAGGGGACCTATCCCTAACGCGATTTTTCTTTATCCTGACTTCCTCATTTTGCTAAACAAAACTGAAATTGCATTATGCTAGATTTATTTAATGCTAAGCCACATAGCGAGGGTTGCAAGCGTTAAAAGCAATACGGGCACAGTCAGCACGATTCCTACTGTAAAGTAATATCTCCAAGTAATGACCATATTTTTCCGCGCGAGCACATGTAGCCATAGCAAGGTTGCTAAGCTGCCAATTGGAGTAATCTTTGGCCCCAGATCGCAGCCAATCACATTGGCATAAATCATAGCTTCCTTTATCGCACCTGTTGCGCTGGTCGCATCGATCGACAACGCGCCAATCAATACCGTGGGCATATTGTTCATGATGGATGAAAGTAAAGCAGCTAAAAAGCCAGTGCCAAGCGTGGCACCCCACAAGCCGTAACTAGCGAAATTATCAAGAAGGCTTGAAAGGTATCCAATCAATCCTTCATTTTTCAAGCCATACACAACTAGATACATTCCCAGGGAAAAAATAACTATCTGCCAAGGTGCTTCACGCACTACCTTACGTGTACTGATGATATGGCCATGCGCCGCCACCGCGATCAATATCAGTGAACCAATAACAGCCACAATGCTAATTGGAACTCCAAAGGGTTCAAGACCAAAAAAGCCGATAAGTAATAAAACGAGAACCACCCAGCCAGCGCGAAATGTTGCCAGATCTCGAATTGCTTCATTGGGTGCCTTGAGTTTGCTTACGTCATAGTGTGACGGAATACTGCGGCGAAAGCAGAGGTAAAGCACTCCCAAACTGCCTACTACTGAAGCAATATTGACCGGAATCATTACAGCAGCATACTCGGCAAACCCGATCTTAAAAAAATCAGCCGAAACAATATTAACTAGATTGGATACTACAAATGGCAAACTGGCTGTATCGGCGATGAAACCCGCTGCCATTACGAAGGCAAGTGTAGCAACCGGACTAAATCCGAGCGCCAGCAGCATCGCCATCACGATTGGGGTTAGAATCAAAGCTGCACCATCATTAGCGAACAGGGCTGAGACAGCCGCGCCCAGTAATACAATAAACGCGAATAATAAATGCCCATTGCCGCGTCCCCAACGACCCACATGCAGCGCAGCCCATTCAAAAAAGCCCGCTTCATCGAGCAAAAGACTAATGATAATAATGGCAATGAAGGCCGCAGTTGCATTCCAAACGATATTCCAAACGACCGAAATATCACTTAGATTTATTACACCAAAGATCATTGCGATAGTTGCGCCGATCAGTGCACTCCACCCAATACCCAAGCCGCGAGGCTGCCAAATGACTAATACAAGTGTAAATACGAAAATTAGTATGGCAATCAGCATACAAGGTTGCTCCCATTGAAACAGTGTTTTTGAATTGCAGATATCGCCTTATGAGCGATGGTTAGAATCTTAAAACGCCTATGTTGTCCAGTCTCCGCTGTAAAGAGGGAGATTTATTTTTAATTAACTCTTCTATTGACGATTCAAAGAAAAACTCGATTCGCGCTCGCAATATGCGATAAGCCCGCTCGAAAGCTGCATTAATTTCTTCTTCTGTTCCAGTTGCTTTTGCTGGATCAGCAACACCCCAATGAGTACGCAAAGCAGAACCTAAATAAACTGGACAGGTTTCTTTATCAGCATTACCACAAACAGTGATCACAATTTCCGGAGTCTCCGGTAAATTTTCCCAAGATTTGCTGAATAAGCCCTCTGTTGAGATGCCTTCACGTTCAAGCAATGCAAGCGAGCGAGGGTGAACTTGTCCAGTCGGTTTACTACCTGCGCTCATTGCATGCCAACCTTTGGGAGCAAGATGATTGAAAGTAGCTTCAGCAAGGATAGAGCGGCAGGAATTTCCGGTACAAAGAAAAAGTACGTTCATAATTAACCTGCACAGCAAGATTCCGATTTGGCGGGGATCGAGGTGTCTTTCCCAAATATAGGGATAGTCTTTAGTGAATGAAACGCTTCCCATGCGATGCCTTGCGGGTCAACCGTCCAGTATTTATTAGATGCGGCATAACAGCATTGAGCGTTTTTTTGTTCCGAAGCAGGCACATCAGCACGAACCAAACGATCATTCATTTCGTTTAATTCCTCGTCCGATTCAACTTGTATTCCAACATGATCTAAGCCAGGCTTTGCGCCTGTAGCCGATATTGCGAAATTGATATACGGATCATCCAGCATCCATTTAGCGTAATCTGACTTGGTAACTGCAGGTTCTACTCCAAATAGCGCAGAGTAAAAACGAATGTTATCTTGCAAATTATCGACGGCGATATGTACATGAAAGCGTTTCATTGTATTGACTCCTTAGTAATGTGAAATAAAAGGAAATTTCTTTAGCCATTCTTTTCATCACAGCAAACCTCAATGGGAATGCAAGGAACACCGGCACAACAATTCTCAGTGAGATAGCCTAAAAGGGCATTCATGGTTTCAAAGTTTGCTGAATAATAGATAAAGCGACTTTCCTGCCGGGCAGTTACCAGCTCCGCATTAGTCAGTTCTTTTAAATGAAACGATAGCGTTGCATTAGGAATGTTTAATTCCTTTGCGAGTTGACCTGCAGCAACCCCCGTTTCTCCAGCCTGAACCAATACTCTGAATACCGTCAGACGAGTTTCATGAGCTAGGGCAGTTAGAGCTTTAATAGCAATATTAATTTCCATATTTCCAATATAATGGAAACATAATTTACTGTCAATAATCATAATCACAGAATCGCCTTTAATTAAGGCAAAAGTAATTAAGGATGCCCTGAATAAGTGTCTGTGCAAGCGAATTACTACGTTAGGCGGTGCTCGAAAACTTGCCTATCTATCTGATATGTCTCGTTTTCTGTGCTCCGCCTGCCTTGCACCTCATCTTGCTCGGCGACTTATTCAAGGCTTCCTTAATATTACTATACGTAACATAAGCCTGGTATTCACAACCTTTTCCACGGAATTTGTGGATAACGCATATAGAATCGAATTAATCCATAAGAACGCCAAGTGTTTTATTGTTTTTCGTGATAAAGCGATTTTCTAGCCAATCTGCCCATTTAACGGCTTTGGCCATCAAATCAGCGCGATACTTTGCATTATATTTAGGAATACGCGAATGATAATTAGCTGCTCTAGTCCAGATATCGCCTTTATCATTTTTGATATGTAGCCGCACACGCCATGCGGCCAGATCATAGGCATAACATCCGGGATTTGCTACATGATCAGGCGTGATGCCATATTTGGATAAATCCTGAAGATATGAGGTATTAAACTGCATTGAGCCAACATCATGAGTGCCGTTACTGTTACGCACCCATTGACCTGGTTTGCCGCCCTCTTTTTCGGCTATCGCCAGTAAGATATTGGCTGGTATTTCATACTTGATGGCGGCTGTAATTGAGCACACCACTCTTTCTTGCATATCCGGTGGCAAATCCATCATCAATCGAATCGATTAAATGCCTTATCGATTATTTACCGCCTCCTTGCGAAATATTGTTCATACCCGCAGATTCCTGAGCCTGACCCTTTTCAAT
>CAYQZF010000154.1:0-6406 GCA_964421895.1 uncultured Nitrosomonas sp. | reverse complement strand
GCCTTGCGCAAACTCGGGCAATTTTACGCCAAAGCGATTGTGGCTGCCGAGCTTCCGTTCGATCTCTTATTCGGCCCGGCGTATAAAGGTATCCCGTTGGTCAGCGCCATCGCTATCGCGCTTGCTGAAATGGGTAAGAACTATCCATTTTGCTTCAACCGCAAAGAAGCCAAAGATCACGGTGAAGGCGGCGTGCTGGTTGGTGCGTCGATGCAAGGACGGGTGCTGATCGTCGACGATGTCATCTCCGCTGGTACTTCGGTGCGCGAATCGGTTGAACTGATCAAAAATGCAGGCGCAACGCCCGGTGGCGTGGTCATCGCACTCGACCGTATGGAACGTGGTATCGGGGAACTATCAGCAGTGCAGGAAGTGCAGCAAATGCACGGTCTGACGGTTACGCCGATCATCGATCTGGACGACTTGGTAGCGTATTTGCACCATCACCCGGAGCTGTCGCAACATTTGCAAGCGGTGCAGCGGTACCGGGAGCAGTATGGGGTGAGTTATTAATGAAGAAGAATGCGCTTAAACGGCTTCAAATTTAATCAGTTCCAGATCAAGATCATCGGTATTCACGGCTTGACGCGCTTTCCACAAATCGTAGTGATTTTGTAGCAATAACCAGCTTTCGAGTGATCTACCCAGTACTTTAGAAAGCCGGATCGCCATTTCCGATGAAATATCGGAAACACCATTAATTAAGCGATTAAAGGTGCTAACCGCCACACCCAACCGCTTGGCGATTTGATTGGCAGAAATACCATCGAACGGATCGATGTACGTTCTTTTGATCAATTCACCGGGGTGCGGCAGGTTAAATTGCTAAATCATCATTAGTATTTTTATTGTGCTTTTACACAGAACTTGATCCTTTTTTGATTGTTCCATAGCAATTTTCTTAAATATCCGGCATGTGTATAATGAACTTTAACAAATAAGGAGTTTATTGCTCATATATGCAAGTTCTTATGACCGTTGACAAGAATATTCTATGTTCACACTAAAAGAAGTTACCATTGTAGCCTTTGAAATTCTGGGTAGCGTTGGAATCTCTGGTGACAACCACGCTGACGATATCATAACAGTAAAAACACTGCTTAACGGCATATCTCCTGAAAACGGAGGTGCATTTGGGTCACTCGACGAGAAGGATGGGACTGCCGCCGGTGCCGACTTTGAGCGTATGACCGAGGCCATCAAAATCTTCCAATTGACTAAACTCAAAGCCTTCTTTATTCCAGATGGACTTGTCTCTCCGAGCCGACGCACCATTCGAGCACTGCGCGAGGAGTTTCTCAAGCGTAATGCTAGACCTAAAGACGAAGTCGGTATCTTCAGCGTGAAGTCGACCGAGGTTCTCGGCGGATTCAGCAAGGAGCGTTTAAAGCCATTCGGGAGCGGTAAAAATAGAAAGTATATCATTGATCGCAATGGCCCACTATCTCAAATGGTACCCTTAGGAGGAAGTAAGAGCCTGCTCGTTTCGGCTGGAAATTTGGGGTTGCTCCGCTTTACCATCGACGACCAGAATATCGCACGGATATTGAGCCAGAGCGTCACCAGCGCAGGCACAATTTTGACCGTAACCGGCGTGTCGGATGGCAAGACATTTCTGTCCTTTTTCGTTAATGGCAATTTGACGGAACGGTGTGCACTGATTGTAAGACCATCTGGTAGCGTGACAGTCAACTTTCACTTCGTAAGGGACGCGCGTGGTCGTGGTTCACAGGTACAAGCTGGTGCTGGAGCTGCATTAGTGCAAGGCTTGAACAGTATCTATCAATCGCAAACTAATCTTAAGTTTAAGCTTGGTTTGGAAAGAAATATCGATACAATCAATGGCAGAAGCGTTGATTTTGAGGCTCAGTTTATTCTCGATGATGAAGAGAAAGGGATCATTCCTCGAGGATCAGAACAGATCTTCAAGGAATCCGAGTTCTTTGGAGAGTCGACTGCTCTCCAATTACATATAAATATGTTCTTAATTCATCGCTTGCGCGTTGCCAGAAATCAGAAGTTCAGAGGCATAGCTGCTAGCAGCAGACGATTGTGTTGGGTCGACACGGAGTTTTCGTTTGGCGGCGATATCCGGAATCGCCTCGTACTCCTTGCACATGAAATTGGTCATACTTTGGGGCTGGTTCACATTGGTTTGCCAGAGGCTCTTATGTTCCAGAACCCCGATGTGAACAATGTCCTCATTCCATCCGAAACACTGGAAGATCTAACCGTTTAAGTATTGTTGATGGGTTTGACTTATGGAACCGCTGAATAAATCGCGAGTTTGGGATGATGGTGTTCCTGCTAACATTTCTATAAATGCCCTATCACGCCTATCGAGCTTTGCAGATCTTGATTACAATCACAAGAAATGCCGGACACGCCGGGAGGTTTTCTTAAGCGAAATGGAAGGGGTAATGCCCTGGCCAATTTTGCTGTTGCGCATGAGCCCCATTACCCCAGGATTAGGCGGCGGAGCCGTAGCCGATGGCGACTTTGAAGCATGTTTCGCATCTACTGTATTTTGTAAGAAATAATTCGAACGGGGATCTCAATCAGAGGCTGAAATAATATTTGGGACTCAATCCGGGCTGGCATTACGAGGTGTTTATCGAGCTGTGGGTCGATCCGGCAGATGTATTCCGGCCGTGTGTTGATCCGGAAATCGGCGATGTCAGTTGTCAGCTCAAATTTGCCGAAGATAAAGTTCCAGCGGTGAAGAACATCGCCGACTATCCAATGTTTTACAAAAATCTCTATTTCAATGATTTCCGCTACCGCCTCGGCGTGCCTTGGACCGGGTTGCGGTATACCTACGATTGGGGCAATCCGGCTAGCCGTGTCGGTGCCAGCGAATATATCCTGAGTCCGATTTCAGCGTATCGAATCGAGAACCGCTGACTATTGCCGATAGAACTGAAAGCACATCTAATGCGATCAAGTTACACGGTTACACGCCCAGAAACCATCATAAAATTGTGATCAACCAAGATTCACCGCACCGTCCGATAAACAGATCCCAATCAACCGGCTGGACAATTATTTCCGGAGAATACCCTCCAAAGTCTGTCATTATTTCCGCAATCGGAAAAACGTCTAGCAGTTAACATATAATCACGCCGTACCTATGGTCTAGTCCGCCATCGGTTGTGCGAAACCTTCTTCTATAACAAATCGTTATCCGCATGCTGGATCAAATCCAAACTTCAGCTGAATTGTCTTTGAGAATCATACGGCACAATGTGTATGCGGCTATGGGCTATGCCCTATTAGGTTTCCTGGGATTGTTGCTAGCAATTCCACCGGGGTATGCGAGTCCGGTGTTTCCTGCAGCCGGTTTGGCGCTGGCACTGACGCTGATGTCGGGTTACCGCTTGTTACCGGGCATCTGGATCGGTTCGCTGGGGCTCAATGTCTGGGTTGCTTGGAGTCACAACGATCTCACGCAGAATAGTATTCTGATTGCCGCGTTGTTAGGCATGGGTGCGATGCTGCAAGCCGCCATAGGAGCTTGGCTTGTTCGCAGATTCGTTCAGGACCGCTGGCGGATTTTGATGCGGGAGCAAGAGATCTTCACCTTTTTTCTGTTGGGTGGTCCGTTGGCATGCGTGATTTCAACCAGTGTCGCGCAGCTGACGTTGTTTTTTTCCGGTGCTATCGGCACAGCCGATATCTCCTGGTCGTGGTGGAATTGGTGGGCTGGCGATACCTTTGGGGTGCTCGTCTTCGCACCGTTGTTACTGGCTTTTCTTGGTAAGCAATCCTACTGGAAAACGAGAAAGACTGTTATTGCCCCCATTACGCTGATTCTGGTGGTGTTGATCGTGATGGGATTCGTTAACGCATCGAAACTCGAAAACAGGCAGCAGCAAGCGGAAATTCAAAGTATCGGGCAAAACATTGCTTTCCAGTTACAGGAGCGTTTCAATGCCTACAACGAAACGCTATCGGCATTGCGGCGTTTGATGGAACTGAATCCGGACATGAGCTTCCGCCAATTCGATTACTTTACCCAAGAAATATTACAGGAATCTCAAGGCATTGCAGGATTGAGCTACAATTATTTGGTACGGGAACAGGACCGGTCGCACTTCGAGCGAGCCCAATCCGGAAATACTCGCGGGAAACCGTTCCGCATAACCGAGATGAATGCCCAGGGCAAGTTAACCGTTGCCAGCAAGCGCCCGGAGTATATCGCCGTGACCTATATCACGCCGCTTGAAAGCAACCGGAATGCAGTCGGATACGATATTTATTCCAATCCCATCCGGGCGGAAGCCATCGACCGCGCCCGGCATTCCGGCCGACCGGCGGCCACTGGCATGATCAATCTGGTGCAGGATCAGCACAATAAGGCGAGCATATTGGTGCTGCATCCCGCTCACCGTCAGAATTTTGACCGGAACAGCCTGAAGCATCCACCGGAATTTATCGGTTTTGCGGTGGGCGTATTGAAAATTCCCGATATGGTCAATTCCGCCCTCGGCAGTGTCGCAGCGCCAGGTATTGTTTTTCAATTGCGAGATTCCGCCGAGCAACGCGATAGCCAATTGTTGTTCAGTTCAGCACCAGGCATTGCACCGAATACCAATCTCGATTGGCAGACGACGCTGATGATGGCGGATCGCAGCTGGGAATTAATCGTTTTTCCAGATGCGGATTGGCTGAATGCGCACCGGCCATGGCAAGCTTGGGCGCTTTGCTTCGCCGGGTTGCTCGTGGCCAGCATGTTGCAAATGCTGATGTTAGTCACAACGGGTCGCACCCTGCTGATTCAGGAAACTGTCGATGAGCAGACGGCACAACTACGTGCGAACAGCGAAGCACTACGGCAGGCTAAGGTTGCGGCGGAATCGGCCAATTTAGCCAAGAGCCAGTTTCTGGCGACCATGTCGCATGAAATCCGCACGCCGCTGAATGGCGTTCTAGGCATGGCCTATCTGCTGCAAAGGCCGGACATCAAAGATAACGAGCGATTGGATTATGCCCGGGTGATCATGACTTCCGGAAAGAACTTGTTGACTATACTCAACGACATCCTTGATTTGTCCAAAATTGAAGCTGGACAGATCCAATTGGAAAGCCATATTTTTGACCCCGAACAACTGATGCTGGAAACGGCGGCGCTATTTGCCGAGAGTGCAAACATGAAAGGGCTGGCGCTCGATGTGTTGTGGCACGGGAAAGCGCGCATGCAATACCGTTCCGATTCGGTCAGAATAAGCCAAATGCTGGTTAATCTGGTCAACAATGCCATCAAGTTTACGCCGCAAGGTTCCGTGCACATCGAAGCGCGCGAACTCAAAAGCGCATCAGCAGAAACGCTGCTGGAGTTTAGGGTAACCGATAGCGGCATCGGTATTCCTGCGGACAAGCACGATCGGTTGTTTAAGCCTTTTTCCCAGGTAGATGCTTCAACAACCCGGCAATACGGCGGTACCGGTCTTGGACTTTCCATCGTGCACCATTTGGCCAGATTGCTGGGCGGGAGCGCCGGATTCGAAAGCCAGGAAAGCAAAGGCACGAAAATATGGTTCCGGATCCGCGCTAATCCGGTTAACACCGGCGATGAGAGCAATCTTGCCGCAAGTGATACCGGCATTAGCGGTGAAGTAGCGGTCAGAAAAACTTCTCCGCAAGGGGGGCTAATTTTGGTGGTGGAGGATAATGCAATCAGCCGCACAGTCATCGTCTCTTTGTTGGAAAATCAGGGATACCGCTGCAGAGTGGTGGCAAATGGACAAGAAGCGGTGAATGCGGTCATGCAGGGAATGCAGGCCGCGCTGGTGCTGATGGATTGCGAAATGCCGGTAATGAATGGTTATCAAGCGACAGAAAAAATTCGTCAATGGGAACGCAAGAACGGGAAAGCGCATTTACCCATTATTGCTTTGACAGCCAATGCGTTCGAGGAGAACCGCCAACGCTGCTTAGCGTCCGAAATGGACGACTTTCTTGCCAAACCGGTCAATATGAATCTGTTGGTGGCGATGCTCAATAAATGGGCCAATCAGCCGAATGCTTCCAGCCGCTAACTATTGCGCTCGTTCGAATTGTGTTGAAATCGGGTTCAAAATGTTCATTTATTCAATCGGCCCACCGGCTCCACAGCCGATAGGAAATTTCCGCTACCAATAACGGAAATTTCCCGTGTCCAAGTGAACAAAATTGGAGGAAGGATAATAACCGACGCCGCCCATTTGCAGCGACATGGCAGCCGCGCGGATATCGGAAAGTCTGCGGCCAGGCAGGCGGATGTCGATGGCTTTGCCGTGCGTATGCATGCTATTCTTGGCGACGCCGCCGTTTTGTTGAGCCAGTTTGGCGTTGGTGGCAGGTGAACGGTAGGCGGAGATGACGTGGAATTCTTGTTTGGTGCCTAATTTGTGTTGCAGCAGGTAGA
>CAYQZF010000153.1:0-6528 GCA_964421895.1 uncultured Nitrosomonas sp. | reverse complement strand
CCACAAAAAAGCGCCGCGAGAAAAAACGCGCCGCCTCGCCGTAGCGCCCGATATGCTCGTTCATACCGTGCACCAGCAACACACAAGCGGATGCTTGACCGGGTTGCGGCGGTGACAAGGTGCGTAGAATCAGCGGTTCCTCGCCGCCTGACCCGATCACAATTTCTTCTCCCCAGCGAGGATAAGGTGCCGTGACAAACGGCCGATGGACGCAACCGGTCAGCAATACCAACAACAGGATCAAAACCGGAAAAACGGTTACCCGATGCTGGTACAGCATGGTCACTCCGTGCTTATCTCAATAAAAAGTCAGCGAGGGTAGTTTCAATGAAATCAGCCGGGAATCTCGGCTTCAACGAGTAGCGCGAGCAATGTGAGCGATTCCTGCCAGCCGAGGTAGCAGGCTTCAGCCGGAATCACCGCCGGTACGCCTTCTTGCACGATGCTCAACTCGGTGCCGCAAGAAACCGGTTTTAACGAAATCGTGACCTGCATTTCCCCCGGCAAGTTCGGATCATCGAACCGATCCGTATGCCGGATGCACGCAAACGGCGTCAATTCCAGATATTCACCGCCGAACGAATGGCTGTGGCCAGTGCTGAGGTTGGTAAAGGACATCCTATAGCTACCGCCCACTTTCGCATCGAGATGATGCACCTTGCCGGCAAAACCGTGCGGCGGTAGCCACTTGACCATCGCATCGGCATCCAGAAAAGCCCGGTAAATTCTCTCAGGTGGTGCACGGAGCACGCGATGAAGGCGAATGGTATGGGTAGACATGGTTATTTTCCTTTTGAAAGCAGTTAACAAATAAAAACCATCAAAATGGCACTCCTTTTACAATCGTGCCATAATATTCAACATTATGGCAAAATTAATGACACAAACCGAGGTGCAGCTCGATCTCCAAGGGCGACTGGTGATTCCGGCGCAACTCAGGCGTTCGCTTGGATTTGAATCCGGAGACAGCTTGATCGCTCGCATGGAAGATGGCCGCTTGATTCTGGAAAAAGCAGAAACGATCAAACAAAGACTCAAAAGCCGATTCGCTCACTTACCGCAAACTACCAGCTTGTCTGAGGAATTGATTGCCGAACGGCGAGAAGAAGCAAAACAGGAAAGCACTTAATGATGGTAATTCTAGATGCTTCCGCTTTACTGGCTTTTCTGCAAAATGAGCCCGGCTGCGATCAGGTTGAAACGGCTTTGCCGGAAGCCATCATTTCCAGTGTCAATTGGGCGGAGGTCGTGCAAAAATCAATCGCAGCGGCTGTCGATGTCAAAGGAATGCGGGAAGATCTAGAAGCTTTGGGTTTGCGCATTGTGCCGTTTACCGCCGAAGAAGCGGAGATTGCCGCGCAACTCTGGCAAAAAACCCGCCAAATCGGCTTATCGCTGGGAGACCGGGCCTGCCTGAGTGTAGGTATCCGATTGGATTCGGTGGTAATAACCGCCGATCAAATCTCGATTACGCTGAATTTACCGGTTGCGGTGCGTTGCATCCGCTGAACACATCGGCCCCACTCGCCCAGCCATCCGACAGAAGATCCAGGCGTCAATACAGAACAGCTGCACCAATAAATTCAGCCTTGCTTCTAGCAAATTCAGGGTAAAAAGCATATCCCATGCAACTTAACGTAGAGCTAACCTGACGCGGCACGGAAAGTTGAAAAATAAAACCGCGTTGTAACCACGCTCCGGTTGAGCACGATGTTAGGTTTGCTGCCGTTTAAGAGTAACAAACCAAAAATGCTCTGAATCTTCGATATGTCCAGTATTGCTAATTTTGAGAGTTTTTTTGGTTACCGAATCCAGAACATTAGCTCCAATGACGTCGATCTCAGTTGTACGGACGGCTACAACTACATCTATATGGCTCTCATAGCAATCTGTTTTGTCGAAATATTTCGCTGCTTTATCTGCAGTTATTCCTTTGCCACGAGCATAACCAATAAGATCTCCTACTGCGGGTTCCCCACCCGACTCTCCTAGGCGATAGCCCCAATAGATTGCTGTTTTGTCTTTTGAAATTCGGGATGCAATGAACTTTCGTATATATACCGAGTGACTTTGAGCAAAAGGAAACTCTTTTTTTATAAAACCGGCATTTTTCATAATAGTAGACATGCCTACAGCGGACCAAGCATAGCGATCATCCTGGATATCTGATAGCGATGGTGATCCTCCACCAACCGAACAGTATTTATCAATTACGTATTGAGCATAAATATCTTCGTCGTCTCTATGCCCGATCTTTTTATATTTTTTTGGTAAATTCCAGATTGAGTTTCCCCAGTAATTCCATTCGGCTTCAGCTGATTTCACGATGCTTTCATTTGTTGCTGGCATATGCGCCTCCTATATTTATGGAAAGGTCTGACATCGAAGGTAGCAGGTCCAAGCAGGTGGCAAAGCCAGCCGTTTGGGCATCCCTGTTGACCACCACAGCGTTATGCTGCATAAGAGCCTTCATACTTCGTCCTTCATGGCGCTGCCTACATAGGAGGCCACTTCAGAGGGTGTACTTTGCTTGGCCTCAATGACCGTTGTCTCTTGTAGGGCTAAAGGCAGCTCCATATCGGAAATAGATGCGCCAGGAGCAAGTACAGGAACTATCGTTTTCCCAAGGCCCCATGCCATGCCTAATTCAATAAGGGAATTTCGCCTCGCGATGCTTTCAGGAGATACGATCGTCACAAATGCATCTGATGACTGAAGTGCTTGAGTAATTTCAGCTTTCCAGTCCGAGCCAGGTTGAACTTCAGTATCTACCCAAACGTCGTAATTCTGTTTTTGTAATTCATCCGCTAGGGATTGTGCGTACTCGTGATCGCTTGAGCTGTAACTGATAAAGATCTTAGTCATTTTTGCGACCCTCCACTCGATATTGAAGCTCCGAGAAATATTTCTCCATTTCATTGAGATCCAAGACATTAATATCCTCGAACATGGCTTTGCCGCCACTGACTGTATCGAATTTCTTTGGTGTTAAACCGTAAAGCACACCCAAAATTGGCTTGTTCTGACCCCACGCAGCACCAACTTCACTCCAAACCCAGGAACGTTGGGCTGACCATGGCGTAAACAGCGCTAAAAGCTTCACAGGCTGTAATTTCTTGGCGGATAATCTCTTTAAAGTTTCCTCCTTTAGGAATATCACTTTCATCGAGAAAAGTTGCGGCTCCAAGAGCTTTGATCTCCTTGGATAGTTGACGCGCAACCCATCCATCTGTTGAACCATGCGACAGGAAAACTTTGTACGGAGTATTAGCCATTAACTTATTTCTAGTGAGACGAGAGGTTCAAGACAGCGTACGTTGAGCCGTATGACTAGAATTAGATGCGCGAAATGACACAAACTCTTACGTCACAAATGAAATCTAATATGGAATTGTTCATGGTATCCCTTTATGGCTTTAAACCAATTGACAGATTCAGCTGTCATTATATTTGACTTGTTTTGATCCACAAATTGCATGAATAATCACAAAAAAACACCTCCCTATCGTTAACCCTTCCCTTCCGGCGGATGCTCACTAATATAAGTAATGATATCCCCCACCGTGCGGAGATTCTTCACTTCCTCACCGTCGAACGTGACGCCGAAGGCGTCTTCCGCGTCGAACAGCAGTTGCACGGTGTCCATCGAGTCGAGTCCGAGTTCGTCGAATTTGGAGGCGGCGGTGATGGTGGAAGCGTCGGCATTTTCAACTTTTGACGCAATAAATTCGATGACTTTCGCTTCGAGTTCTGCTGTATCCATGTCTGTTGGCACCTTGTGTTATAGAGTTGTAAAAACAATGCTGGCGTTGTTACCGCCGAAGCCGAAGGCGTTGCACAGCGCGGTCTGCACTTTCTTCTGCGCCGCGATGTTGGGTGTGTAATCCAGATCGCATTCCGGATCGGCTTCGGCGAGGTTGATCGTGGGATGTATCGTGCCGGTTTGCAGCGTCATGATCGCGGCGATACTGCCGATGGCTGCGGAAGCGCCGATGCTGTGGCCGATCATCGATTTGGTGGCGCTGATCGGGATTTCCGGTGCGCGCTCGCCGAACAATTGCTTGATCGCTTTGGTTTCAATGACATCGCCGAGCGGTGTCGAGGTGGCATGGGCGTTGATGTAATCCACTTGAGCGGGCGTCATGCCGGCGTCTTCAAGCGCAACCTGCATCGCAGCAACCTGGCCGTCGATATCCGGTGCGACGATATGCGTCGCGTCGCAAGCACAGCCGTAGCCAGCCAGCCGGGCATAAATTTTCGCACCGCGTTTTTGCGCGGCGTCTTCCCGCTCCAGAACCAGAATGCCCGCGCCCTCACCCATGACAAAACCGTCGCGGCCTTTGGCGAAGGGCCGCGAAGCGTGCGCCGGGTCGTTATTAAAACCGGTGGACAAGGCAAACAAGGCTTCAAAGCCCGCCATCGTCAACGGCAGCACGCAGGCCTCCGCACCGCCGGTCACTACAGCGTCGGCTTTGCCGCTGCGCAGCAGATCGAGCGCCATGCCAATCGCATTGGCGCCGGACGAGCACGCCGTGCTGGTCGTCAGGTTGGCGCCCTTCAGTCCGTATTTGGTCGCAATCCACGCAGCAGCAGAATTGGCCATAATGCGCGGAACGGTAAAAGGCGGCACGGATTTGCTTTGAAACCTGCGCGCGGCGGATGATTCGAATGTCGAGAAACCACCCATGCCCGACCCCAGGCTGACTGCCAGCTTTCGCGGCTCGTAGCTTTCCAGACTACCAGCATCCGCCATCGCCTGATTCACGGCGTGCAGTGCCAGTTGCGTGAAGCGATCAGTTTGTTCGATTTGCTTGGCGGATAAAAAAGCTGCCGGATCAAAGCCGCTGACTTCACCGGCGATCCGCGAGCGCAGCTTGGCGGGATCAAAGCTCTGAATGTTTACGATTCCATTTATACCGGCTACTGCATTTTTCCAGAATGGGTCAATGCCCGTGCCGATCGGTGAGACAATCCCCATTCCGGTGACAACGATACGCATATAAGAAAGCTCGAATAGAGAGAATTAAGGCAGGATACGATTATAAATCAACGCAATTTTTCTGCGCTGAATATACTGAATGCCAGATGGGCTGTCAAACGCGCTTTTAATGGAAAAAATGCCGTGGCCTTCGTTCTCGTGGCGCTATCCGGCCAGTTTTCTCAATATTTGTAAACTCGCGAGCTATCCGCCAGTAAACCGCTTGGCTGCGGGCGGTATACGGCGCGGCCGAATAGCGTCTTAAACGCGAATTCCGGCCGCTGCCGCCAGCTCAGAAAAAATTTCCGTTGATCATCGCAAAATTCCGGTTTGCCGCCGGAATCCGGAAGCCGCTGCACGATAGCGCGGTAATACGCCTCGCGCTGCCAGTAATGAACATGAATGCCGTCCCAGCCGAACCACCCGGACTTCTGCTCGTGCAGTATAAACTTGCGGCGCGCCGCCATCTCCTGCAATCCCTCATGCACCGCCCAAGCGCGGCTGATCGTTTCATTGCGCGACAACCGGCAGGAAGGATAAAAAAGATTGCGGAAAAAGATGTAGCGCCGCTCGGACAGACAATCGATCGAAGCCATCGGCAAACCGGTCACGACGATCCGCGCGGACTGCCGCTGCAATTGTTCGACACATCGTTCCACCAACTGCAAAATCTGCTCCGGCATCAGACCGTACACAATATCGTTGCCGATGTCGGTCAGCAGCGCATAGGTTGAGCGCGACTCCATCGCACTCAACCGCCGCCACAACCCACAGTCCGCAATTCCCGGCAATCCGCGCCACACCGCTTCACTGAAAATACCGTACGCCCGCCCATGCCCCACCGCCGCAAAAACTTCACTTGGTGAGCCGAGGCGCTGCTGCATCAGATCGATGACCAGACGCAACGACAACGTCAGATTGCTCGCGCCGAGCAGGATGAGACGGTTTTGTGGTATTTCATGATCGCTAGTCAAAGTGCTGACCGGCATACTATCCGTCCACTTCCATATCAAGCAGCAACTCCTGACACCAATCAGGCATAACGTCATGCCGGAAAGTGATACGGTCGTTGCAAATCGCAGCCAGTTGTTGAAATGGGTTATCTGCGCGGGAATTGTCGAGGATATACACTTGATCGCACAGCGGTAGCGTCTTTTTGATCAGCTTCAGCGTTCTGGGAATCCGGCTAATGACTTTGTCATCCGGCACATGGTGACCGCCTTCGCTGACGCGTTGCGCGATACGCGCTTGGTTGAGCGCTGGGTCGCACAGGTGAATGAACACCAAAACGATTTCATAACCGAGCGTTTTTGCCTGTGCAACAAAGTCGATTTTCGACGGATGCGAGAATACGGTTTCAAAACAAAAACTACGGCCCTGCCGCAGCAGTTGCAGGCGCATGTGTTCCGCCAGTTTGGCGGCATGATAGCTATACTCCTCGGGCGCTTGCGGATACAGCAGTTTAGCGATGATATCCGCATTCACAAACGATAAGCCGCTGGGCGCGAGCCGGGTGCGGTAAAAGGTGCTCTTACCCGCGCCGTTGCCTC
>CAYQZF010000152.1:0-6565 GCA_964421895.1 uncultured Nitrosomonas sp. | reverse complement strand
GCGCACCGCGTTGGTAATCGCGCCGCCTGATAATTCATAATTCTCCGCCAGCTTTTGCAAATCGGCATCCGCCGCAAGCAGCCGGTTGCCGGCAAACATCCCTTGCCACAAGCGCAGCCGCTGATCGGCATCCGGCATGGCAAAATGCACCGAGGCTTGAAAACGCCGTGCAAACGCTTCATCGATATTGGCTTTCAAATTAGTCGCTAGGATCACCACACCGGGATAATCCTCGACTCGCTGCAGCAAATACGACACTTCCTGGTTGGCGTAGCGATCGTTCGAACTGCTGGTCTGCGTTCTTTTTCCGAACAACGCATCCGCTTCATCGAAGAAAAGAATCCAGTGTTTGTTGGTTGCCTGATCGAATACATTGGCGAGATTCTTCTCAGTCTCACCGATATATTTGGAGACCACCATCGACAAATCGATACGGTACACATCGACACCGGCGCTTGAGCCGATCAAGGTCGCCGTCAAAGTTTTTCCGGTTCCAGGCGGGCCATAAAACAAAGCGCGATAACCCGGCTTGATGTTTTTGCCCAAATCCCACTGCTGCAAGATGGTTTGCCCATGCCGCAGCCAGGTATTGATGTTGTCGATTTCATCCATCACCTCCGGGTCCAGCACCAGATCGCCCCAAGTCAGCGAGGTGGTAATCAACTTGGCCGGGAAGTTGACGCCATAGTCCGGTTTGTCATGCCGCCCCAACGTCAGCCGGTTCAAATACTCGACTGTCATCAGCAGCATGGCGCTCAAAAACGGCTCATCGCTCGCGCTGTGCTCCACCTTGATAATCTGCTGCTTACACAAATAATGATCCGGTTGAAACAAGCGCATCACATCAAAACGTCTTGCCAGACTATCGCCCGCCAGAATGAAAACAGCCGTTTCGCACGTCGGCAAAAAGCCGCTGTGTCCCTTTCCCTTCCACCCGCCGAATTCGGTGAATCCGCGCGCGGTTTCCTGGTTACTAAGCAAAAATGTATCCAGCACATGCGGCTGAATGTGCGGCAACAGCGCCAGGATGACGATCAGCCGCTCATCGAAGCCCATCTCGTAATCCCGTACCAGGCGTGCATACTCCGACTGCTCCGCAACAATATCTGGCGGCGGTAACAGGTGAATATCCTGGATTGCGCTTTCCCGGCAAAAATAAATATCGCAACGCGCCGCCAGCACCGCCTTGAACCAGGCTATTTCCTTTTCCAGTGCCGCTGCATTGGCATCGCTTTCCACCATGGCCGGTATTTTTTCAGTAGAAGACACATCCAATTGATCAGCGCCAGGTGACATGAACCGCCCGCTCCATCCAACCGTGTTTGATGACGGAAAAACTCCACGGCAAGCTGTCCAGCAGCATATCAAACACCCCGGGGTCCACCGTCAAATACCACATCCCGTCTTCTTTCAGTTGCAGTTTGCCTTTGCGCTGCAGGAACGTTTCCCGCAATCCGCTGATGGAAGTATTGCCGATGGTTTTCCAGTTCTGAATCATGCCGCGAATCAATCCTTCGATCGTTTCCTGCTCGTGCGCGCTGATGCCGATTTCTGCGCAAATCGGAATACCCGTCTTCACTCCGCATAAAATCTTGTTCAGTGTTAACTGATATTCCGGTGACCGGGTTTGCGCGTTCACCATGAACTGCAACAAATGCACCGCGCGCTCGGCGGCATGACGATCAATGAATGCGCCATCCTCAACGAGTTTCAGCATGCTGAAAAGACGCGGCAAATACGGCGCAGCCAAAACCTGCCCGGCATTTTCGATATAAATCTCTTCGCGCACATCATCCGTTGACTGCGCTCGATGCAGCAAAGCATCCCAATCCAGCAACGGCGATTCTTGCGCCGTTACGGCATTTCCTTCCATCCCAACCATCAACCGGTTTGAATCCGGATTTTCCTTATTCTCCTCATCCATGCGCAACGGCACAGCCGATGCTTCTACAATTGTCTGCAATAAAGTATGAATCACTGCGGAAGTTTTGTTTTGTTCCAGCGCCTCATACCAAGCACGCAAAGTTGCTTGGGGATCGGCTTGATTCGACACGCCGCGCGCCAGCGCTCGCAGATAACTCACCGGAGTAATCTCACTTTCTGTTTTAGCCAATAGATAATTCAGGCTGGCTTGCCATAAGCGCTGTTGCCATTGCTGCCGGTTGCTTCCTGTGCTCGTAGCGGTTGACCGTTGCAGCGCGTCCGCGTGCGCCAGCACATGCTCGTTCAGCAGCGCTGCTTGCGGTGACAGCAAGTAAGCGATATCCATCCAGCTGGCTTGCGGCAGTTTCTCCACCCAGCCGTTCACGTCTATTCCACGCAAAGTCGCACGCAAGCGTTGCTTGAGTTCAGCAGGCTTTACATCCAGTGCAATGGCTTCGGGATGTTGATCGATGAGTCCCGTTTCGCGCAGTGCTGCCATTATGCGTAAGTACAACGCTGCATGGCCAGCGTGAATCGGCTTCATTGATTGTCCCGCTGGATAAACAACCGGCACGGCATCAGCTTCCGGGGTTATCTGTCCGGCTATTGCCATTCCTTCCGCTTCTCCCGCTTGTTTGGCTTCTTCCGCTGCGGCTTGTCCGTTCCGGTCTTTTCTGTTTTCTTCGGCTCGATTGCGAGACTGGCGCGCCAGCGCCGCTATCGCTTCCAGGTCGATTTCCCGCTCTTGCAGCAGGTCTTTCAAAATCAACCGGTAGTAGGTTGCCTGGTCGCTTGTTCGATCTGCATGTGTTTTTATCGCTTGCAGGAAAATCGGCCAATCGGCGCCGGTGCTGGATTGGATTTGCAGCAGTTTTTCGATCAAGTTGTGCAGGCCGGTTGCGTCCAGTTGCGCATCCATCAAATCGTAGCGGCCGTTACGCAGGTCTTGATACAGTTGGCGCAATTGCTCCGGCTGTCCGCTTGCCAGTGCTTTCAGCAGCGTTGCCGGGTCTTGCTGCCCGGGAATTGCGTTACCGGCTGTGAGATGCTCATGCAATGATTGTTGCTGGGTGTTTTCTTCCGCTGATTTCCCGCTCTGTACCGCACTTTCTTCAGCTTGCTCCTTTTGTTCCGGCATTTCATCGATAAGCGTGCGTAGCAGCATGGTAATCACACTGTATGGTTCGCTGTGTGCCAGCGCTTCGCGCCAGGCGCGCAGCGTTATTGGCGCTTCGGCTGATTTGGTTGCTTCGCTGTGCGCACCGTGCGCCAGCGCGCGCATGAAATCGATGGGGTCGATCGCATCCAAGGAATCCGTTGTGTGCAACAAATAATCCAAGGCAGCGCTCCAGCGCTGTTGTTTCCAATGCTTCCGCGTAGTGCGTCCAGCTGTTCCGGGTAGTTGGTATAAGCGGCTGCCGTACTCCAGCAGGCGTTCCATCAGCAGCGCCGCTTGTGGCGACAGCCAATAGCTGATATCCAGCAGAACCGCTTGCGGCAGTTGCGGCAAACGGGGTTTTACCGCCGGTAATTGCAGCACGCGCCGCAGCCGCTGCCGCCGCTCGACCGGCGACAATCCCATCAGCAGGGAAGCAAAACCCGCATCGATCAATCCGGCCTTTTGTAGCGCTTCCACTATCCGCGCATGCACCGCCTCATACATCCCTTCAGTTTGCTTTGTTTGTTTCTTCCAGTCGGGTAAGACAGGCGTTTCCGGCAATCCGGCATCAGTCAGTTCTTCGGCTTTCGCTGCTGCTTCCGGTTGCACCGATGTACGATGTGCCACACTTGCCCAATCCTTTTCCTGCGTGTCTGAGAAAAAGGTCTGCAACACGGTATGCACCGTTCCCAAAGATTTGTTTTGTTCCAGCGCCTCATACCAAGCGCGCAAGGTCGCCTGCGAATCGACTCCATCCGATACACCACGCGCCAGTGCTTGCAGATAAGCCACCGGAGTAATCTCGCTTTCTGTTTCAGCCAGCAAATAATTCAGGCTGGCTTCCCATAATTGCTCTTCCCACTGCTTACGGCTCCTCCCTGCGTCCGTAGCGGTCGACTGTTGCAATGTGTCCACGTGCGCCAGCACATGCTCGTTCAGCAGCGCTGCTTGTGGCGACAACAGGTAGCTGATGTCCAAAAGAACTGCTTGCGGCAATTGTGGTAAACGAGGTCTTACCGCCGGTAATTGCAGCAAGTTTCGCAACCGCTGCCTCCGCTCGACCGGTACCAATTCAATTAGGCGCAAAGCAAAGCCTGCATCGATCAATCCGGCTTTTTGCAATGCTTCCGCAATCCGCGCATACAGCGCTTCATACACTGCTTCGGTTTGCTTTACTGGCTTTATCCAGCTGGATGTAACGGCCTTTTCCGGTAATGTTTCCAGCGATCCGGTATATTCCAGTTTTCCAGCTTGTGCTGCCGCTTCCGATTGCACCGGCGTACGTTGTGCCACACTTACCTGGTCCTTTTTCTGCGTACTGGAAAAGAAGGTCTGCAACACCGTATGCACCGTTCCCAAAGATTTGTTTTGTTCCAGCGCCTCATACCAAGCACGCAAAGTTGCTTGGGGATCGGCTTGATTCGACACGCCGCGCGCCAGCGCTCGCAGATAACTCACCGGAGTAATCTCACTTTCTGTTTTAGCCAATAGATAATTCAGGCTGGCTTGCCATAAGCGCTGTTGCCATTGCTGCCGGTTGCTTCCTGTGCTCGTAGCGGTTGACCGTTGCAGCGCGTCCGCGTGCGCCAGCACATGCTCGTTCAGCAGCGCTGCTTGCGGTGACAGCAAGTAAGCGATATCCATCCAGCTGGCTTGCGGCAGTTTCTCCACCCAGCCGTTCACGTCTATTCCACGCAAAGTCGCACGCAAGCGTTGCTTGAGTTCAGCAGGCTTTACATCCAGTGCAATGGCTTCGGGATGTTGATCGATGAGTCCCGTTTCGCGCAGTGCTGCCATTATGCGTAAGTACAACGCTGCATGGCCAGCGTGAATCGGCTTCATTGATTGTCCCGCTGGATAAACAACCGGCACGGCATCAGCTTCCGGGGTTATCTGTCCGGCTATTGCCATTCCTTCCGCTTCTCCCGCTTGTTTGGCTTCTTCCGCTGCGGCTTGTCCGTTCCGGTCTTTTCTGTTTTCTTCGGCTCGATTGCGAGACTGGCGCGCCAGCGCCGCTATCGCTTCCAGGTCGATTTCCCGCTCTTGCAGCAGGTCTTTCAAAATCAACCGGTAGTAGGTTGCCTGGTCGCTTGTTCGATCTGCATGTGTTTTTATCGCTTGCAGGAAAATCGGCCAATCGGCGCCGGTGCTGGATTGGATTTGCAGCAGTTTTTCGATCAAGTTGTGCAGGCCGGTTGCGTCCAGTTGCGCATCCATCAAATCGTAGCGGCCGTTACGCAGGTCTTGATACAGTTGGCGCAATTGCTCCGGCTGTCCGCTTGCCAGTGCTTTCAGCAGCGTTGCCGGGTCTTGCTGCCCGGGAATTGCGTTACCGGCTGTGAGATGCTCATGCAATGATTGTTGCTGGGTGTTTTCTTCCGCTGATTTCCCGCTCTGTACCGCACTTTCTTCAGCTTGCTCCTTTTGTTCCGGCATTTCATCGATAAGCGTGCGTAGCAGCATGGTAATCACACTGTATGGTTCGCTGTGTGCCAGCGCTTCGCGCCAGGCGCGCAGCGTTATTGGCGCTTCGGCTGATTTGGTTGCTTCGCTGTGCGCACCGTGCGCCAGCGCGCGCATGAAATCGATGGGGTCGATCGCATCCAAGGAATCCGTTGTGTGCAACAAATAATCCAAGGCAGCGCTCCAGCGCTGTTGTTTCCAATGCTTCCGCGTAGTGCGTCCAGCTGTTCCGGGTAGTTGGTATAAGCGGCTGCCGTACTCCAGCAGGCGTTCCATCAGCAGCGCCGCTTGTGGCGACAGCCAATAGCTGATATCCAGCAGAACCGCTTGCGGCAGTTGCGGCAAACGGGGTTTTACCGCCGGTAATTGCAGCACGCGCCGCAGCCGCTGCCGCCGCTCGACCGGCGACAATCCCATCAGCAGGGAAGCAAAACCCGCATCGATCAATCCGGCCTTTTGTAGCGCTTTCACTATCCGCGCATGCACCGCTTCATACGCCCCTTCAGTTTGCTTTGTTTGTTTTTCCCGGCCGGGTGAAGCAATCGTTTCCGGTGGCGCTTCCGGCTTTTCTTCTTCGTTACCTTTTGTGCCTTTTAAGCCTGTTGCTTTGCTCTGCTCTGCATCGTGACTACTGTCCCGATGTTTTAACGAAACCGGTTGTTCCATCGATCCATGCTGCGGATGTTGTGAGTACAAGCTACTCACCGTTTGCAACGCATCGTGAAACGCGCTGCTGATTTTTCCTCCTTCATGGAATTGCATGGCTGCTTGTCTGATGCTTTGCAGCACCGGTGATGATGCTTGCGCATACCGCGGCACTATTGTTTGGATCAGCCTGTCCAGGAGAATCGTCCAATTACCGGGTAACGGGTTCGATTCCAGCAGCAATCTGAAGAGCTGCTCCCATACCGGACGGATCCGTTCCGTTTGCGCCACCGGCTTGGAATCCACCCCGGATAGCGCATGCTGATATATCGACAAGAAATCCAACAGCGGACGCGCATCGGCCGGTGCGATCCC
>CAYQZF010000151.1:0-6568 GCA_964421895.1 uncultured Nitrosomonas sp. | reverse complement strand
CCTTTCGTTTTTTACAAGAATCTCATATTCCTTATTTCGTGAATACACTATCTAGCATCACGATCATTGCTATACCGCCTTGCCGATGCCCTGAGTAACTATGTTCCTACAGGCTTTCCGTTGATGGTAACGCGTACCAAATATTTTTTGCGAATTTCGTCGGCTATTGCTTGTTCTAATTTGTAGGTAGTCACTGCACTGTCAAAGACCTGATCCCACTTTGTATAAGTGCTTTTTTGCACATGATTAACCCAATCGGTAATATCCGTCAAATTCCACCCAGTAACGATCGGTTGAAAATGATTTATCACATTCGCAGCTTGTGATTTTCGCATCGATAGTGATTTTCCAGTGGATACCAAAGTTGCCGAAGTGTTAATACTCTGTGCGCTGCCTAGGGTTTTCGATCCACCGGCAAGACCATGTCCAAATGTCGTTACCGTTCCTGTTAACCCTGTATTACTCGTGCGAACACCCTGCTCCGAGGTTTTATAAATATCCTCTGTACCCACGGTCTTAGGATGATTGTAGCTACCCGGCGAGTCTTTGGCGTATTCCGTACTCTTGTCAAAGGGTTCCGCACCCGTAACCTCATAAGTAGATTCAACTTTGCCCTTGTGTTCAGTGCCGCTGACATCTTTTTGTGCACTATCGAGGCGTGCAAAGCTGAATTGTATCTCCGAGTCGACCGCATAGCCGCCATGCAAGGTCTCGTCTTTAACCTTGACGTTGCCAATGTTCACTTCGTAACGATACACGTAACCTTCGCTTATACCTTTCTTGATATATTCTTCCACATAGCTTTTATGCTGCCCGTTTGCTTCATGCGTAATGGGAAACAGGTTGGCTTCGTTCGCGATACCACCCAGATTGTCATTCAGCAGGTGGCCCTTGATGTAGTAATAAGGCCCGGAACCTGAGCCGGTTTTCTTGCGATTGCCCGCTGCCGGTAACTTGGCCATCATGCCGGTATGATCGCTATCGGCCCCGGCCTTAGAGCCCGGCGGGTGATCCTGGCTTAATGGATTGGCACGCATATATCCACCCACTGTATAACTGCCTCCACCGGGACTGGTCGTCGTGTTGAGATTCAGAACTTGAGGCATCCATAATACTTTGGTTTTATTCGCTCCCGTACCGCTGCCAGCAGATCGCATTTCAACCGCGTGCCCACCGGTCAATTGCATTTCAAATTCCGGATTGATTTTAAATTTGACTTTCGTAGGTTTGGTATCGCGATTCAGCTTGATTTCTGTCATTCCATATTTCACTACTAGTCGCCCGAATTCTTTTTCAAGCCCAACTTCATCAGTCACAACTTTGTTCCGAATCATTCCCTGAATTTCTTCGACAGCCATCAAACCACGTTCTTGGGGTGAATACATATCAGTCTGATATTGTTCGCCAATCTCAGGATCTTTTTTCAATTCTTCATCGAAGATCTCTAACACTTCGGAAGCTGTGTAGGCTTTACCATCTGATTTGAAGAGCTCACCGAGCTTTAGATTAAGTTTATCGAAAGCATTGTGTTTTTTGGTTACATAAAGAATTTTCTGAAATTCTTCGTGCAGTGATACGTAAGGCTTAAGAAGCAAACCGAAAGCAGCGATGTAATTATCTTGATCAGCGAGTGCCTGAATATTACGAACTTCAATTTCGTCAGACTCATCAATGATACTGCTCATCCGGAACCATTTGCCTTGCACAATACCTTCCTTGCTCGAAGGCAATTGAGAGAACTTCACCAAACTTGAGTTATCCGATGACTCATATCTTGCTGCCAGTTGCTGCTGAAAAGTTTTTTGAGTCGATGTTCCTGCAAACGTTTGCGCAGCTCGCGTTTTTTGCACTTGCGTACCGGCATTCATCATGGTTTGCATGACTTTGAGGCTGGTAACTTGCGGACTTTCATTTATCAAAGCCCGTGCAGCTTTTAAGCGATCTGCTTCTGAACGATTATCTTCGAATTTAGCTTGCACCTCGGTTGTCAACTGCACGGGTGGTTGAGTGGGCTTGATATAGTGGTGCTTGCTTAGCTGAGTAAAGGCCGATGCTCGAGTTCGCATAAGTAGAAAAAATCTGTAATTTTTGAGTGATCAAGACATTGTGTAAAAACCTGCCTCTCTGGTAAATAGATTCGCGATAATCGCGAAAGCGCATGCATTGTGGCGCGGTCCAAAACTAAACCTCATATCTATTCTCGCAGCACCGCATCACAACTATGAAAAGCACGCACTTTTAAGCGAATGTATTGAAATGTAGATAGAATGTCAAACACAAACATATGCGCAAAGCAAAGCTGATTTTGTAACACACCATCATCACTTTATAATAAGCGGCATAATCACTAGCCGTTCTTTCTTGTTTCGCAAACCCCATTTACAAGTAGATTACAAAACAAGAAAATGGAAAGCGTAATTGAGCACAAAACTTAACCACCGACTCAAAATCGCTACCATGAAGTCAATCAACTGCTTTAATTCACATATCGTTCGCCACATGAACGAGCATCTAACCGGACGTACCAGCGACAAAACCATATACCTGCCGCAAAGTTCTTTTACATCGAACACACCATGAGTTTTCCCATCGATATTCGCGAAGAAGCCGGGGTACGCACTTTGCATTTCGGTTCCGACTGGATACAGGGCGCAATGCGCATCGCGCGTCCTTGGCGTTTGGAACTCGACTACACCCAGGAAATGATGGCAAGCCTGTTGCTGCGCGATGACACACGCTTTCCACGCAACGCACTACTAGTCGGCCTGGGTGCGGCGTCACTGACCAAATTTCTTTATCGTTACTATCCACTAACGAAGCTGACCGTAGTTGAAATCGAGCCGCGCGTGGTAGCGGCCGCGCGGCAATTCTTCAAACTGCCGGACGACCCGCTGCGCTTGCATATCGTCATCGCGGATGGCGCGCACTATATTACTGAACGGAACAAGCGTTACGACCTGATTCTGGTCGATGGCTACGACGCCAATGCGCATCCCGGTGAACTAAACATGCTGCCGTTCTACCAGATGTGCCGCGCACGTTTGAACGATAACGGCGTTCTCGCGGTGAATCTGCTGGGACGCAGTCACGGCTACCAAGCCAGCCTGGAACGCATCAAAACGGCATTCGATGGACGCGCACTGGCTTTTCCTTCCTGCGACAGCGGCAATGTCATCGCACTGGCCGCAACCGAGGAGAAAATCGAGATTCCATTGCATGAACTCAAGGAACGAGTGCTCGAATTGAAACAAAAAACCGGACTCAATCTGCTGTCGACACTGACGCGCTTGGAGAGAGCGAAATCCTGTTCGGGTGAGATTCTGACGATTTGAGAAACGCTGAAAAGCGCTCTGTTGAAAGACAGTTTATACATTGAAAATACTATCGATGAATCATCGGATGTATTTCAGTTTCTTAATTGGCATTCGTGACTCTGCACTTGATATCTTTGTTGCTTATCCACAACCCAAGCATTTCTCGATTTACGAAACCGGTGTAAACTCGGCCCTCTGCGTTGCATTGATGCACCGGAAATTCAGTCAACCAGCCCACCTAAAGAAGTTTCATCAAGAAAGAAATGCTTGAGGGCGTGCTGCTTTTAATTTGTTCATCGCTTTAAATCTACGGATAGCTTTAATATGTCCCGCGAAAAAACCTTTGATACCTCCAAACGCCTGATGCGCCCAACAAACGGGATCGCATTCATCTATCTGCTTATAGATCAAACCGTCTCGAAACTCAAACTTTGAAACAATTCTGTTGTGAACACCCCGACTCTCATCCCGAAAAGTGTAGTCTTCTACAGCGATGGCATGACCGCTTGAGTCATTGACAGACAGTTCTTTAATTTCCACCTTGATGTTACTTTTCCCCTTTTCGTTGTCGGAGCAGATCATGTCCCACATCGCGTGAATTTGTTTCTTGCCTTTCAAACGGAATGCGATATCCTCAAACGAAGCCTGTTCGTGATAACAATTGGCCATGCCATCGGGCTGATGTGCATTGAGGCATTGAAAAAGGTTATTGAGCAATTGTTCATGTTGTTCATGTGAGTGCATTCTAATCCCCTCATCAGGTTCTTATACGAAGAACAAATCCCGGATTCAACATAGCTCCCAGACAGCAATTGCGCCGGTCTTGTGTGCAAAACCCGAGGATGCGTCAACGAAGCATCATTAACGAAATACCTCCCTAACTCCGGCTCGGAAAAATACCCTGTAACGCAATGCAATAATTTACTACCAGGTAAGGTTGCATATTGGGATGCGGTCCTCCGCCTATATTGCCAATCGCCGTGGCAGCCATGGTCGCGCCGCCTGTACTAGCGAACACAACATTGCCATCGGAATCCTGTGCCCAGAATTTTCCCGCCGGGCTGGTTTGAGTTCCGGCTACATTGCTGCAGTTTGCCGTATGGCTGTGCAGGGGAATTTGGGCGGTTGTAAGCGTCACGTTTTCTTGTCCAGCGCGTTCTCCTTGGGTATGAACCGAACTCAGGTGCATACCCGCACGGCCGCGAAGATCAGGCAGCGCGAACGTGGTGGTACCGTTTCCGCCGTACATCGTACCCAATAGCGCAAACAGCGCTTGATTCTGATTAATCGACAACAATTGACCATCGCACATCGCCCAACCCATGGGCGCAAAACCGAATGCAAAGGGGCGGATTTCTCCTAAAAATGGCTCGTCCATACTATCCTCTCATTATCTTGTCGAATTCTTGCTGCGAAATATCCAGCTTCAACTTCTCGGCGGATACACACCTTGCAATGCAATGCAGAAGTTCAGCACCTGATACGGTTGCAGATTATCGTGCGCTTGCCCGCCGCCGCTAGGAGTGACGGTTCCAGTTACCATCTGCACCGGTCCGCTATCGCCATATTCTTTGCTGCCGCCCAGATCCTGCGCCCAGAAATTTCCTGCGGGGCCGGGCTTATTGCCGTTTCCGGCTTGGGTATTAACCGGATGGGTATGTGGCGGAATTTGCTGAATTGTCAATGTTTCCGTCGCCGTACCGCCGGACTCGCCCAGCACGCGATTAGAAAGACCGCTGCCCTGCCCCGCGCCCATGACGACATTGCCTTGGAGGTTAGGCAGCGCAAAGGTCGATTTGCCGTCGCCGCCATAGGTTGTGCCAAGAATCGAAAACAATGCCGTATTGCTGGCAATGGGCAGCAGTTGCCCATTACACTGTGCCCAGCCCAACGGCGCAAAATTAAAACCAAACGAGCGGATTTCTCCAATATACGGATCACTCATGCCAGAATCTCCTTTTTTCAACCGCTGTCATCCGTTCTCCCATCATCCTAGTTTCTGGAAGGATAAATACCTTCCAGCGCAATGATGTAGTTGATGACCAAATAGGGCTGCACATTATTGTGCGGTTGCCCGCCACCAGCAACGCCGATCGCCGTAGCAGCCATGGTGCTGCCGCTGGTCGTGCTATAGGCCCCGGTATTGCCGCCGGAATCGGTCGACCAGTAGTTGTTGATGGGGCTCGCGTTATTGCCGGTGGTATTGGAGCAGACCGCGGTATGGTTGTGAGCCGCCAATTGCCCGGTAGACAGGTTGACGGTTTCGCTACCACCCAACTCACCGATCACTCGCGGACTAAGACCGGATCCGGTACCCTGGTGCAGCGGGATGCGGCTGGCCAAGTTCGGCAAAGCAAAAGTCGATGTACCATCGCCACCGTAGGTTGTTCCGATGAGCGAAAACAGCGCATCATTTCCCGCTATTGGAAGCAACTGACCGTGGCATAAAGCCCAGCCAACGGGGGCAAAATTGCCGGCAAAAGTCGTGATTTCACCTAAAAATGGATCGGGCATTATTTTCTCCTCGCTCCTGAAAGAACTTCAGTAACAAAATCAACCGTATCAGACTAACTTACGCCGCGTTGCAGCCAGCACCGCCGGCAAGCCGATCAGCAATAAAGTGCTCGATAAGGGCTCCGGAACCGCAGTTGCGACATTCAGCGTGGAGAAATCCAGCCCGGCGCCGTTAAACGTCGTATCGCCGAACAAGCCCAATCCCGGACCTTGCAGCGACAAGGAAACATTAACCGTGCCCGAAGCCAGCCCAGCAAAAGTCGACGAAGGTAATGTCAGCGTATACACATTATCCTCCTTGGTGGCGCCACCGTGAGCATTGAACAGCGTATTGAGCGCGCCGGTGAGATTAACGCCATTGATGGTAAAAGATGCCACTTGATCTCCGGCAGCGGCGGAATCGTGATCATAAATTCCGAGTATTAAGCTGCCACCGGTAATAGTGTCTGCGATTGCGCCGTAGGAAAATGTCTAACTGGTTGAGAAGTTTGAACTGGTATCCCCGCCAATGAATAGACCAAATGGCGCAGGTTCTCCGGCTCCGGCGTCCGTAAAAGGAACGATGTTCATTGTCGCGCCATCGGCAAAATCCTGATCGCCGAGGGTTACGGTCGTGTTTGCGAAAGCCAATTGAGATCCGGCCAAAAGTGCAAACGGTACAATTATTTTTGCAGATAAATATTATTCAATGAATGACCCCGCCCCAAGGGGCGAGGTATCAGAGCTGTGATATGTGGGAA
>CAYQZF010000150.1:0-6571 GCA_964421895.1 uncultured Nitrosomonas sp. | reverse complement strand
ATTCCTTGTTGCTCAAGAATACTTGAAATTTTATTATCGCTCAGTGGCTTCTTTGGATTTTCTTCCTGTACCAATTGCTTGATCAGAGCACGAATCGCCGTAGCGGAACAGGCCCCTCCCGTATCCGTGGCGACATGACTGCCAAAAAAATATTTAAGCTCAAAAATACCCCGCGGAGTATACATAAATTTTTGTGTCGTTACCCGAGATACTGTTGATTCATGCAGATCCAGCGTCTCCGCAATCTCGCGCAATACCAGCGGCCGCATCGCAACTTCACCGTGTTCGAAGAATTGCTGCTGCCGCTGCACGATCGCACTAGCCACTCTCAGAATGGTACTCGAACGTTGCTCAATATTTTTAATTAACCATTTGGCTTCATTCAACTGACTGATCAGCTGATGCGCGGAGCGATGCTCCTGTTTGAGTATGTTAGCATAGAGACGGTTGATATTGAGACGCGGGATGGCGTGATTATTCAGATTCGCCACCCATATGCCATCCTTTTTCGTCACTGTAATATCCGGCACAATGTAGCGTTCGTTATTGGGACCAAACTGAGCACCCGGCTTGGGGTTTAAGCTGGTAATCAATTTGTTGATAGCCCGCAAACCGGCATCGTCACAGCCCAATAGCTTCTTCATCTGACTGAAATCGCGCGATGCCAGAATCTCCAGATATTCCTGTACCACTTTAATCGCTTGCTCGCGGTATTCAACGTTGCCATGCATTGCCCGCAACTGCAATACCAGACATTCCTGCAGATTGCGCGCACCTACGCCGGGTGGATCGAAACGCTGCAAATGTTCCAGTGCACTGTGAAAATCGTCCAAACCAATATCCAGCTCCGGTGGCACCAACACCATCAACTCACTCATATCCTGCGGCAGATAGCCATCATCATCCAGACTATCGATCAACAAACTGATGATTATTTTCTCGTGCTCGGAAAGTAGACTCAGGGAAACTTGAAAATTCAGGTGTTCTCGCAAACTTAACGGCCGATCCGGTATTTGCGGCGCTTCCATGTCATCGTCTTCAGGAGTGCCATACGAGATACTTTCTTGCTGCCATTCGAAATCCTGAGAAAAATTATCTTCCGGTTCCGCTTTAACTTCTGCATTTTCTTCTGGTGCTGAAGTACCATCAAAATCTATTGATTCCGCAGCTGATTGCGCGTGCTCATAGGAATCATTTGCCGGCGGTACGTCCCATTCCTCGCTTATTTCCAGCAATGGATTCTCTTGCACCATTCTTTCAATTTCTTGATTGAGATCGAGCGTAGACAACTGCAATAGCCGGATGGATTGTTGCAGTTGCGGCGTAAGCTTGAGCTGCTGAGATATCTTTAATTGGAGTGCCGGTTTCATGATTCTGAAAAAACAGCCATCGTTAAACATTTCAGTTTCAATTGGCTTATCCAGCTACAGGCGGAAATGTTCTCCCAAATAAACTTCCCTAACTTTCTCATTATCAATAATCTCTTCAGGTTTACCTTGAGCCAGTACGTGGCCTTCACTGATGATATAAGCCCTGTCACAGATTCCTAAAGTCTCGCGCACATTGTGATCGGTAATGAGTACACCTATCTCCCGTTCCTTAAGAAAGGCGATCACTTTCTGGATATCGATGACGGCAATCGGATCAACGCCTGCAAAAGGTTCATCCAGCAGAATAAAGCGCGGCTGCGATGCCAGTGCGCGCGCAATTTCGACACGGCGGCGTTCACCTCCGGACAAGCTGATAGCGGAATTATCGCGCAGATGACTGATGTGCAAATCGTGTAATAGGTCATCTAAATGGCGCTGTTTCGCGTCTTCATCAAAATCCTGCAACTCGAGTACTGCCAAAATATTCTCTTCCACGGTCATACGCCGGAAAATGGATGCTTCTTGCGGCAGATAACTCAACCCGAGCTTGGCGCGCTGATGAATCGCCAGCTGCCCTAAATCCTGATCGTTCAAATAAATCCCGCCGCCATCCAGTGGCACCAAACCAACGATCATATAAAAACAGGTTGTTTTACCGGCGCCATTGGGTCCCAGTAAACCAATCACCTCACCGCTCCCCAGTGAGAAAGAAACATCCTGCACAACCGTGCGTGACTTATAGCGTTTCTTTAAATTATTCGCCTTTAATTCACTCATGCTCTAAAACTTCTTGCGTTCTTCAACCGGTGATTAATTATTCGGATTTGTTCTTAGGCTGAATCGTAATACGCACCCGTTTGTCAGGCCCTGTCTCAACACCCCGCTCTTTGCTGCCGACAACTTTGAAAAACTCGGTGCCCATGTCATAGGAAATATAATCACCGTGCACCTCATCCGAACCGCGCTTTAAACGCGCCTGCCGGAACAATTCAATCTTGTCCGTTTTACTGTCGTATTCCGCCTGCTCGCTCCAGCCTTCAACGTATTCATCCATGCGATCGCGTTTCTGGCGGAAACTGACTAATTTCCCTGTTGCTGTGGCATGCCGGAACCCTTGCGCATCCTCTTTCATCACCAATTTATCGGCCAGTATGCGCAGAGTGCCTTGAGTCAGAACAACATTCCCGGTAAATGTGCTGATCCGGCTGCCTTCTTTACGATTTACATCCTCCACCGTAGCGCGATCCGCTTCCAAATGAACCGGCTTTTCGCGATCACCGCGTTCAGCGCTGGCGGATTGAATAAAAAACAAACCACAAAAACCAATAACAAACAATTTCTTCATATTTTATCGTTTACTTTTTTTATTGACCGCCCTGACATTGGATAAAAGTTCTATCATCCCGGTACGGTTATTGAATTCCAATCCATACGCATTAACCGTAGTGTTAAATCTGGAAATGGTCACAGGTTGATCAGTTTTAATCAAACTTTCATCTGGAATAAGATGCAGGAATTGTGTCGTTAACGTGATCTTGCTTTTCTCCCCATCCATTCCTCTGACAGCCGTCACATTACCCATTAAATAAATATCCTGGCCTTTACTTTTTACCACCGCCCGGTCCGCAGACATACGTATCAGTGGCTTTTCCGGTTCCGTATTGGTGAAATTAACATGTTCCAGCTCCGTAACCTTCTCATCAAGATAATAAAATAGCTTTTCCGCAGTAAATTCACGCTCGGTTTCTCGTGCATAATCCATACGGATACCGGACAAATTCTCCACGATATAATCCGGGTTACGATTCAGATCGTCATCTTTGTTCCGTTCTGGTGGACGGGTCACGCGATCGAGCCAGAATGTCAATACGACCAACAAGACCAAAAGAATCAAAGGAGATCTGAAATGCAGGCGGCCACTCATTGGGAAATATTACTCGTTTCTTTACTCAAAGATGTCTGGAATCGCTCAAACGTTGCCGGTTACACTATTCATTTTTTTGAATTATAACAGAACACTAATTCTGGTTTAACGAATCGGTCCCGATGTCAGGTCTTTAAATTTCAACTTGAATTTATATTTTCATGTAGAGTAATGTGCATCATTCGATCAACAAATTGGAATCAATGAATCGCAATGCATCAACAAGCCATTGAATTTGAGCACTATGATCTACTGCAGGATGAGGTATGTGCGCAACGTATCATCGCTGCTAAAAAAGCATTGGGAAAGCGCGCCGTCATTCTGGCGCACCATTATCAGCGCGCCGATGTATACCGGCACGCTGATTTGACCGGCGATTCCTTGAAACTATCCTATCTGGCCGCACAGACGGATGCGGACTATCTGGTTTTCTGCGGCGTTCACTTTATGGCGGAAGTTGCGGATATGCTCTCCAGTCCGCAGCAAATCGCAATCCTGCCGGACATGGCGGCCGGTTGTTCCATGGCCGATATGGCGAATCTCGCTAATGTCGAACGCGCCTGGCGTGAGCTTGCCGACATACTCGATCCCGACGAAGCCGTTACGCCGGTCACCTACATCAATTCCGCCGCCGATCTCAAAGCCTTTTGCGGTGAACATGAAGGCATCGTCTGCACCTCCAGCAATGCCGGCAAAGTTCTGCAATGGTCATTCCAGCAACGCGAGAAAGTATTGTTTTTCCCCGATCAACACCTGGGCCGCTGGAGCGGGCATCAATTGGGAATCCCCCTTGAAGAAATGGTAGTCTGGAATTTTGACGAACCCATGGGTGGATTGACTGCGGAGCAAATCAAGAAAGCCAAAATTTTATTGTGGAAAGGCCACTGCTCAGTGCATCAAATGTTCCAACCGCAACATATCATCCGTTTCCGCAATCAGCACCCCGACGGCATTGTCATTTCGCACCCGGAATGCAGCTTTGAAGTCTGCAAGGCATCCGATTTTGTCGGTTCGACGGAATACATCATAAAAACCATCGCAGCAGCCAAAAGCGGCACGCGCTGGCTGGTCGGCACCGAATTGAACCTGGTCAGCCGCATCGCCGAAGAATTCAAGGCGCAAGATAAAATCATCCAATTCATGTCGCCGATGGTGTGCATGTGCTCGACCATGGCGCGCATCGATCCGCAGCATCTGGCCTGGGCACTGGAAAATCTGGTCAACGGCAATGTGATGAATCAGATCAGAGTCCCCGAACATGAAGCCAAACTGGCGAGGATCGCGTTGGATAGAATGCTGAAAATCTCGTAGCTGCGTTGCGTCAATCTATGCCTGGAAATCCGCCGCATGAGAAATTTCCACTTTACCGGAAACAATCAAATCACTCTGCTGCAAAATGGCGCGGAATATTTCCCGGAATTAACAGCGGCGATCGAGCGGGCGCAAGTTGAAATCCACCTGGAAACATATATTTTCGAATACGACGCTATCGGCAGAAAAATTGCGGAAGCGCTGATACGCGCAGCACAGCGGGGTGTATCGGTATACCTGCTGCTCGATGGCTTCGGCTCCCAAGATCTTTCCCGGGAAGAAATACAACGAATGCTCCAGATCGGTATCAAAGTGCTGATATTCCGTCCGGAGTTCTTTTTCTCAAAACCGCGGCGCTACCGGTTGCGCCGCATGCACAGAAAATTAGCCGTGATCGACGCGCAAATTGCCTTTATCGGCGGAATCAATATCATCGACGATCAACACAATCCGGAAAACCTGACCCCGCGCTTTGATTATGCCGTTGCAATCCAGGGTCCGTTACTGGCCCAAATCCATCAAACGGCCAAACATCTGTGGATGATTGTTGCATGGGCTCATTTTAAAAAGCGCTGGACCCATCCTTCCGCGATAAAACCTTCGGTCAAGCCATGCGGAAACCAAAGTGCTGCGTTGGTGATACGGGATAATTGGCGTCACCGGCACGATATCGAGCACGCATATCTAGATGCCATTAACCAGGCACGTAGTGAAATCATCATCGCCAATGCTTACTTCCTGCCAGGAAGGAAATTCAGCAACGCGCTGAAAAATGCCGCGCAGCGCGGCGTGCAAGTCGAACTTTTGCTGCAAGGTAAAATCGAATACCGCTTGCAGTACCATGCCACGCAAGCGTTATACGAAAATCTGCTGGAAGCGGGAATAAAAATTTACGAATATAATCGCAGTTATCTGCACGCCAAAGTAGCGGTGATTGATGCATATTGGGCTACAGTAGGTTCCTCGAATATCGATCCATTCAGCCTGCTGCTGGCGCGCGAAGCCAATGTCCTGATCAAAGACCGGTCATTTGCCGCATCATTGAGAACCAGCTTAAAAACAGCGATCGCACAGGAATCGATACAGGTTACAGCGGCAAACGGAAGTATTTTTTCGTGGCGCAACTATATTGTGAACTGGCTAAGTTTTTATATCGTGCGCTTGATGCAAGGCATGCTCGGTTATGACTGGCACGACAATGCATCGTGATTACTGGCAGAACATTACAGAATTACCCCGTTGATTGGAATAATGGAAAAAACATCGGCAATACCCCAGCAAAGCGGACTGACATCGGAGCAGCAGAAACAAATCGCTGCCGCCGTACAGATCCTGCATGCAGGCGGTACCGTGGCGTTTCCGACCGAGACTGTGTATGGCCTCGGCGCCGATGTGACCAACTCTGCCGCTATCCATAAGATCTACCAGATAAAAAATCGCCCGGTTGATCATCCGTTAATCGTCCATATCGGCGCCATTTCCGATCTGCATCATTGGGCGCAAGCGATCCCTGAATCCGCCTGGAAACTAGCTCAACACTTCTGGCCCGGACCATTAACATTGATTCTGCCGCGTAGCGCTCACATTTGCGATTACGTCACCGGCGGTCAAGACACCGTCGGGCTGCGCATGCCTGCACATCCCATTGCGCTGGCTTTATTGTGTGCATTGGGTCCGGAGAAAGCGCTGGCGGCGCCATCGGCCAACCGTTTCGGGCGCATCAGCCCGACCGCTGCTGCTCATGTGCAGCAAGAGTTAGGTGCGGAAGTCGATATGATTCTGGATGGCGGCACGTGTCAAGTCGGTCTGGAAAGCACTATCATCAGTTTTCACGACGGAATACCTCAGATACTGCGGCCGGGAGGAATTACACCCGCTGCGATCGAAGCCGTTTTGCAAAGCCCGGTGCTCTTGCCGCACCATCGCCCGCAGACGATACGCGCTTCCGGAACGTTACCCGCGCACT
>CAYQZF010000149.1:0-6642 GCA_964421895.1 uncultured Nitrosomonas sp. | reverse complement strand
CTCCGAGTTGGTGGCATTACAAGTGGAGGATATGCGGTTTGTAACGGAAGGCGTATTGATCCATGTCCGGCGCAGCAAAACGGATCAGAACGGTGTGGGACGAAAAGTGGCGATCCCTTTTATCAAAGGTCGTCATTGTCCAGTTCGAGCTTTAAAAGTTTGGTTGGAAAAATCAGGCATCAAAACCGGTGCATTGTTTCGCCGCATGAACCGCTTTGATCAAGTCACTGGCTATGGGTTATGCGCGGCATCGGTGGCTTTGATCGTCAAACAGCGTGTGCGTGATGCTGGTTTGAATCCGGAACAGTATTCAGGTCATAGTCTACGGGCGGGATTGGTTACCAGTGCGGCGCAAGCCGGTGTCAGTTCCTGGAAAATCCGTCAGCAAACTGCGCATAAGTCGGATGTGATGTTGCAGCGCTATATTCGTGACAGTCAGTTGTTTCAAAACAATGCGGTCAGCCAAATTTGGTAGCCGGTATGGATGATGAGGAGAGCATCATGCCCATCCGGCAAGGTAGTATTGATGGATTGTGTGGCGTATATTCGGTTATGAATGCGACCGAGATTGTCATTGGTAAATTTCACTATGACCCCAAACTAAAACACAAAGCCAGCCAGCGAAGAGTTTTATATAAAAACCTGATTGGATACTTGGCTAAGCATGATCTGCTTGAAGATGCGCTGATTTGGGGCTTTAGTGATATTGACGCCAAAGGCGGCTTCATTGATATCGCCATCAAATCGGTAAAGAAGTACCAGAATCGCAAACTACGCAAACAAATCGCATTTGATACCGACGAAGTAACATTGGATCAATACTGGCAAAAGCTTACCGATCATTTAAGCCAACCAGACTCGGCAGTCATTATCAGTTTAAGCGGCCGCATCAAGCATTGGACTTGCGTTAGAGGGATTACGCCAAATGCACTGATTCTATCGGATTCATCGGGTATCCGGCGGATTGCTCGGGATCGTTGCACCATTGAAATGGAAAGCCGGGAGCTGTATACCTTGTGGCCGACTTTGACTTATTTGTTGTTAGTTATATAGAAAAATAACGGGAGCAGAGATGACCCTGAGGGATTTTCCTATATTCTCCTTATAGCTAATCAATGGCTTAAGCTTTTTTGGGTTCAAGATTTTAACTAACATGATTATATTATCTTAGGGGTAATTAAGAAAAAGTACCTTTAACTTAAAGTTGGGGTATCTCGGCGTAATGCGTGATACAGTCATGAATGGCGTGACCAGGGCGTAGTGGAGCAGAATACTGGGACGCGATTAGTGAAAGAAAACTAAAATAACAACCCCTGTTGGGAAATAACTAATAACCATGTCTGATGCGTTTTTTAAGAAACCAATCCTGAATTCGCCCTACGAATACCCAGCAGCTCACTGGGAAATGGTGGAAGGTCTTCCGACCCAAAATATTGTAAATTCTCGCCGCCGCGCAGAGTTCATCACTCCCATTCCCAAGCCTAAGAAACACAAAGAAACCAAGTCCCAAGAACTATTTGATGAAAGCATGGGGCTGGGGGAGAAGGACGCCAAAAATACGATCCGATTTCCATTATCAATGAACTGAGAAGCCATATTGATGCTTGGCGTTTGCTACCTAGCGAACGTGACTGGATGGTGACGCCCAATACCGCGCGACTGTTGAAGCATTGGCGATATCATGAATTCAATGGTATTCGCCCCTTCTTTTGTCAGGTCGAAGCAGTCGAGATTGCAATTTGGTTGACGGAAGTAGCGCCAAAGCTTGGTGCCAGAGGCAAAAAGTTTCTTGATTACCTCGACAATGTCAACGCGGACGCCAATCCCGGCTTGATTCGATTGTCGCTCAAGCTTGCGACCGGAGCAGGAAAAACAACTGTCATGTCCATGCTCATTGCATGGCAAACAATCAATGCGGTTCGCCAGCCCGGCAGCAAGAGATTTACCAGAGGGTTTTTAATCGTTGCCCCAGGCCTGACAATCAAAGACCGCCTGCGGGTATTGCAGCCCAATGACCCGGACAGTTACTACAAAAACCGTGAGATAGTGCCGAACGATATGCTTGCCGATTTGGAGCGGGCAAAGATTGTCATCACCAATTACCACGCATTCAAGCTACGCGAGCGCGTTGAAATTTCTGCCGGGGGCAGAGCTTTACTGAAGGGTAAGCACGGTGAAGATTTGAACACTCTTGAAACAGAAGGCCAGATGATCCAGCGCGTCATGCCTGAGTTGATGGGCATAAAAAATATCATGGTGCTCAATGACGAAGCGCACCACTGTTATCGTGAAAAGCCAGGTGATGATGAAGAAGGTGATTTAACTTCCGACGAGAAGAAGGAAGCGGAAAGCAATCTGGAGGCAGCCCGCCTTTGGATTAACGGACTGGAAATCGTTGCCAAAAATCTCGGCATCAATCGCGTCATTGATTTGTCTGCGACGCCATTTTTCCTGCGTGGCTCAGGCTATGCCGAAGGAACGCTGTTCCCTTGGACAATGAGCGACTTCTCCCTGATGGATGCCATTGAATGCGGCATTGTGAAATTGCCCCGTGTTCCGGTGGCTGACAATATCCCTGGCGCTGAAATGCCCAAATTCAGGGAGCTGTGGAAACATATCGGCCCGAAAATGCCAAAGAAAGGTAGAAGCAAAGGCGCACAACTTGACCCGCTAAGCATTCCGGTCGAGCTGCAAACAGCGCTCGAAGCATTGTATGGTCACTACGAAAAGACTTTTACACTTTGGGAAAAAGAGGGCATCAAAGTTCCGCCGTGCTTCATTGTTGTTTGCAACAACACGGCAACGTCCAAGCTGGTCTATGACTATATTTCAGGATTCCGCCCAATAAACGAAGATGGTTCAACGGGATTTGAAAACGGACGTCTGAAATTATTCCGAAATTTTGATGAGCACGGCGAACCTTTAGCTCGACCAAACACGCTCTTAATAGACAGTGAACAACTCGAATCCGGCGAAGCACTAGATACCAGTTTCCGCGAAATGGCATCTGATGAAATCGACCGTTTTCGTCGTGAAATCATCGAGCGGACAGGCGATCAACGCGCTGCTGATAATCTGACCGACCAGGATTTGCTCCGCGAGGTAATGAATACCGTTGGTAAATACGGGGCGCTGGGAGGCAATATCCGCTGCGTGGTATCCGTGTCGATGCTCACCGAAGGCTGGGATGCGAACACAGTGACCCACGTTCTCGGTGTTCGCGCATTTGGAACGCAATTGCTTTGTGAACAGGTGATTGGCCGCGCATTGCGTAGGCAGTCCTATGATCTGAATGAAGAAAACCGATTCAATGTCGAATATGCCGATGTGCTGGGCATTCCGTTCGACTTTACGGCTAAGCCAGTTGTCGCACCGCCGCAGCCACAGCGAAAAACCATTCACGTTAAGGCCGTGCGCCCACAGCGCGATTATTTGGAAATTCGTTTCCCTCGCGTGACGGGTTATCGGGTAGAGCTGCCGGATGAAAGACTCACTGCAGAATTCAATGATGATTCCGTTCTTGTATTGACGCCGGATTTGGTCGGCCCGTCTGTTACGCAGAATTCAGGGATTATTGGCGAAGCGGTTGACCTGAATCTTGTGCATACAGGCGATTTGCGCCATTCCACGCTTCTCTTCCATTTAACGCAGCGCTTGCTTTACACGAAATGGCGTGACCCAGGTGAAGAACCAAAAATGCATTTGTTCGGCCAGCTCAAACGTATTACGAAGCAGTGGCTTGATACTTGTCTTGTTTGCAAAGGGCAAACCTATCCGGCGCAGCTCATGTATCAGGAACTGGCTGACATGGCCTGCAACAGAATTACCGCAGCGATCACGGAATCTGAGCAGAACAAGAACCGCCCTATTAAAGCCTTGCTCGATCCCTATAACCCTACAGGTTCGACGACACACGTTAACTTCAATACCTCCAAGACGGATCGCTGGGAAACCAGCCCGCTGAAATCGCACGTTAACTGGGTGATATTGGATAGCGATTGGGAGGGCGAGTTTTGCCGTGTGGCGGAATCGCACCCGCAGGTGATTTCATACGTCAAGAACCACAGCCTTGGGCTGGAGGTTCCTTATCGCTACGGTTCCGAAACTCGCAAATACAGACCGGATTTCATCGTCCAGATCAACGATGGCAAAGACGATCCATTGAACATGATCGTCGAAATTAAAGGCTATCGCCGCGAAGATGCCAAGGAAAAGAAACTCACGATGGACACTTACTGGATTCCGGGCGTGAATAACCTGAAAAGCTATGGACGTTGGGCATTCGTGAAATTCGCGGATGTATTTGAAATGGAGCACGACTTTAAGCAAAAGGTCGAGGAGCATTTTAGCAAGATGATTGAAGAGGCAATGGGGAAAGGACAATAGCAATGGCAAAAGCAGATAAACCACAGGCCAAGAAAAAGGTTGAAACCCTGACTCATGACGGAGCCTCGCGCAAAAACATTCCCACGGCAGAGTATGAAGCGGTGCTCCATGAGAAAGATAAAAGCTCCATTTGCGTCGCATATGAACGCCGCAATCGTGATCTTGACCCGCAATTAGTTTGGCGTGGCAAAGATGAGCAGGATTGGTCTGATCTCGTTGTTCATGCGCCGCCGCTCTACATTCAAGAAAAAGTCCATCCCAAAGTTCTGATAGACGACTTACGCCGACAGACGGAATGTGCCACTGCAGAAGCCGCCGCGCACGACGACGGTTTTATGGGCGATTTGTTTGCGGACTTTAATGGCCTACCGAGTGAAGAAGCCAAGACCGAGTTTTACCAACACGATGCCCATTGGTCGAACCGTATGATCCTGGGCGACAGCCTTCAGGTTATGGCGTCACTCGCCGAGCGTGAAGGGTTGCGCGACAAAGTGCAGTGCATATATTTCGATCCACCCTACGGGATCAAATTTAACTCAAATTTTCAGTGGTCAACAACAAGCCGAGATGTGAAGGATGGAAAGTCCGATCACATCACCCGCGAACCCGAGCAGGTGAAAGCGTTTCGCGATACTTGGCGTGATGGTATCCACAGCTACCTCACCTACCTGCGTGACCGCTTAACTGTTGCCCGCGATTTGCTCACCGAGTCGGGTTCGATCTTTGTGCAAATTGGTGACGAGAATGTGCATCGTGTAAGGGCAGTGATGGATGAGGTGTTCGGGGATCAACATTTTGTCGCACAGATAACATTCAATAAGACTACTGGTGCAGGTAGCCCTGCAATTGGGACTCTGGTTCTTCCCTCAATTTGTGACTATGTGTTGTGGTACGCGAAAGACCTCAGCAAAATCAAGTTCCGGCAACAACTGAAAGAAAAGATCGCTGGCGAGGATGGTAGCATCCGCTACCGAGAAGCCGGTTCGTATGCGACGCTGCGTAACTCAACAGTTCCTACTGATGCACTCGTAACGCTGTCCGCGGTTACTTCGAGCGGACCTTCCATCAATCAAGAATTACATCTTTTTGGAAAATCTTGGCTGCCACCTATCGGAACACATTGGAAAACCACCACCAGTGGCATGAAGCGTGCCGCGTTATCAGGTCGCATTGTCATCACTGGGAACTCCCTGAATTATGTTAGACGATTGGATGACTTTTCAGCCGTTCCACTGAAAAACATTTGGCAGGATATTGGAGGGATCATGAGCCGTTCTGACCCGAAGATATACGTCGTTCAAACGTCAACCACCGCTGTTGCTCGCTGCATGCTCATGACTACCGACCCCGGCGATCTCGTACTCGACCCCACCTGCGGTTCTGGTACCACCGCCTACGTCGCGGAACAGTGGGGCCGCCGTTGGATCACCATCGACACCTCCCGCGTCGCGTTGGCACTAGCTCGTGCTCGCATCATGGGCGCACGTTATCCTTATTATTTATTGGCGGACTCTAAAGAGGGACAACAAAAAGAAGCTGAAATTGTTCGCGTTGTGCCATCAACAAAGCCTACGACCAACAATATTCGCTACGGTTTTGTGTATGATCGTGTGCCGCACATCACACTGAAATCCATCGCCAACAATACTGAAATTGACGTAATTTGGGACAAATATCAGCTTGAGCTTGAGCCGTTGCGCGAGGCTTTGAATAATGAGCTAAAAAAATCTTGGGAAGAGTGGGAAATTCCCAGAGAGATTGAAGATAAATGGTCTGATAAAGCCAAAGAGCTTCACCGAGAATGGTGGGATAAGCGCATTGCGAGGCAAAAGGAAATTGATGCCTCAATTGCAGCCAAAGCCGAATTTGAATACTTGTACGACAAACCGTATGAGGACAATAAGAAAGTCCGCGTTGCTGGGCCATTTACAGTGGAAAGCCTTTCGCCGCACCGCGCTCTTACTGTTGGCGCTGACGATGAATTGATTGATCCGGCCAACCGGAAGGCAGAATTCGAGGACGAGCAGGATTTTGTTCAGATCATTCTCGAAAACATGAAAACCGCGGGTGTCCAGCAGGCGCACAAAGAAGACAAGATCAATTTCATATCGCTTACGCCATGGCCGGGTGATTTGGTTTGTGCTGAAGCGAAATATATCGACGAAAAGGAAGCCGAAAAGCGTGCGGCTATTTTTATCGGCCCGGAATTCGGCACTGTCTCAAGACCGGATTTGGTGAGCGCAGCCAGAGAAGCCG
>CAYQZF010000148.1:0-6682 GCA_964421895.1 uncultured Nitrosomonas sp. | reverse complement strand
AGACACGACGCAAAAAGAGCGCGATACGACGCGCCGTCAAATCCTGCAAAAAGAGTTAATGACTGAAGAAAAGCATTTCACTGAAACTCGAACGCACCTGGATCAATTCAGCAACAACCCTGATGCGGGCAGTTTTCAGGAGAAAATCGTACAACTTAAAAATAAACTGTTTTTACATCATAGAAATATCACAGCATTGAAAAAAGAACTTGCCAAACTATAGCTGTTCTAAAAAATCACGAATAGCTCACGAGGTTTGATTGATGAAAAGAAATACCGGTTTGTTTGCCGCCTTGCTTTTTCTTTCCTGCTCGATTCAGGCCGGTGTTTACAAGCATGTCGATGAACACGGCAATGTAACATACTCCAATGTGCCCTCCAGCAACGCAAAAAAAATTGCTTTACCGCCGCTAGTTGTGGTGCCATCGGTTGATTCCGGTAATGTGGAAGAAAGAATCGCAAAACGCAGGGAAGCGATGAAAACCGGGGAACAACGCGAACAAATTCAAAGCAAAATAACAGAAGAAGAAAAACGTCTCAATGAAGTTAAAAGCGAATACAAAGATGGTAATCCGGATCGCCTAGGCAGCGAGCGCAATTACCAGCGTTACCTGAATCGCGTCGAGCGATTACGGGAAGAAATCGATACCCGGGAAAAAAATCTGAATGGGCTGAGAAAAGAACTTCAGGAATTATCCAGCGGCAGCTCACAACGATAATTCCACCATCACCGGCGCATGATCGGATGGGCGTTCCAGCTTGCGCGCTGCTTTATCAATGGTACACGTCACACAAGCACCGGCCAGTTCATTACTCAACAAGATGTGGTCGATACGCAATCCTCGATTCAAGCGGAAAGCCATCATACGATAATCCCACCAGGTGTACGACTTCTCCGCTTGTTCGAACAAGCGGAAACTATCCGCCAAACCCAATTTCAACAAATCATTGAAAGCTGCACGTTCCGGCTGACTGCATAAGACTTTTCCCTGCCAAAGCTGCGGATCGTAAACATCGCGATCTTCCGGCGCGATATTGAAATCGCCCAGGATCGCCAGTTTTTTATAATCCATCAATTCCTGTTGCAACCACTCGGTCAGGGCTGGCAGCCAGCGTAATTTATAACCGTATTTCTCAGATTCAACGGTATCACCGTTCGGCACATACACGGAAATGATACGCACATCGTCATATGTCGCGGCAATGATTCTTTTTTGCTCGTCGGCAAATTTCGGTATCTCAGCAATCACCTCAGTGCCTTGCCGTTTGCTGAGTATCGCAACACCGTTGTAGGTTTTTTGACCAGTAAATACGGATTGATAGCCAACCGCCGCAATTTCGGCTGCGGGAAAATTTTCATCGGTCAGCTTGGTTTCCTGCAAACAAAGCATATCCGGCTGATTCGCCTGCAACCAGTCGATTACTTGCGGTAATCGGATCTTGAGAGAGTTTACGTTCCAGGTGGCTATCTTCATGATGTTTTCATTGCCTCAAAAATACCGGATCATGGAAAAAATACCATGCGACGAGAATTTATCATACCGCTCAATCCTTGGCGTTATGCACGACCAATTGATTGAATGGAATGACCCACTGCTGCTGATTACATACTTCCACGGCATAGCGTTGTATTGCGCGCTTTATAGCGAAAAACTCTCCGGCGGCCGTCCCATCGAACGATGCGATAATTTTGTAATCCAGCGACGACGTATTGGCTTGTGCAAAATGCACCGCCAAATCAATCAATGACGAACCGTAAGATTCCAATAACAAACCGCGGCGAATGCCAGCACACAATATCTCGGGAATAACCGTAATGCACTGTGCTTGGTGTTTATAATCAAGACCGAAATCGCTGACAACCGTGAATCCCAACGAGAAATTTTTCGGTTTGGCCGCGAGAAAATCGGAAATGCTGTATGTAATAGGCATCCACCCGTTCGCTTGCGATAATAAAATGTTTTCCAAAGTAATGCAGTTAACCATGGCAAAAGTATTATCGGACAGCATGACGTAATCGCCCACTTGGCACGGAAACCAAGGCTCGTTCACCGCGTACGGCCGGGAAACGTATTTGGCTAACTCAGCCAGCGTCAATCGCAATTCCAGACCGGGAAGCACCGGATTGGTCAATTTGCTGTAGTAATTCAAGCTCTCCACTTTCATCGGAATGCCATTATAGATAATGCATTCACCTTCCCTGACCGATCCGGTATTGAGTAATATCCGCAGCTCGTTGATGTAGCTTGGAATAGAGCTTTTCAATAACCAGACTATACTGATCAGCAATAATACCGTGATTCCGGTCAATACCTGATCGTTGCGCACACTGAGCACGTAAAATGCAGCCGTTATCGATAACACAGTCATCAGAAAGTGATAACACAAGGTGATAATACGCTGATAATAAGTGCTTCTTTCTTCTTCCTTGCGATTGGCAAGCCAGCGCGACAACTTTAACAACAACAGCATCGAAAAATAAACAGCAATAAAGGCACTCAGCGCCAACAGCAAAGTCGCGCCGCGTCCAGCGGCAAATTGCTGGAAATGTTCACCCAGGGATACTTCCTTGATGGATTGCGATTTAATCATTTCATCGAGCTGTAACTGCACGACTTCCAGCAAATGCTGATTTTCTTCCAATTGACTTTGCCATTTACCGGCAATCCGTTCAAATTCCACCAGCGCTTCTTTCTCAAATCCTGCTTTATTAATTACGGCGATATGCTTCAATACTTCCTGAATGACGCGAATTTGCGATTTATAGAAGTCGATCTTTTTTTGCAGATTATCGGTCTTGCGTTTTTTCTCCGTGAACTGGCGCAATTCGCTCATGATCGGCTGCACGATCTCCAGCAAATCTTTTTTCCAATCAAACTCGCGCTTATCCACCGTCTCTTCACGGCTTAACTCCAACCCGGCTGTCAGTATCATTTCAAACGACGATTCTTGCTCCGCAATGGCGCCGCTCAATTCATTCAACTCCGTTTGAATTTTGTTTTTTTCCTGTTCCGTTTTAGCTTTCATCAATAACCGGGATTTCGCCTCCGCTTCCATTTTTTGCAGCTTAATATTGCGGATGATGTCATTCAGTTTGGCAACGGCCAATTCTTTTTGCTGCGTCTTTTCATTGTCGATTAACGGTATATCAATCTTAGCGGCAGTTGTGCCTGCGGCAAGCAACATCGCACCGGAAAAAATAAAAACCAGCAAAGCGGGAATAAAATTAATTTTCATCGTTTAGCAAAGAGATAATTGACCCCAGCCGTCAAAGCAGCACCTATTCTGAAGACATTATCCGGTGAAAAAACGTTCGACTTCGGCCAGATCGCGCGTGCGCTTCATCGGCGGCAAGCTTTGCCAGATCTGCTTACCGTAAGCTTTTGCCGTCAGGCGCGGATCGCAGATCATCAACACGCCGCGATCCGCTTCATCGCGGATCAACCGGCCTGCGCCCTGCTTCAGATTGATCACGGCGCGCGGCAATTGATATTCCATGAACGCATTGCGCCCTTCATGTTGCATTTTATCGATCCGCGCGGACAATACCGGATCATCCGGCGGCGCAAACGGTAGTTTGTCGATGATCACCAAGGACAACGCCTCGCCACGCACATCTATGCCCTCCCAGAACGATTGACTGCCGATGAGCACGGCATTGTTCAGTGCGCGGAAGCGTTCCAGCATGCTGGAGCGCGATCCCTGCCCTTGCAGCAATAGCGGAAAATCGAAATCACCGTCAGCCTGTAATAATTCATGCACGCGCTGCATCGCGCGCAAACTGGTACAGAGAAAAAATGCCCGCCCGCGGCTCGCACGCAGCACCGGTAATGCTGCTTGAACCACCTGATCGGTATAGGTTCTGTGATTGGGTTCGGGCAAACCCAGCGGAACATACAATAATGCCTGTTGCGCGAAATCAAAAGGGCTCTCCCAGCATGCCGTTTGCGCTGCGGTCAGCCCCATTTCGTTCGTGTAATGACTGAAATCCTTCTTGACCGACAACGTCGCCGAAGTAAAAATCCAGGCGCGAAGCGACGACACCATCTGCCGCTGGAAAATTTCCGCAATCGACAGCGGCGTCGCGTTTAATTGCAAGGCGTGATGATACACCTCGACCCAGCGCACATGATCCTGCATTTCTGTTTCGTCACGCCAGCGTTGCAGCAAATACAAATGCCCCGCGGCACGCTGACGGCAATTTTCCAAACCTTCGGAACGCTCCGCCTGGCTCTCCAGCAGTTTCGTAAGCGTAGTCAGTTTTTCCAGCAAATCGTCCAGTGCGGAACTAAAGCCGCTATTCTGCCTGGCCGCCGCCAGCGATAACCGTGTGTTGTCTTCCGCAATTGTCAAACGCACATCACGCGCGGCTTTTTCCATTGCCGCGATTGCATCCTGCAGCACGGTAAAATCCCCAGCCGCTTGCACCGCTTCCACTTTGGTATCGCGCGCCAGATCGAGCAACTGTCCGGTACTGACCGATTCACCGAAAAACAGACTGGCGGTTTCCGGCAACTGATGCGCCTCGTCAAAAATGACGGTATTACACGCCGGCAGCAGCTCCGACAATCCTTCATCGCGCAGCATCACATCCGCAAAAAACAAGTGATGGTTCACCACCACAACATCCGCCGCCAACGCCTGCTTACGCGCCTCCATGACGAAACATTTTTTGTAACTGGGACACTCGGCCCCCAAACAACTGTCGCGCGTTGACGTGACGTTTTGCCAGATCGCGGCATTCTCTGGAACCTCGCTCAAGCCGCTTTTATCGCCGCTCTGACTGCGATTGGCATAACGTTCGATCAGTTGCAGATAATGAATCTCATCGCGGTTGATGAAACTGAGGTGGGTATCCTGCAAACTTCTTTCCAGATGATAGTGGCAAATATAATTAGCGCGCCCTTTCAGCAATGCCACCGTGACCGGAATCTTCAGCGCCGCGCGCACAGTCGGAATATCGCGGTTGAACAACTGATCCTGCAAGGTTTTGGTGCCGGTCGAAATGATCACTTTGCCGCCCGCCAGCAACGCAGGCGCGAGATAAGCGAATGTCTTACCGGTGCCGGTGCCCGCCTCGGCCACCAGAATTTGATGCTTGGCAATCGTATCCGCAATCGCCTGCGCCATTTCCACCTGCTGCGCGCGCGTGCGGAATCCTGCAATATGCTGCGAAAGCGCGCCGCCCGGTGCGAAAATGGAATCGATATCGAACATAGAATCAGGAAAATAACCGCTCCGGATCAGCCTACAGTCTGCTTTGGCCGGAATCGCCAACCTCGGGAATAAATCGGGAAAAACCTGGTGCATTATACTGGATGCGCAAAACTTAGCGCTTGGTGTTCGTTTCGCCATGAAAAATGGTTTATCAATCCGTCTGATATTGCTAATATTCACCGCCGGTTGGATGAAAGATCAATTTGTAATTTGCGTAAATGACGAATCAGCGTAATACTGGCCGTGTTGCGCGGTCATGAACATGCGGTTGTCAACGCCCAATTTGCACCGATGGTCATTCCATCGTCACCTCAGGTCAGGATGGCACTGCCCGGCTGTGGCTTTGCGCTGTTTGCCGTCCTATCGACGAAATAGCCGCGGAATTGAAATGCTGCGCCGGGCGCGATTTGACGGAAGAAGAGCGCCGCCGCTTTGGCGTAGCGGATATCATTGCGCAAGAACAGTAATCGAAAAACTCTGGAGGCAGTGCATGACTGGAAAAACCAACGATCCCGCAGCAAAGGACGAACGCCGCGATGTGCAGCCGGAGGCCAGTGATGTGCTTGACTGGAGTCCCGAACACCGGCGCGGATCGATTCACATCGTGTACCAGCGCGCCGAGAAGCATGCATTGGAGGCAATCGATTGGTATTTGCTTTCCAAACGCCAAAAGAAATTCTGGGCGCAGGGACTCAGGCTGGGCACCATCGGCTTGACCGCGCTGGCCGGTCTTTTACCGATTATCAGCGAAATATCTCAGTCCACGCTGTCACCGGCGTGGGCTTCGGTTGCTTTGGGATCGGCGGGCGTCGTGCTGGCCGTCGACAAGTTTTGCGGTTATTCGACCGCGTGGATGCGCTTCATCGCTGCCGAACACCAAATCCGGCAATGCTTGCATGAATTTCAGATGGATTACGAACTGGAACAAGCCGGTTGGGATAACGCGCAGCCAAGCGTGGAGCAAACACAGAAAATTCTGAGCCGCTGCAAAACGTTTTTGTTTCAGGTGGACGCCATCATCCGGCAGGAAACCGATCAGTGGCTGGCTGAGTTTCAGGATGCGCTGAAACAGATCGACAACGGCGCGAAAGCCAGAACCGCTGCGCCGGACGGCAACAAATCGCCGTGATACCGCCCGTGGATCAAGCGGATTTACCCGGCAGCAGCCGTCTTGCCCACGCCAATAACACATCGGTCATGGTGTGCGGCCCCATCAATCCGCCCAGCAAACCGGTGAGCATCGCGTTGACCACCGGTTCGCTGCCGAACGACGGGATCGGCAACCAGCTGGAGACTTGCTGGCCATAGAAAGAACAAAACGTCAGCAGCAAACCGGCCGCGACACCCGCCGGAAGGCGGATCAGCCAGGTCCAGATCGTCGCCACCGTGCGGCTGACCGCCAGCAACGCACCGACCAAAGCGGCAACGGCGGAAATCAGGTAGGTGTTGGATAGATCGACATAAG
>CAYQZF010000147.1:0-6725 GCA_964421895.1 uncultured Nitrosomonas sp. | reverse complement strand
GCAATCCGTTAGCCTGCGCCGCGGCGATCGAGACGCTGAGCGTGATAGCCGATGAGGGTTTGCTTGATCATGCGACCCAATTGGGCGATTTCATGCGCGACCGGTTAAGAAATCAACTGACAAATGTTGTAGGTATCGTGCAAGTTCGTGGCCAAGGGTTGATCGTTGGTGTCGAACTTTCCGTGCCTTGCGTTGAGCTGGTGAAGAAGGCGCTGGAAAAGAAATTACTGATTAATGTGACATCCGATAAAGTGATTCGTCTGTTGCCTGCGTTTGTAATGCAAAGGGACGAAGCTGAGCAAGTGGTGGATATCACGTGCTCACTGATAAAGGAGTTTTTGAATAGCTAATCAGATGGCATCTGACTCTGTATGGCTGATTAGCTATTTATCCTGTTATGCAATTAAAGCATTTTTTGCAGTTCAAAGATTTTAGTCGTGACGAATATGAGTATCTGTTCGCACGCGCCCGCTGGATAAAGCAAGAATTCAAACAATACCGGCAATACTGGCCGTTGACGGACCGTACGCTGGCGATGATATTCGACAAGAGTTCGACACGCACGCGTTTATCGTTTGAAGCCGGCATGCATCAATTGGGCGGTGCAGCCATTTATCTATCGACGCGTGATACTCAATTGGGACGCGGGGAGCCGGTAGAAGATGCGGCACGTGTGATTTCCCGCATGGTCGATCTGGTGATGATTCGGACGTATCAACATGACATCGTCAGCCGCTTTGCGGAATACTCCAGGGTGCCTGTTATTAATGGCTTAACCGATGAATATCATCCGTGTCAGATCATGAGTGATATTTTTACCTATACCGAATACCGGGGCAGTATAGAAGGCAAAACCGTGGCATGGATCGGCGATTCTAATAACATGTGCAACACTTGGCTGCAAGCGGCTGAGATTTTTAATTTCAGAGTGCATGTCTCGACACCGCCCGGTTATGATATCGATCCCGATCGGATAGGACTGAAAAGCTGTGCGCATTTTGAAAAATTTACCAACCCCCATCAGGCAGTAACTGGAGTTGATCTAGTCACAACCGATGTGTGGACCAGTATGGGATTCGAAGCGGAAGCGGAGCAAAGAAAAAATGATTTTGCCGAGTTTTGTGTTGATCAGGAAATGATGGGATTAGCAAAATCGGATGCATTGTTCATGCATTGCCTGCCGGCCCATCGCGGTGAAGAGGTCAGTGCTGAAGTGCTAGATGGATCGCAATCGGTGGTATGGGATGAAGCTGAGAACCGGCTGCATACGCAAAAAGCGTTGATGGAATATTTGTTGCTGGGCGGAGTCAGTACAGGCAGTTAACGGGAATTTGGAATCAACTAAGCGTACAGTATCTTGTGGCGCTGAATAAATGAATCAATTGAGAACAATGAAAAAAATTAATAAAGTGGTGCTGGCATTTTCCGGGGGGTTGGATACTTCTGTGATTCTGAAATGGTTGCAGGATAGCTATCAATGCGAAGTTGTTACTTTTACAGCGGATATCGGGCAAGGCGAGGAAGTGGAGCCGGCGCGCGCGAAAGCAAAGCAGTTCGGTGTGAAGGAAATTTATATCGATGATTTGCGCGAGGAATTTGTGCGCGACTTCGTGTTTCCGATGTTCCGCGCCAACACGATTTATGAGGGCGAGTATTTGCTGGGCACCAGTATTGCACGTCCATTGATTGCCAAAAGACAGATTGAGATTGCCAAGGAAACCGGTGCGGATGCGGTTTCTCACGGCGCAACCGGTAAAGGTAATGATCAAGTGCGTTTCGAGTTGGGTTATTACGCCTTGCAACCGAATATTCACGTGATTGCGCCATGGCGCGAATGGGATTTAACCTCCCGGGAGAAGTTGTTGCAGTACGCCGAGCGGAACGGCATTCCAGTGGAAATGAAAAAGAAAACGGGATCGCCGTACAGCATGGATGCCAATTTGTTACATATTTCTTATGAAGGCAGGATTCTGGAAGATCCGGCGGTGGAGCCGGAAGAATCCATGTGGCGTTGGAGTGTGTCGCCGGAAAAAGCGCCGGATCAACCCGAATATCTGGACATAGAGTTTAAACGTGGTGACGTGGTGGCGTTGAACGGCACGGCATTATCACCTGCGGATGTGTTGGAGAAGCTTAATCAATTAGGCGGAAAGCACGGCATAGGCCGGTTGGATTTGGTGGAGAATCGTTATGTCGGCATGAAGTCACGTGGCTGTTATGAAACGCCGGGTGGAACAATTCTGTTGCGGGCGCATCGTGCTATAGAGTCGATTACGCTGGACCGCGAAGTGGCGCATTTAAAAGACGACTTGATGCCACGCTATGCGTCGCTGATTTATAATGGCTACTGGTGGAGTCCGGAGCGCAAGATGTTGCAGTCTATGATCGATGCGAGTCAGGAGAAAGTGAACGGCTGGGTGAGATTGAAGCTGTATAAAGGAAATGTCATTGTGGTCGGCCGGGATTCGCAGACCGATTCTCTGTTTGATCCAACTATTGCGACGTTTGAAGACGATGCCGGTGCTTATAATCAGGGGGATGCCGCAGGATTCATCAAATTGAATGCTTTGAGAATGCGTATTGCGGCTAATGCCGGAAAAAAGAGGAAGTAAAAAGCTGGGGATCACTAAAGACTTCTGCGATTAGTCGTCATTCGCTATCTTTTTCAGAGTTTCTTTTTTTACTAAACTTTGTCAGGTAGTGATGTTAAAAAATCAACAGTTTATTCTTGAGTAACAAGTTTTCCGGAAATTGCAAATTTTATTGTTAGTGTGAAGAGGGGCATAATGCCTTCATTTGATATTGTTTCGGAAGTGGATAAACAAGAAGTCAGAAATGCTGTCGATCAAGTTAACAAAGAGGTCAGTGCTCGATTTGATTTTAAAGGCTCCGATGCCAGGGTGGAGCAATTGGATTATCAGTTGACGGTATTCGCGGATGACGAATTTAAACTGGAACAAATATTGGATATTCTCGGGATTCGATTAACTAAGCGAGGTGTCGATGTGCGGTGCTTGGAAAAAGGACAGTTGGAGAGAGTCAGCGGAAACAAAGTTAAGCAGTTAGTAACGATCAAGACAGGATTAGAAACGGAATTAGCAAAAAAAATCATTAAACAGATTAAAGACAGCAAACTGAAAGTACAAGCCAGCATTCAAGGTGATGCGGTACGCGTGACCGGTGCAAAAAAGGATGTGCTGCAAGAGGCGATTCAGTTGGCAAAAAAATCTATCGATAGTTTTCCACTGCAATTCCAAAATTTCAGAGATTAACTGTGCTGGGAAAAACAAGATTTATTTGGCGGAATTCAATATATAGGCATTGAGAAAATTTAAGACCAAAAAAGCTTGGTAAATGGCCAGAATTTTAAAGGTTATTAATCTTAATGTTGACATGGATTGATAAACACAATAGAATCCGCTCTCTTTTTTATCGCATCATATAAGTGTGGATGGGATGCAGATAAATAAATATTAATAAGAATTTGGTTAAAAAATTAAAAAAACCTGCAAACAAATAAAAAACGGGGAATAGCCGTAATAGTTTTTTAGGATATAGAAATGCCTACAATAAGTCAGTTAGTTAGAAAGCCGCGCGTTGCTAAGCGAGTGAAAAGCAATGTTCCAGCGCTAGAGAATAGTCCGCAGAAAAGAGGGGTGTGTACAAGGGTGTATACAACCACACCTAAAAAGCCTAATTCAGCGCTGCGAAAGGTTGCTAGGGTAAGGCTGACTAATGGATTTGAGGTAACCAGCTATATTGGTGGTGAGGGACACAATCTTCAGGAGCATTCAGTTGTATTGATACGCGGTGGTCGTGTTAAAGACTTGCCGGGTGTGCGTTATCATACCGTTAGGGGTAGTCTTGATACGGCGGGCGTTAAAGATCGAAAGCAGGGGCGATCAAAATACGGTTCCAAAAAACCAAAGGCTTCTTAGAGTTTTTTCTTTATTAGCTTTTGAGTAGTTAGTGTTACAAAAATTTTGCATAATCAATGAGGTTGCATAATGCCAAGACGTAGAGAAGTGCCTAAGCGTGAAATATTGCCTGATCCAAAATATCACAATGTTGAGCTGGCAAAGTTTGTAAATGTACTTATGACGCGCGGCAAAAAGTCTGTGGCGGAAAGAATTATTTATGGTGCGCTTGAGCATATAGGGAAAAAAACCGGAAATGATCCATTGGAAGTTTTTACTCAAGCCTTGACGAACGTTCGGCCAATTGTAGAGGTTAAAAGTCGTCGCGTTGGTGGGGCTAACTATCAAGTGCCAGTTGAGGTTCGCTCTGTGCGTCGGAATGCACTAGCCATGCGTTGGCTAAGGGATGCGGCCAGAAAGAGAGGTGAAAAATCAATGGATGCGAGACTTGCGGGTGAGTTGGCGGAAGCCGCGGAGGGGCGTGGGGGTGCTGTGAAGAAGCGAGAAGAGGTTCACAGGATGGCGGAATCTAACAAGGCATTCTCGCATTTTAGGTTTTAGGTGATCAGGATATTGATGCATCTGATTTAAGTAGATTTTAAGTTGAATTAATTGTAAGGCTTTGAACTGTGGCAAGAAAAACTCCAATAGAGCGCTATAGAAACATAGGTATCATGGCGCATATCGATGCTGGTAAAACAACTACCACCGAGCGCGTTCTTTTTTATACGGGCGTATCGCATAAACTTGGTGAAGTTCATGATGGTGCGGCAACAATGGATTGGATGGAGCAAGAGCAGGAAAGAGGTATTACTATTACATCGGCAGCAACAACCTGTTTTTGGAGAGGGATGGCGGGGAATTATCCTGAGTATCGTATCAATATAATCGATACACCAGGTCACGTAGATTTTACTATCGAAGTGGAGCGATCTTTGCGGGTATTGGATGGGGCGTGCACTGTATTTTGTGCCGTGGGTGGAGTGCAACCGCAAACTGAAACTGTTTGGAGACAAGCTAATAAGTATAAAGTGCCACGCTTGGCATTTGTTAATAAAATGGATCGGTCGGGCGCCAATTTTATGCGTGTTTATGAGCAAATTAAGACGCGACTTAAAGCAATGCCAGTGCCAGTGCAGCTTCCAATTGGTGCTGAAGATAAATTCGAGGGTATTGTTGATTTGGTAAAAATGAAAGCAATATACTGGGATGACGAAAGTCGAGGAATGAAATTTGAAGAGCGCGATATACCAGCTAATTTGGAGGTGGATGCACGGTCGTGGCGCGAAAAAATGCTGGAGTCGGCGGCCGAGGCAAATGAAGATTTGATGAATAAATATCTTGAAAACGGAGATTTGGAGATTTCTGATATCAAGAGAGGTCTGAGGGCGCGAACTATCAATAATGAAATAGTGCCTATGATGTGCGGCACAGCCTTTAAAAATAAAGGCGTGCAAGCCATGTTGGATGCAGTTATTGATTATATGCCTTCACCGACAGATATAGTGGCGATACAAGGTGAAAAAGAAAATGGCGAGACGGATAAGCGTACGGCAGATGATGATGAGCCGTTCTCGGCGCTTGCATTTAAAATTGCAACGGATCCATATGTAGGGCAGCTCATTTTCTTTAGGGTTTATTCTGGTGTTGTAGTTTCTGGTGATACTATCTATAACCCAGTTAAGGGTAAAAAAGAAAGGATAGGTAGGATCTTGCAAATGCACGCTAATCAGCGCGAAGAAATAAAAGAAGTGCGAGCAGGAGATATAGCTGCGGCTGTAGGCTTAAAAGATGTTGTGACGGGAGATACTCTGTGTGATCCGCAAAAGATAATAACATTAGAGCGGATGGATTTTCCAGAACCAGTAATTCATGTGGCTGTTGAACCTAAAACAAAATTGGATCAAGAGAAGATGGGGATTGCCCTTAATAGATTGGCGCAAGAAGATCCTTCATTTAGGGTGCGGACTGATGAAGAGTCGGGTCAGACGATCATTTCCGGAATGGGTGAATTGCATTTGGAAATTATTGTTGATCGAATGAAGCGTGAATTTGGTGTGGAAGCAAACGTCGGCGCTCCGCAAGTTGCTTATCGCGAAGCTATAAGAAAAATTGTGGAAATAGAAGGAAAATTTGTTAAGCAATCAGGCGGACGTGGGCAGTACGGTCATGTTTGGTTAAGAATGGAGCCGAATGAGGCTGGTAAGGGATTTGAGTTTGTGGATGAGATAAAGGGGGGGGCGGTTCCGCGCGAGTATATTCCCGCGGTAGAGAAAGGTCTATTGGAAACACTTCCAAGCGGAGTTCTAGCAGGATATCCTGTAGTGGATGTTAAAGTTACTCTTTTTGACGGATCATATCATGATGTAGATTCAAATGAAAATGCATTCAAAATGGCTGCATCGATAGCATTTAAAGATGGTATGCGCAAAGCCAATCCTGTATTGTTGGAGCCTATGATGGCCGTGGAAGTGGAGTCTCCGGAAGATTTTATGGGTAATGTGGTGGGTGATTTGTCCTCTAGACGAGGCATGATTCAAGGCATGGAAGATGTTCCTGGGTTTAAAGTGATTCGCGCTGAGGTTCCACTGGCGGAAATGTTTGGTTATTCGACGGCTCTTAGATCGGCTACACAAGGAAGAGCAACATATTCGATGGAGTTTAAACATTATTCCGAAGCTCCAAAGAACGTGGCGGATGCAATAATTAATAAAAAATAATCGAGATGATGAGAGTTTAAAGGAACAAAAGATATGGCAAAGAGTAAGTTTGAGCGGTCAAAGCCACACGTAAATGTTGGTACGATAG
>CAYQZF010000146.1:0-6742 GCA_964421895.1 uncultured Nitrosomonas sp. | reverse complement strand
GCATGCCGTTTTGGATCATATGATCCACAGCATTGCTGCCGCACCCACCAACACCGACAACCTTGATGACTGCTTCTTGAGTTTCGTTATTCATGATCTCGAACATTTTGTTTCTCCTTTAGTACATTGAAATTATAGCCGCTTGACTGCTAATACCACCCGTGAAATTTCGCATTAAAAATTTCGTTGGAACCACCCCTTCATTCTGGAGAAAATCTGCTTGGCAGATCCTCCTTGTAATCTTGAACCATGTTGATGCTGCATCTGCTCGATACCGGCCAGAATCAGACCAATCCCCGTCGAATAACGCGGCGTATGGATCACGTCTTTTAAGTTGCCGTGATAGTTGGGTAAGCCCAATCGCACCGGCATGTGAAAGATCTCTTCACCCAATTCCACCATGCCGCGTAACGAAGCGGATCCGCCGGTAATCACGATGCCCGATGACAGCAATTCTTCAAATCCGCTGCGGCGCAATTCGGCTTGCACCATGCAATAGAGTTCCTCGGCGCGTGGCTCTATCACTTCAGCCAGGGTTTGTTTGGAAAGCTGGCGCGATCCGCGATTACCCACATCCGGCACTTCCACCATTTCATGGGTATCGGTGAGACTTCGCAAGGCACAGCCGTAGCGGCACTTGATGTCTTCCGCGCTTTTGGTCGGCGTGCGTAATGCCATCGCGATGTCGTTGGTGATTTGATCACCTGCGATCGGAATCACCGCGGTATGGCGAATGGCGCCATGAGTAAATACCGCGATATCCGTAGTGCCGCCGCCGATATCGACCAGACAAACCCCCAAATCCTTTTCATCCTCGGATAACACCGCCATCGCCGAAGCCAGCGGTTGCAATATCAGATCGCGTACTTCCAGACCGCAGCGATGCACGCACTTGACGATATTCTGCGCAGCCGAAACGGCGCCCGTGACAATGTGCACTTTCACTTCCAGCCGTATGCCGCTCATCCCCACCGGTTCACGCACATCCTCCTGACCGTCGATGATGAATTCCTGATTCAGAATGTGCAGAATCTGCTGATCGGCCGGAATATTCACCGCCTTGGCCGCTTCCATGACGCGCTCAACATCCTTCTCGGTAACCTCCTTATCCTTGATGGGTACCATGCCGTCGGAATTGAAACCTTTGATGTGACTGCCGGCGATGCCGGTATAGACCTCGTGAATCTTGCAGTCCGCCATCAACTCCGCTTCTTCCAGCGCACGCTGAATGGCATTCACCGTCGTCTCGATATTGGCCACGACACCTTTCTTCAGTCCACGCGAAGGATGACTGCCCAAGCCGATCACCTCAAAGCTGCCGTCCGGAACGACCTCTGCGACAATGGCCACGATCTTGGATGTGCCAATGTCAAGACCGACAACCAGATTTCTATTTTCTCGCGCTTTATTCATCTAAACCCATCTCCATGGTCTTACGTCTCTCTCCTTGCGCCAGGCTTTCGTGGTACTTGCTGCATTACTTCGGGCATGCGGATTGCAAAGCCATTGGGATAGCGCAAATCGACATACGCCAAAGGCTCTTGCTGACTTAGCCGTGCAATACTATGGTTATATACTGAAACATAACGAACCAACCGCTCTTCAATCTCGTTGCGCCCCAGTTCCAAAACTGTTCCGGTGTTGAGCTGAATACGCCATGCGTAACGAGCAGTTAGGCTGATTTCCGCAATTTGCTGTTGCAACGGCGCCAATATCCGATTAAAGCGCCGGAATTGCTGTGTCACCTCATGTGCACTGGCTTCGTTCGGTCCAGTGAACACTGGCAAATCAACATCTGCGGTCACTCGAAACACTTCGCCATAAGTATTGACCAATGCATGGCTGCCCCAATAAGCCAAAGCTCGATGCTCCTCTAGAATCACATTCAACCCGTGCGGCCATTCTCTTTTTACTCTGGCTTCACGTACCCATGGTAATTTTACAAAAGCTTCGCGCACTTCAGTGAGATTTACTGAAATAAAATTTCCTTCGATTTCATTTCTCACCAGCTGCTCGATTTGTTCGCGCGTCACATGCTCCAGCTCGGTTCTGTTTTTCTCCTTACCTTGAATGACTTGCACATTAATTTCCTTGATCGGAAACAGCGGCGGCTGGATAAGCTGCAAGCTGACGGCATACAGAATCGCTATCGCCACCGCAGTGAGCAATGTTCCGGACAACAGATTCAAGGCGTGATGGTTATTCCACATGAGCCAAATCCAATATTTTCAGAACCAGATCGTCAAAAGAAATCCCTGCCGTTCTTGCCGCCATCGGCACCAGGCTGTGGCCGGTCATGCCGGGCGAAGTATTTGCTTCGAGGAAGTAAAATTGGTTAGTTGGGCTTAAGATCAAATCAATCCTTCCCCAGCCTTGGCAACCGAGCACCTGGTACGCCTTTAATGCTTGTTTCTGGATTGCCGCTTCCAATTCCGCCGGTAAACCACTCGGACAAAAGTACTGCGTTTCGTTGGAAAAATACTTGGCTTCATAGTCGTAAAGCTCGCCCGCAATTTCAATCCGCACCACCGGCAACGGTGTTTCACCCAGAATCGCTACGGTCAATTCCTTACCCGCGATGAATTCTTCCGCCAGCACCAACGCATCATGCCGGGCGGCCAGTTCATACGCTGCTGCTAAATCATCGACGCGCTTAACTTTGGTCAAGCCGATGGTCGAGCCTTCGCGCGCCGGTTTGACGATCAGCGGCAACCCCAACGTTCCGGCAATCTGTTTCCAATCGCTGTCAGCATGCAGCAAGGCATAGCGTGGCGACAGAACATCCACGGACTGCCAGATCAATTTGGTGCGCCATTTATCCATCGCCAGCGCACTGGCCATCACACCACTGCCGGTATAGGGCAAGCCCATCAATTCCAGTGCGCCTTGAATCGTGCCATCCTCACCAAAACGTCCGTGCAATGCGATAAACGCTTTATCGAAACCTTGTTGCAGCAGTTTTTCCAGTGCTTGTTGCGATGGATCGAAAGGGTGCGCATCGACGCCGCAGCGCAGTAACGCATCCAGCACGGCTTGCCCGCTTTGCAGCGATATTTCCCGCTCGGCGGAACGGCCACCCATCAGCACGGCAACTTTGCCCACGTTATGCGCGATCACTACGACAATCTCCTGACATCACCAATGATCCGGACTTCCGGAACCAGCCCGATACCCGTTGCTTTTTTAACCCTGCCTTGTACCATCATGATCAAGGCTTCGATATCTGCCGCGCTGGCATTGCCGCTATTGACGATGAAATTGGCATGTTTTGGCGATACCATCGCGCCGCCGACGCAGCATCCCTTCAAGCCGCATGCTTCAATCAAACGCGCCGCATGATCGCCCGGCGGATTGCGGAATACCGAACCGGCATTCGGCTGATCGAGCGGCTGGCTGGCCACCCGTTGCGCCAGTAATTGCTTGATGCGTTCACGGGCTTGCACTTGATCGCCTGATGGCAACCGGAAGTAACCGCCGGCAAACCACTCGATTTGCATTGCGTTGGCCGGTTCGGTCTGCCGTTTCACGCTGCGATAGCCGATTGCGTATTCGCTTGGCTGGCGCATCAAGACTTGTCCGCTGCGATTGACAACTTGCACTTGCTGCACGATTTCCCAGGTTTCCGAACCATAGCATCCGGCGTTCATCGCCAGCGCGCCGCCGACCGTACCCGGTATTCCGGCCAGAAACTCCGCGCCGGCAAGATGATGCTTGGCGGCAAAGCGCGCCACCTTAGCACATGCAACGCCTGCGCCCGCGTAAATCAATCCGCCGGATGAATTCTGTTCGATCAAACGCACATCATTCAAGCGCGCGTGCAGTGCAAAGACGGTGCCGCGCAAGCCGCCGTCCCGCACCAGCAAATTGCTGCCCAATCCGATGACATAAAGAGGTTCGTGCGGCGATGCGCGCAGAAAATTGACCCAATCGTCCAGATCCACCGGCAAGTAATAGCGATCCGCACAACCGCCAGTGCGCCAGGAAGTATGCCGGCTCATCGGCTCATTGACGCGCAGTTCGCCCTGTAAAACGGGCGTGCCCGCGTTACCGGTGATTGGATCCGTCACTGACATGGCAAGCCCCATATTTTGCTGTTGTGCAATCATTTTCCATCATCCTCAGCATTCATAGCCGTTCACGACGGTCAGCTTGTTTTTCGTTTGCGCGATGTGCGGTGCCACCCGGGCCACCGAACCCGCGCCCATCACCAGCACAATGTCGCCATCCTGCACGATATCCAGGATGATAGTCGGTAAATCATCCACTTCCTCGATATAAATCGGTTCCACTTTGCCCTGCACCCGGATCGAACGTGCCAACGATTTGCTGTCCGCGGCGACAATCGGCTCTTCACCGGCCGGATAAACTTCCGTGAGCAGCAGCACATCAACCTGCGACAAAACCCGGGTGAAATCCTCGAAAACATCGCGGGTGCGCGTATAACGGTGCGGCTGAAAAGCCACAACCAGGCGATGGCCCGGAAATGCACCGCGCGCCGCTTTGATGGTAGCTTCCATTTCTGCCGGATGGTGGCCGTAATCGTCGACCAAGGTAAAACTTTTCTGCGCGGACAAACGGATTTCGCCGTACTGCTGGAAACGCCGCTCGACACCCTTGAATTCCGATAATGCCTTGATAATGGCGCTATCCGGCACACCGATCTCATTGGCGACCGCAATGGCGGCCAAGGCATTCTGAATATTATGCAATCCAGGTATATTCAGCGCGATCTCGAGTTTGCGGGCGGAGCCGTTGACGCCGACGATTGCGGTGAATTTCATGCGATGGCGCTCTTGCCGGATGTCAGTCGCACGCACTTGCGCTTCCTCTGACAAACCGTACGTCGTGATCGGTTTGGTAATCAAGGGCATCACTTCGCGGATATTGGTGTCATCCATGCAAACCACCGCCATGCCGTAAAAAGGCAAATGCTGCACGAAATCCACAAACGTCTGCTTCAACCGGCTGAAATCGTGGCCGTAAGTCTCCATATGATCCGCATCGATATTCGTCACGACCGCCAGCACCGGCTGCAAATACAAAAATGAAGCATCCGACTCATCCGCTTCGACGACGATGAACTCGCCGCTGCCCAGTTTGGCATGGCAACCCGCTGCTTCCAGTTTTCCGCCGATGACAAACGTCGGGTCCATATCCGCTGCTGCCAGAATACTGGCAATCAGACTGGTGGTCGTCGTTTTGCCGTGCGTGCCGGCAATCGCGATGCCACTGCGCAACCGCAACAGCTCCGCCAGCATCATGGCGCGCGGTACCACCGGGATGTTTTTGTTTTTGGCGGCGATCACTTCCGGATTGTCCGATTTCACCGCCGTCGAGGTGACTACCACGTCTGCCCCGGCAATCTGTTCGCTCGCATGACCGGCATAAACCCGGATGCCCAGTTTCCCCAATCGCCGTGTCACCGGATTGTCCATCAAGTCGGAACCGCTAACCTGATACCCCAAGTTGACGAAAACCTCGGCAATACCGCTCATGCCCGCGCCGCCGATACCGACGAAATGTATATGTTTGACTTTATGCTTCATGCAGCGCTCCGCTCAGTTTGATACAGGCTTCAGCCACCACCCGGGCGGCATCCGGCTTTGCCTGGCCGCGTGCCGCTACGGCCATACCCAGCAATTTTTCACGGGTTAACTCCGTCAGCAAATCCGCCAGCTTTTGCGCAGTCAACTCGCTTTGCGGCAGCAGTAGAGCGGCGCCGTGCCGGGCCAGAAATTGCGCATTTGCAGTTTGATGATCATCGACGGCGTGTGGGTAGGGCACCAGAATGCTGGCAACTCCGGCCGCGCTTAATTCCGCGACAGTCAACGCACCGGCGCGGCAGATCACCAAATCGCAATCTGTATAGCGCTTGGCCATATCGTCGATAAATGCGCTCACTTCGCCATCCAGTTGCAGGTCTTCATACGCCTTTTTAACCGCTTCCCAGTGTGTGGCACCGGTCTGATGCACCACCTGGGGGCGCGAATTCTCTGGTATCAATTTCAGCGCTTGCGGCACTACAGTATTTAAGACTTGCGCACCGAGACTGCCGCCTACCACGAGCAATTTCAATGGACCTTGCCGCCCTTGGAAGCGTTTTTCCGGCGGCTCGATTTGCGCTATCGCGGCACGCACCGGATTACCCGAACATACCGTTGTTTTCGGATTACCGCGAATCGCACCGGGAAAACCGAGAAAAATCCTATCCGCTAGTTTCGCCAGAATTTTGTTGGTCAACCCGGCGATCGAATTTTGTTCGTGAATCACCAGCGGCTTATTGAGCAATGAGGCCATCATGCCACCGGGAAAAGCCGGATAACCGCCCATGCCCAGTACCACATCCGGCTGTACGCGCTGAATGATGCGCAGACTCTGCCAGAATGCCTTGAGTAACCGTAAGGGCAACAGCAACCAAGTCACCAGTCGTTTGCCGCGCAACCCGGAAAAACGGATCACTTCGGTTGTATAGCCGTGCTGCGGCACCAGTTTTAATTCCATGCCAGCCTCGGTTCCCAGCCAGACTATCTGCCAACCAGCCTGCCTGAGATAATCGGCCACCGCCAATCCCGGGAACACATGTCCGCCGGTGCCGCCTGCCATAATCAAAATCGTATGCGTACTCATACGTTCAATCCCCGCAGCCGCTGCCGGTTTTCCCAGTCGATACGCAACAAAACCGCCAGGGCGATGCAATTCGCCGTGATGCTGCTGCCGCCGAAACTCAGCAACGGCAATGTCA
>CAYQZF010000145.1:0-6755 GCA_964421895.1 uncultured Nitrosomonas sp. | reverse complement strand
CCGGCCATCGCCATCGAGCAAAAGGCCACTTCGCACAATCCGCGTTCGACCGTCGGCACGGTCACGGAAATCCATGACTACTTGCGTTTATTGTTCGCCCGCGTCGGCGATCCGTACTGCCCCGAGCACAATATCGTGCTGACCGCGCAAAGCGTGTCGCAAATGGTCGATCATGTGTTGCAACTCCCAGCCGATACGCGCCTGATGATTCTTTCGCCGCTGATCGTGGAACGCAAAGGTGAACAAACCGACTTATTCGATGAGCTGCGCGCGCAAGGATTCGTGCGCTTGCGCGTCGATGGTGAAGTGTACGAAATCGATGCGTTACCCAAACTGCAAAAAACCAAGAAACATACGATCGAAGTCGTAATCGACCGGTTGAAAGTTTCTGTGGATGCCAAGCAACGACTTGCGGAATCCTTCGAAGTGGCTTTGCGCCATTCCGACGGGCGTGCGCTCGCGGTCGAGATGGATAGCGGTCACGAACATCTCTTTTCCGCAAAATTCAGCTGCCCGGTGTGCAGCTATTCGCTCTCTGAATTGGAACCCAGATTATTTTCGTTCAACAATCCGCTGGGCGCTTGCACCAAATGCGACGGCCTGGGGCAGATCACGTTTTTCGATCCCGTGCGCGTAGTCGCTTTTCCGCATCTTTCACTGGCAGCGGGAGCGATCAAAAATTGGGATCGGCGCAATCAGTTTTACTTTCAATTACTAACCAGTCTGGCACAACATTATCAATTCGACCTGGAAACGCCGTTCGAGAATCTCGATGAATCCACCCGCAATATCATTCTGTATGGCTCCGGCAAGGAAAAGATTCACTTTACCTATTTAACCGAGGGCGGACGCAAACAGCAGGAAACACATCCGTTTGAAGGTATCATCCCGAATCTGACACGGCGTTACAAGGAAACCGAATCGCAAACGGTGCGCGAAGAATTGGCGAAATATCTTAATGCGCAGGTCTGCCCGGATTGTCAGGGCACGCGCCTATGCCAGTCAGCGCGCCATGTGCGCGTTGCCGGTCAGGCGATTTTTGAGATCAGCGCCTTTCCGTTAAAAAAGGCCAAACAATTTTTTGATCAAATCGCGTTATCGGGGCACAAGCAATCGATCGCCGAGCGCATCGTCAAGGAAATTTCCAGCCGCCTGCAATTCCTCAACAATGTCGGGCTGGATTATTTATCCTTGGATCGCTCAGCCGATACGTTATCCGGCGGTGAATCACAACGCATCCGTCTCGCCAGTCAAATCGGCTCCGGCTTGACCGGTGTCATGTACGTTCTGGATGAACCTTCCATCGGTTTGCATCAACGCGATAACGGCCGTCTGCTGGACACACTCAAACACTTGCGCGATCTGAGCAACAGCGTCATTGTCGTCGAGCACGACCAGGATGCCATACTGCTTGCGGATTATGTCGTCGATATGGGGCCGGGTGCCGGTGAACATGGCGGTTTCGTGGTTGCGCAAGGCAGCCCGCAGGCGATCCAGGAAAATGATCGTTCCCTCACTGGCAAGTACCTGTCCGGTCAACTCGAGATTCCTATACCGGCGCAACGCCATGCGCCGAATCCTGAACGGATACTGCGCATTGAAGGCGCATCCGGAAATAATCTCAAGAATGTCACGCTCAACCTGCCAGTCGGACTGTTTGTTTGTGTCACTGGCGTTTCCGGATCAGGAAAATCGACACTGATCAATGAAACATTACATCGCGCGGTAGCTCGGCACCTCTACGCCAGCAATGCCGAACCCGCGCCTTATCAGCATATTGACGGACTCGCTTTTTTCGACAAAGTGATCAACATGGATCAAAGCCCGATTGGGCGCACTCCACGTTCCAATCCTGCGACCTACACCGGTTTGTTCACGCCGATCCGGGATTTATTCGCCGGTGTGCCGCAAGCGCGCGAACGCGGCTATGCGCCCGGGCGGTTTTCTTTCAACGTCAAAGGCGGGCGCTGCGAATCTTGTCAAGGTGATGGTGTGATTAAGGTGGAAATGCATTTCCTGCCGGATATCTATGTCACTTGCGATGTTTGTCACGGCCGCCGCTATAACCGCGAGACGCTGGAGATCCAATACAAAGGCAAAAACATCAACGAAGTACTGGAAATGACTGTGGAGAACGCGCATGAGTTCTTTTCGTCGGTGCCAGTAGTGGCGCGCAAATTGCAAACACTGCTGGAAGTTGGTCTCGGCTATATCACGTTGGGTCAGTCCGCAACCACATTATCCGGCGGCGAGGCACAGCGGGTGAAACTATCGCTCGAATTATCCAAGCGCGACACCGGGCGTACCTTATACATCCTGGATGAGCCCACGACTGGCCTGCATTTTCAGGATATCGATCTGTTGCTAAAAGTCTTGCACCGGCTGCGCGATCATGGCAATACCGTGGTAGTGATCGAGCATAATCTCGATGTCATCAAAACCGCCGATTGGATCGTCGATCTGGGCCCGGAAGGCGGCGACGGCGGCGGATGCATTATTGCGGAAGGTGCCCCGGAAGCGATTGCCGACAATAACGACAGTTTTACCGGTCACTACCTGCAATCCATGCTGGCAAAATAGCACCATGGATGCGCGCAGCGTTTTGCTGGAAAGCTTCGCAGTGGCTGTAAAAGCCGCTGATCCCCTGCATATCGTGCCACAACATCTCCCCAAACCGCCCAAGGGTCGCACGCTCGTTGTCGGTGCCGGCAAGGCCGCCGCTGCCATGGCGCAGGCGGTTGAAAATTATTGGCCTTCGGGTACGCAGCTCGACGGGCTAGTCATCACACGTTATGGACATGGTTTGCCCACCACCAAAATTAAAGTTGTTGAAGCCGGTCATCCGATTCCGGATAGTCATGGCGAACAAGCATCGCGCGATATCATGGCCATGGTCAAGGCGCTTACTCCGGATGATTTATTGCTTTGCCTATTCAGCGGCGGAGGATCCAGCCTACTTGCTTTACCCGTTGACAGTATTCCATTGCAAGAACTCGGAGAAATTACGCAGCAACTGCTGCGCTGTGGTGCAAGCATTCAGGAAATCAACACAGTGCGTAAACATCTATCGGCCATCCAGGGCGGCAGGCTTGCCGCAGCTTGCAAGGCGCCTATATTGGCTTTGATCATTTCGGATGTGACTGGCGATGCCGCGACGCATATCGCCTCCGGCCCGTGCACACCCGATCCGACTACATTCTCCGATGCGCTTGCCGTGTTGAGTCGCTACGATCTCGATGCGCCGTCAGCAGTTAAACAAATTTTATGCGCAGGAAAAGATGGTGTTGTAAGCGAAACCCCTAAACCAGGCCCGGCCATTTTTGCCCAAACCGAAAATCGCATTATCGCCAATGCGCATGCTTCATTAGTTGCAGCAGCGCAGTATTTTCAGCATCTCGGCATCACGCCGTTGATTCTGGGAGATACTGTGACCGGGGAAGCACGCGAAATTGCCAAAAGCTACGCGGCATTCGCCAGAGAGATCCGGCTCTATCCGCAGGGATTGAAAGCGCCGGTGGCGCTACTGTCCGGCGGCGAAACCACAGTCACCATCAAAGGCGATGGACGCGGTGGGCGTAATACTGAGTTTTTACTCTCGCTATTGATCGAGCTTGACGGCTTGGAAGAAGTCTATGCACTGGCCTGCGACACGGATGGATTGGACGGCAGCGAAAGCAATGCCGGCGCGCTGATCACACCGGATTCATTAGCGCGCGCGAAAAAACTGGGATTAAGTGCTGCTGCATTTCTGGCCAATAACGATGCCTACACTTTTTTCCAGCAACTAAACGATTTGGTCATCACCGGCGCTACTTATACCAATGTGAATGACTATCGCGCCATTCTTATTCTTTGATCGAACACGTACAATTGATTTTTTCCACATTGTGATTGCGATCGACCTGTATTGACGACAAAAGCAATCCTTGCTGATACCACCTTCCGATCACATACTCATAGAATGATTGATTTCTGGGTGCGTTGAAAGCTAAAGATAATTTCTTGCCGCGTTCGGTTAACAACACATGCCCCAAGTCCAGATAATTATTAGCATTTGCCTGAAAACCTATTTTCGTGGGCTTACCACCGTAAAATAATCGCGTATGCTTGCCATAGCCTTTTTTTACAAAGCCGCTATCCTCAAATACGATTAGGTCAAGCTGTTCAAGACGGGCAAGTATTGATCGTGTTATTCCTTGTTTCGTATAAATCTCATTTTGCACATCGAAGATAAGCGGCAATGGATCGCCTTGAATCCATATAAATTGGCACAGCGTCTCAAAAATCAAGCGATCATCCAGTTGCAACACCGATAGATCAAATGCCTCTACAGTCGGAGCGTTTTTTCCTGCATGTACCGCTCTGGATGTAAAGAATTGTGCAAACGCTGTCAATAAGTTCCCCATTCCCATCCCCTACTAATGCGCCGATTTTTCTCTCATTAATTTTTATCTGTAGTTTGTGCTCCTGCGACAGATGATTCTTTTTTGTTATCTGCTTTAATTGCTTCTACTAGCCCATTGACTTTATCTTTCTGATTTGCGGTGTCTTTCAATTTGCGCGATTTTATTTCCTTACGAATCTCGTCAAGAAATCCAATATTATCCTTACGCTGTTTTTCGCTCCGGTACCATGAGAAACACGTCACCGTTCCCATAATGATCAGTATGATGCTCATCACATCAACACCGTCCAGAAAGATAAAAGCAACCCCAGTTGAAATAGCAAACGCACCTAGTAATGCTGTCAAGAGCCATAATTTCGAACCCGCCCCCGAATTCTTACTGCGATTCTCCCATGCTTCAAGATTATCTCGCGTGCTAATCAGCTCTTCATCAGTCCATTTTTTCATGCTCATGACCGCAAACTCTCCATAAATATCCATCACATTTCTTGAATTATAAATTTACTTCAACAAAAAAGTGTATTAGATTTAGGAAACACCGATTAATTGACTACACGGGCGAGTCACTCCGTAGCGCAGCACTCGCTTCCTGGTCTATCTTGTTGGTATGTCTTGGTACTGTGTTCCGTGTACCTGCTGCTTCATCTCGCCGCCGAATTAATCAGCGTTTCCTTTAATTTCTCCAACAATAAAAAAGGCACCAATCGGTGCCTTTTTTACGAGATAAAAAATTTCTTAGAAGTTGTGACGCATACCGATATTATAGGTATTGCTATCTCTGAATGAAGAGCCGACATTCTTATCATCGACCATTGCTCTTTGATAACCGCCAAACAAGCTTGAACGCTTGCTTAGATTATGTATCAGGCCAACCGTAAAGCTGCTGACTTGACGGCTATTTGCACCGCCGGCAACACTGTGTGCATGTGTCATACCGCCTTGAGCGATGAAACTGGTATTGCCCCAATCATACTGACCACTTGCAAACCAGATATTACCGCTACCACCTAAATTCATTGCAGAATTACATTGTCCATAACCATCCGGGCTACCAGTTGCAGGATTACCTAACATAGCTGCATTGGAACAAGTCGCTGCGCCGATTGCGTTCGTAATATTTTCATATTGACCGCTGAGCTTGAAGTTTTGATAACCCCATGTACCACCACCGCGCCACACATGTTCGTTACTCAATCCCAAAAGTTTTTGATTGGTACCGGCATTATCGCGAGAATATCCGCCAAAAAAAGCTAGATTATGACCTTGATATTGTACTTCATATTTACCAGCAACCTGGAAATCCCACGCACCACTACGGCCGCCAGAATTGGCTAAAGCACCAGCATTAGTGTCTGTAGTAAGATTAAGTGCATTAGTTGGATCTAATCTATTAGCATAACCTGGCATAAATAAAGCTGAAAAACTAAAACCTTCGACTTTTGGTGAATCATAACGTGCAGCGCTATCTACAAAGCTTTGTGCTCCAGATCCCAGACCATTAGCCGATGCCGTCATGGTACCGCCACTACCGGAAGCCTGGAGAGTCGTATACGCAAACGGATCAATAGTCATACCACCAGCAAAATCTTTAAATGGAGATTGAACGCGACCAAATTTCAATTCACCCCAGTTATCGTTGGCCAATGCAATCCAGCGTTCTCGGGCAATACCTATAGCACCTGTGCCAGTACTAAAACCATATTCAATATGTGCCTTAGCTTTTAAGCCGGCTCCGAGATTTTCAGTAATATGCGCTCCCCAACGTGAACGGCCCGTATTATCACCGATCATGGCTTGATTACCTTGACCTTCTTTATCAACCGTAGCATATTCAGCTTGTACACTACCAAACAGTGTTACATTGGTTCCTTGTGCTGATGCAACCATCGGAACTGCAAGTACGCTGGCCACTGCCAACGAAATAAGTTTCTTCTTCATACAGAAGTTCTCCTTTAATGTTAAACGACTGGGGCCGACCTAATTTGCCTTACTAACATACAGTCCGGTGAAATGCACCCCGCTTGATCGGACCTTTCTACTAGGAAAGGTTTGATTTGATTTTGCCTCAATACCGAAATATACCGCAAGAAAAACAATCAAGTTTTACCAACCAAACAACGAATATGTTGCATTCAAGCAACATCCTTGTTGTTTTTGTAATGATAAATCTTATTTTAACGTGATCCTGAATTAACATTTATAAGAGATTAATCATTAATTAGCAGCTGTAAGAATTTCTAGCCTTGTTTACAGTTTTCAGAAGAATACTGTAGATGAACAACCACAAACGCACTTGATTGACCTTATTGTATCGTCAGGAAATCTGGCGGCCATATCGAACTTGGCTGCG
>CAYQZF010000144.1:0-6767 GCA_964421895.1 uncultured Nitrosomonas sp. | reverse complement strand
TGCCGATCCCGATTCTGGACGGCGGTCACTTAATGTATTATTTGATTGAAATCATCAGAGGTAATCCGCTTCCTGACAAAATCATCATTATTGGACAGAGAATCGGAATGGCTTTGCTATTAACCCTGATGACATTTGCCATCTATAACGATATTAACCGCCTCATCACTGGCTAAATAATGAAATTCCGGCATCTTGTAGCGTTTTTAAGCTTCTTTTATGCATTCTCTTGTTGGGCTGGTGATTCTTTCATTGTCAAGGATATCCGTGTTGAAGGTATACAACGCACTGAAGCTGGCACAGTGTTCAGCTACCTGCCGATTAAAGTCGGCGACGTTCTGGATGAAAACAAGGCAACCGAGGCGATCAAAGCGCTCTACGCAACCGGTTTTTTCAAGGATGTAAAACTAAAATCTGAAAACAACGTCCTGATTGTCGAAGTTGTGGAACGGCCGGCAATCGCGCAAATCAGTATCAATGGCGCTAAAGAATTTGAAAAAGACAAGCTGCTCGAAGGTCTGAAGCAGGCTGGCATATCGGAATCGCGGATTTTCAGCCGCTCGCTGCTGGAAAGAGCAGAGCTTGAATTAAAGCGCCAATATATCAGCCGCGGAAAATATGCTGTCAAAATTACCACCACCACAACACCGCTCGAGCGTAATCGTGTCGGGATAACTTTCGATATTAAAGAAGGCCGCACAGCCCGGATTAAAAAAATAAGCTTTATCGGTAATGAAAAATTTACCGATAAAGAGTTGCGTGGCATATTGGTACTCAGAAAACCTGATTTACTGAGCTGGTTTACCAAAAATGACCAGTATTCAAAACAAAAACTGGCAGCCGATCTCGAAACTTTGCGTTCTTATTATCTGGATCGCGGTTACCTTGAATTCAATATCGAATCCACGCAAGTTTCGATTACGCCGGATTTACGTGATATTTACATCACCGTCAACTTGACCGAAGGTGCGCAATATACCGTCTCCGATATCAAAGTGGCTGGTGATACGATCATACCGGAAGAGGAGATACGCAAGCTGATTTTGCTCAAAAGCGGCGCGGTATTCGCCCGCCAGAAAATGACCGAGTCGATTAAGTCGATTACGGATCGGCTCGGCGATGATGGCTACGCCTTTGCCAATGTCAATGCATCGCCGGAAATCGATCAGGAAAACCGTAAAGCCGCATTTACCTTTTTTATCGACCCGGGGCGGCGAGTCTACATCCGGAGAATTAATATTACCGGTAACGATCGGACTCGCGACGAGGTAATCAGGCGTGAATTCCGGCAAATGGAAGGAGCCTGGTATTCGACGAAAAACATCAATCTGTCAAAAGTGCGTGTGGACCGCTTAGCTTTCTTTAACAGCGTTAATATCGAAACCCCGGCCGTACCCAATAAAACCGACCAGGTCGATATCAATGTCAAAGTGGAAGAAAGACCAACCGGATCTATCATGTTTGGCGCCGGTTATTCACAACAACAAGGTATTATTCTGAACGGTTCAGTTTCTCAGAACAATATTTTTGGTACTGGTAATTTTTTCAGTCTTGATGTGAATACCGGTCTCATCAACAAAACCTACGCCGCGTCATTCACTAATCCTTACTTTACTGTGGATGGCGTTAGTCTTGGCGTTGACGTCTACAAGCGCGATTTAGATACCCGGAAATTGGTGCAAGTTGGTGCATTTAAAACGGAAACATTAGGCGCGGGTTTGCGGCTTGGTATACCGATCGCAGAGGGCGATATCGTGTCATTTGGACTGGCGGCGGAAAATACAAAGATTGGTACTTATGACGACAGTCCGCAGCGTTATATCGATTTTGTCAAAGAGTTTGGTACTTCCACCAACAATTTTCCATTTACCATCAGCTGGGCTCGAGACCGCCGCGACAGCGCTATCTGGCCCACTTCCGGAACCACGCACCGGTTATTCGGCGAAGTCAGCATACCGGGCGGAGACTTAAATTATTATAAAGTCAGTTACAGTCAAAAATGGTATTTCCCAGTAACCGATTTCTTCACGCTGATGTTGAATGGCGAAGCCGGATATGGCGATGGTTATACAAATCATCCTCTACCCTTTTTCAAAAACTTTTTTGCCGGCGGTAATAATTCCGTCCGAGGCTATAACTTGAACTCCTTGGGGCCTCGTGACCAATTTACAAATATTACAGGCAGCAATTCAACCTTGTTTGCCATTGGCGCCAGTAAGCGCGTTGTCGGCAATATCGAACTGATGTTTCCGGTACCTTTCTTAAAAGACGACCGATCGCTTCGTTTGAGCACATTCCTGGACGGCGGTACAGTATTCAATAAATTCGGCGATCTTGGTAATTTGATGCGTTACTCGGCCGGACTTGCGCTAACTTGGGTTTCACCGATGGGACCTTTGAAGGTGAGCATTGCGCAACCTCTCAATGATCACCCCGGTGATAATCTGCAAAGATTCCAGTTTATGTTCGGACAACAATTCTGATTACATTGAGATTCTGGCCGATGAATAGATTGAAAAAAAACTATCAACGCAAGTATAGTCTGGTTTTGCTCATAGCCGCCGCTGTCTTTGCCTGCGGCTTTACTACTGCTATGACCGGCGATATCAAAATCGGTGTGGTAAATACTGAAAAAATTCTGCGCGAATCGCCACCGGCGATTCAGGCGCAAAAGAAAATCGAGCAGGAATTCATGCCACGCGATGAAGACATCAAGAAAATGGCTTTGGAAGCGAAGACATTGCAGGACAAGTTAGAGAAAAACAGTATTAAGATGGAAGAAAACGAGCGGCGCAACCTGGAAAGAAATCTGGCTAACCTAAGCCGGGAATATCAGCGCGCGCAGCGGCAAATGCGAGAAGATTTAAGCGTGCGCCAGAATGAAGAGTACAGCATCATACTCGAGCGTACCAATCGGGCAATCAGCAAAATTGCCGAAGCGGAAAACTATGATCTGATATTGCAATTGCAAGATTCGGTCTACAGAAGTCAGCGCATCGACATCACGGAGAAAGTGATCAAAGTGCTCGATAGCGAATAACAATAGCGCAGCCGGTAAATTTTGATTCGGACTGCAAGGCTGAAAAGGAAAATAAATGAATACTATGGATATTCACGAAATCTTGAAATACTTACCGCACCGTTACCCGATTTTGCTGGTCGATAAGGTTATTTCGCTCGAAGCAGGCAAAGATATCATCGCGTTAAAAAATGTCTCGATCAACGAGCCGTTCTTTTCGGGACACTTTCCTCATTATCCGGTCATGCCAGGTGTATTAATCGTCGAAGCGCTGGCCCAAGCGGCCGCGCTGCTGACGCTCAAAACCGAGAACACCATCAATAAAACCGATTCGGTTTATTATTTTGTCGGCATCGACGGTGTGCGCTTCAAAAAGCCTGTTTTACCAGGCGATCAATTGATTCTGAAAGTGGCCATTGAGCGCCAGATCAAAGGATTATGGAAGTATTCCGCTCGCGCCGAAGTGGATGACCAACTCGTCACCGAAGCGCAACTGATGTGTACTGCAAGAGCGGTATAACCTCTCCCGTTTCGATTGCTGCCGATCTCCGATAGCAAAACACTTGTCTGCGGCGTCGATGAGGCTGGCCGCGGACCGCTCGCCGGTCCAGTATACGCGGCCTGCGTGGTGCTTAATCCGGCCTATGCCATCCCCGGTTTGACCGACTCCAAGCAACTGAGCGAAAAAAAACGTGATGCACTGACGCTTGAAATCAAATGCCATGCGTTGGCATGGGCTATTGCATTTGCTACTGCCGAAGAAATCGACCGGATCAATATCCTGCAAGCAAGCCTGCTCGCCATGCAGCGCGCCGTGCAAAATCTACCATTCACGCCGGGGCGAGTGCTGGTCGACGGCAAGCACAGCCCACGGCTCAACTGTGAAGTGCAAGCCATTGTCAACGGCGATCGTTTAATTCCCGAAATTTCGGCCGCGTCGATCCTCGCCAAAACCGCACGCGATGCCGAAATGCTGCGATTGCACCAAATTTATCCGCACTACGGTTTCGACCGGCATAAAGGTTATCCGACCAAAGCGCATTTTCAAGCCTTGCAACAACATGGTGCATGCGAAATACACCGGCAAAGTTTTGCACCGGTAAGGAATAGCAGCCCTATGACAATCAAGCAAGAATCTGACACAGCAACACTAACATCCACACCAATGTAAGAATTCCTAGCATTGTTTGCAGTATTCAGGAGAATACCGCAGATGAACAACCACAAATGCAGCCGATTAATTTTATTGGATCGCCAGGAAATCTGGCGGCTATATCAAACCCGGCTGTGGAAAGTGGTGCATTTGTCGAAACGCACCAGACTTCAGGAATTTACGCCGCATGACACTACCAACCAACGGTTCAAGATGTTGCAGTATGACCTTAAAGCCTGGCCAAGGTTGTGAAGCACAAGCTATCCAGGAACGGCTCAAGCGTACCGCCCAAGCGCTATAACGAGTCTTACTCGGGAGTGTTCACTTCGACACCAAACAGCTTCCCTTCTTGAAAGGACAATCCGCCAATGAAGGGCGTATCCTGAATTTTGTGTAAACGGTGTTTTTATTTACGGAAAAACATGAGCTCTTCGAACATGATGGTAAATTTGCTGAGTGCGGCTTGCCAGTTTTGTGGAGACATGGTCCATTTCCGGCTAATGTTCATTAGCACCAGTTAGAACAGAGACCTTTGCAAAACTCCCTAGAGTCTTAAATTCTGATTTTTTGAAGATTGATCAGGTAATATTTCTGTAATTTCTGAGCAAATCCTTAGATTGATCACTTAAGGGATATAACCACCTCAGAAGACACATTTTTTCTATGACAACGTTGGTAATAAGCGATCAATATACAATTTGAGTAATCTTTTCAAGTTGTATGCCATGACTTGTAAGATACGCCGAGCATGCGCTTTGACTAGACCACAGTAACGCAGAATTTTACTGCCAGAGGTTCGCTCCACAACTACCGGACTTTAGTAATTAAATGATTGCGCTGTAAGTGCCGCAGCGTCAGCGGCTTGTTGTCATGGCAATTGGCAGCCGTGGTTTCCATTGCCAGCACCAGACCGTTGTTATCAACCAGCGTATGCTGCTTATAGCCAAGCACTGGCTTGCCGGTCTTCTTAACCGTGATGTTGTGTGTCTGAAATTGGTGATTCATTTGTTCTAACAAGCCATCCCATGCGCGAGCAACTGTCAGGTGGGTGCTGAAGCGGGATAATACGGAATGAGTCCCTCACGTCATCTTCCAAGCACAAATCCAAAAATCGCATCACGTGCAGATTCGAGTGAGCCATGTCTTCTACCGCCTCATCACTGAGATCACCATTTCAGATTCCTGCTAACAGCATCTTGAAAAGTAGCAATCCAGGATATGCCGGACGACCGGTGATTGGGCTTTGCCGCCCGCCGCAGACAGCAAAATGTTTAATCTGAAATAGGTTTCAACAAAGGAGTGCTCGTTTACTCGAGCGCTCCTTTTTATATTTGCTCAGGCTGGAAATGTAAATTTCATTCAGTTCCGGTGCTGCGATAAGCCGTCACTTGAATTTCAATTTTCATGCGCGGATCGGATAATCCCGCAGTCAACATCATCGCCGACGGCCTGACATCGCCCAGATATTTGCGCATAACCGGCCAGCATTTTTCAAAATCCCCGGCTTCGGGAAATACATAAGTCACCCGCACCACGTCTTGCATGCTCGAACCGGCTTGTTGTAGCGCCGCTTCGATGTTTTTGAAACATTGCTCCGCCTGTTCCAGTAAATCGTCGGAAATGGTCATTTTGCTGTAATCGAAACCGGTCGTGCCGGATACCAATATCCAGTTATCCGCGACGACCGCGCGCGAGTAGCCGATTTCTTTTTCGAATGTCGAACCTGAACTGATGAGTTTGCGTGCCATACGATGCTGTCCTTATGCTGGTTTAAAAATTTTCGCGTACGATACCACTATAATGTTGCCATGAGCCAGATGCAAAGCGAGTTTTCCGGCTTTAATTCCAATCCTAAAACAAACATGTCCTTTACCTTTTACTGGCACGATTACGAAACTTTCGGCGCCGACCCCAGACGCGACCGTCCCGCGCAGTTTGCCGGCGTGCGTACCGATGAGGCATTGAATGAAATCGGCGAACCACTGGTGATCTACTGCAAACCGGCGCGCGATTATCTGCCGCATCCGGAAGCGTGCCTGCTCACCGGAATCACGCCGCAACTGGCCGATGAACACGGTTTGCCTGAACCGGAGTTTATCGCCCGTATTCACGCCGAGCTTGCACAGCCGGGAACGTGCGGCAGCGGTTACAATTCGCTGCGCTTCGACGATGAAGTGACGCGCTTCACACTGTACCGTAATTTTTACGACCCCTACGCGCGCGAGTGGCAGCAAGGCAACTCGCGCTGGGACATCATCGATCTGGTGCGCATGACGTATGCGCTGCGTCCGAATGGAATCACCTGGCCGCAGCATGAGGATGGTCAACCGAGTTTCAAGCTGGAAGATCTAGCCGCCGCCAACGGTATTCTGCACGAATCCGCGCACGATGCCCTGTCCGATGTGCGCGCCACTATCGCTCTGGCGCGCCTGCTGCGCACACAACAACCGCGCTTATACGATTGGCTGTTGCAGTTGCGCGATAAGCGCAAAGCTGCGGCGCAGCTCGATCTCGTCAGCCGTCAACCGGTCGTGCATACTACGCGCATGTATCCGGCCAAAACCGGCTGCACGTCGCTGGTCATGCCGTTGATCA
>CAYQZF010000143.1:0-6785 GCA_964421895.1 uncultured Nitrosomonas sp. | reverse complement strand
TTGCGGCACGGGCAGAAAATATGCAACTGCAAAACCGCAATAATAAGCTCGAGGCCGAAGTCAATGATTTGAAACAAGGCCTCGAAGCCATCGAAGAACGTGCCCGCAGCGATTTGGGCATGATCAAGGAAGGCGAGATACTCTTTCAGATCGTCAGGAATTCCCAGCAAAAGCCAGTACAATAATTTACGTGAACTCCTCGGAAAATTAAGCACCTAAAAACCAAGCTGGACGGTTGTAAGTCGAGCGACGCTGGATCATCCGGTTTAACCGGACAATTTCACCTATAATTCGCTTGAAAAGCAGCAAGTGATTCATATATCACATTCGTTTCGTTTTAGATTCAATAAAAACCATGGAGTAAAAAATGAAAAGAATTATTCTTTTTTTAGCAACTAACTTGGCGATCGTCGTTGTATTAAGCATTACCTTACGATTGCTCGGCGTAGAAAAAATATTGGACGCGCAAGGAACTGGCTTGAATCTTAATTCCCTGCTCGTTTTCGCGGCAGTATTCGGATTCGGCGGCTCTCTGATATCGCTTGCCTTGTCAAAATGGACCGCAAAGCGATTCACCGGTGCGCAAGTCATCGAAATGCCGCGCAACGCGCAAGAGCACTGGCTGGTTACCACTGTGCAACGGCAGGCTCAGCTTGCTGGCATCGGCATGCCGGAAGTGGCGATTTATGACGCGCCAGATGTCAACGCTTTTGCCACCGGTATGTCAAGAAACGATGCGCTGGTTGCGGTTAGCACCGGCCTTTTGAATACCATGAACCAAGATGAAGCCGAAGCCGTGCTAGCACATGAAGTCAGTCATATCGCCAACGGCGATATGGTCACACTGGCGCTGATCCAGGGTGTCGTCAACACCTTTGTCATTTTCCTGTCGCGCGTCATCGGCCATACCGTGGACCGCGTCATCTTTAAAACGGAAGAAGGCCATGGTCCTGCTTTCTGGGTTACCAACATCATTGCCGAAATCGTGCTTGGCGTACTAGCCAGCATCATCGTCATGTGGTTCAGTCGTCAACGCGAATTTCGCGCCGACGCTGGCGGAGCAAGTTTAGCGGGAAGAGAAAAAATGGTTGCTGCCTTGCGCCGTTTGCAAATGATCCATGAACCAGCGTATCTGCCTGATCAACTGGCTGCTTTCGGTATTTCCGGCGGTAGTAACGGATTCTCGCGCTTGTTCATGTCGCACCCGCCTTTGGAAGAAAGAATTGCGGCTCTAGAAATGCAATAGTAAGCAGTCTTTACATTAATCGATATTAAAAAAACGCCGTACGATGACTTCGTGCGGCGTTTTAATTTTACGCTGCTATATCAGCGCTTTTTTCAAAACCAATAAAAAACTTTATAGCAACCTCATTAATAGGAAGTTTCCCGCGAAAAATCTTGCCAGATATAAGGCGGATTGACCGATGGTTTTGTAGGAACCAGAAAAGTGATTGCATCCAATGCACCCACCAACGTGCGGCCGACCGAATGCATCACGCCCATCCCCAATCCGATAGTGATGCCGTAAACCGGCCCTTCTTTTTGACTGGTTAAAATAATATTCTTGGGTAACTCCAACCAGCCAGTTAATGTATTGGCAACACCACTCGCTAGTTTCTCAGCCGAGTTATTCACATAACTATCGGAAGCGAAAGCTTGGGACGAGAAAAGGAACAATATTGAAAGCACCAAAGATAGTTTAACAATGCTCCTCATTAACAAATCTCCTTTATACAGTTTTAAAAATTGATTTTTGCCCACGAGAAAACAAGCAAAAATTCCCCAGCAGTTTACCTCTTCGCAACTCATCAGACAAATCCATGCTCATGGCAGGGATTGCACATGAATCGCAAGTCTACTGTCATTAAGAGGCGCTAAAAAAGAAATTCCCTCAAAAACCCAGCAAAAATGTCGATAACCATGCTCCCAGCAAACAGGTAGTCCGCGGAATTCTACCGATCGTAATCTGATTGATGTCATTGGAGGAGTGTCACAATATGGAAGGACTTATCGTTGAACCATCCAGAACTTACCAAAAACTGCTCTCAACCGCGATTGAATCGGGCGGACTGGGAACCAAACAAGTCTCAACCGGTAGTGAAGCGCTATCGTTACTAAAAAAGCAACCTTTTGATTTGGTCTTCATCGCCACACACTTGCAGGATATGGATGGCCCCATGTTTTCGTCGCAATTACGCGCCGATTCCCGCACCCGGCAAATTCCGCTGGTCATGATCACCGCCAACGACGATAAACAATTTCAGGACGAAGCATTTTCCGCCGGTGTGACAGAAATATTTTCCAAGCATGAGCTGGATAAAATCACCAGTTATACCGTGCAATTCTCCAGGAAAAAATGCAGCAAAGTCATGAGCGGCCGCATTTTATACCTTGAAGACAGCTCACCCACAACCAGCACGGTGATTTCTTTGCTCACGGACTGCGGCTACACGGTCGATCATTTCAGTAACGGCGAAGAAGGATTGCATGCATTTCAGAACAATGACTACGATCTGGTACTTGCCGATATCTTGTTGAGAGGAAGACTCAATGGCCAGGCGATCGTAAAAGCGATCCGTAGCCTTGAAAGCGAGCAAAAAGATGTACCGCTGCTAGTCTTCTCGGTTCTTGACGATGCCACGCGTAAAGTGGAATTGCTGCGTTCCGGTGTCAACGATTATGTTAGCAAACCGCTGATTCAGGAAGAGTTACTGGCACGAATCAATACATTAACTAGCAACAAAAAACTGTCAGACAAGGTAATCTCGCAACAAGCTCAAATGCACGAGCTGGCGATGAAAGATCCGCTTACTGGGTTATATAATCGTCACTTTCTACTGGAAACGGCGCCTTCGAAACTGAGCGAAGCCGCCCGGCACAGCATTCCATGCAGTTTGATTATGATCGACATCGATCAATTCAAATTCATCAATAACAAATTCGGTCTTGCCAGCGGAGATAAAGTATTGAAGGAAATAGCCGCGATACTCACCAGTTCTGTTCGCAGAGAAGATATCGCTGTCCGTTATGGCGAAGAGGAATTCGCGCTGCTACTGCCCTATTGCGATATTTTCGGTGCAACGGTTATCGCAGGGAAAATACGACAATCGATCGAGAGTTTGCAACTATCCAGTATCGATGTCACCGCAAGCTTGGGTGTGGCTGAACTGGAATCTACTTCATCCCACGGCTTCACCGATCTGCTGAGAGCCGCCACGGAAGCGGTTGATCGGGCTAAATCCGGCGGATCGAATCAAGTTTTCGTGCATCGCCCGTAATGATCTCAAGTTTCAATCGCAATCGTTCTAAGTGTTAAATCTCACAGTGCGCACTTAAATATTTTAACATCAATGTGTTATATATTTAGTCCCACGATATGCTGGAACGGATTAACTTAAAGCGTTCTGGCTCATTTTGGATTTGTACTATTTTGACGGACAGTTTTTTCATGGAGTCGAGAAGGTCTCGACTTGTGAAAGCGGGTTAAAGTTTATCGCGATTTGATTATTTTCATTCAGTTTCCTTTCAAAATTGTCTGGTGATAAGTATCCCAGCCCAGAATGCCTGCGTGTGGGGTTGTACCAGAACTCGATCCAGGTGAATATGGCCAGCCTTGCTTCAGTTTTGTTTTTCCAGAAACACCTGTCGATCAACTCACATTCCAGGGAAGCAAAAAAGCCCTCAGCCATTGCGTTATTATAGGCATTCCTACACTGCCCATCGGGACGCACGCCTATTTCCTTGCATCGCTTGCCGAACTCAACGCTGGTATATTTTATGCCAGCAAAGCTTACCGCAATCTACTGAAAGTAGATGATTTTATTGGCAGCATGAGCCGCTTTGGGAATTGTTGGGATAATGCAGTTGCGTTTGGCAACCTCAAGCGGGAACGCCGCCAATGGCGGCATTACTAAACCCGATATGAAGCAGAAGCAGCAAAATCAATAAAAGCAGCTTAACTGGCTTGTCCGGTTTCAATTGGCCATGTCAACTCAACCATCGGCTACGCAAAGTAGTTGGATTCAGAACCCCGTTTGAGATTTTCTTCGGAAAGACGGTGCATTACACCAAATCATGCATACGAAATTCTATCTATTTAATAACAAATCGTTAATAAAAGGTACTATCGGTGCAGCTACTTTTGATAAGCTGCACCGATAGCCACACAATTACTATTGAATGAAATCACTTGGTAGATTGTGCGCAAATAACTGTCACAGTCAAAATATGATGTTACCCTAATGCGATGCGGCTATTAATCTGCCCCAGCGATTGCTCTACCTGATCAACCAAAATGAGACACAATTCACCATCCTGCAAATTGGACAACGCTGCATCGATTGCAATAGATTCTCCAAAAATTTCGCTTATTTTTTGCGTGCGTTTGGCATTACCCAAACCTTCGCGCAATAACGTCAATACTTCCCCATCGGCACGCCCGCGTTGGCATTTATCTTGATATAGCACCACTTCATCGAACGCATCACCCAGGATTCTAGTTTGCTGACGAATATCTTCATCACGCCGGTCGCCTGCTGCGCTAATAACCACAGAGCGTTTTTTGGATGGAATATTATCAATAGCGCTTACCAGAGCCTGAATTGCATCAGAATTATGCCCGTAATCCGCAATCAAGGTAGCGTTGCGATAATTGAAAAGATTGAAACGGCCTGGTGCAGTCTGTGTATCGCTCACAAAACCTGACACACCTGCATGAATAACCTTCCATTCCAAGCCAAGCGCCCAACCGGCACCAATGGCAGCCATCACATTCTCTATTTGAAAGTTGATACTGCCATTTTGGGTTAAGGGAATTTCGTCTAATGGTATGCGGTATTCGCCAGTTTCACCCGCGGCGACGATACAGCCGCTTTCCACAAAAATAGCACGCTTATGCTGCGCGCGATGCATAGCCAGAACTGGATGATGCTTGTCATGCGCAAAGAAAATGACTGAACCAGGACAATGATCGGCCATACTAACCACGAGCGGATCAGTCGCATTAAGCACGGCAAAGCCGGTGCCGGGCGTCACATTTTGCACAACAACCCGCTTGACCACGGCTAACTCTTCCGCCGTATTGATATAGGCCATACCAAGATGATCGCCCATGCCAATATTGGTCACTACCGCAACATGACAGCGATCAAATCCCAAGCCTTCACGCAACAAACCGCCACGTGCCGTTTCTAGCACAGCGGCATCGGCATCCGGATGAAAAAGGATATTTCTTGCACTCTTCGGACCACTGCAATCACCGGTATCAATGCACTGCCCATCGACATAAACGCCATCGGTGCAAGTAACGCCAACACGTCTGCGATCTTTTTGCAAAATATTGGCAATCAAACGGGTTGTTGTTGTTTTACCATTCGTACCGGTAACCGCTATCACCGGAATACGCGCATCCTCTCCCTGAGGAAACATGTAATCAATAATGGCTTCCCCTACAGCACGTCCTTTACCATACGAAGGCTGCAAATGCATACGCAAACCGGGTGCCGCATTAATTTCAATAATACCGCCGCCTTGATCTTCCAAAGAATTCATAACATTGTCACATACCACATCGATACCGCAGATATCCAATCCCACCACTCTTGCAGCTGCAATCGCACGCGCCGCCAGCTCGGGATGCACATCATCGGTGACGTCCGTTGCTGTGCCTCCCGTTGATAAATTGGCATTTTTACGTAACACAACGCGCATACCTTTCACGGGAACCGATTCTGCTGTCAATCCTTGCGCCGCTAAGTACGCCAAAGAGATCTCATCCAGATGAATTTTTGTTAACGAAGAAACATGCCCTTCACCACGCATCGGATCACGATTGATTTGCTCAACCAGTTCAAAAATGCTATGCACACCGTCACCGATAACTTGCGGAGGATCGCGCCGTGCCGCGGCAACCAATTTATTCCCGACAACCAGCAAGCGATAATCATGTCCGGGAATATAGCGCTCCACTAAAACGTTATCGCTGATTTCAGATGCGATCATAAAAGCCGCTTTTACCTGTTCGGCAGTAACAAGATTGACAGTTACCCCTTTACCCTGATTACTGTCTTGCGGTTTTATCACGACTGGAACGCCGATTTCGCAGGCTGCCGCCCATGCATCGTCGGCGTCTATCACTTCACGGCCCTGAGGCACCGGTATGCCTGCTGCATGCAACAAGGTTTTCGTTAATTCTTTATCTTGCACGATTGATTCAGCGACAGCACTGGTTCGATCACTCTCGGAAGCTTGAATACGCCGCTGTTTACTACCCCAGCCAAATTGCACCAGGCTACCTTCCGTCAAGCGGCGGAACGGGATACCGCGCGCCACCGCCGCTTGGACGATAGACCCCGTGCTTGGCCCTAAGCGAATATCTTCATTAAGCTCACGCAAGCGGCGCAAAGCGTCTGTTAAATCAAAATTAGTATCTTCAATAGCCGAGAAACATAAAATCTGCGCCAGCTCGAAAGCCAGCAGGCCCACTTTCTCTTCGCTGTATCCGACGATAACCCGATAAGTATCCGCTTCAGGAGTTCGCACCGTGCGGCTGAATGTCACTGGGCAACCGGCTTGTACTTGCAAACCTAGCGTGGCGAATTCAAGCACATGGGCTACGGTAACTGCTTCATGATGGCCAGCGGTTTGAAGCAAGGAAATTTCAGGAAAACGCTCACGGAGCCGCGCTTCAAAACCAGAAATAGTATCAATATTGCTTTCAGAACCGCCACAAAAGACGGTAGCTTCAATAGAGGTGTGCTGACTCCATAAATTAGGCCCGCGCAAAG
>CAYQZF010000142.1:0-6892 GCA_964421895.1 uncultured Nitrosomonas sp. | reverse complement strand
TCGTTGATCATCGTTTCGTTTTGCTGAAACGACAGTATGCCAAGCGCCAATGAAGGAATCAGCGTAGCCAAAATGGAGAAAACGATGATCTTGCTTTTGATGCTTCTCAATATCGATCCCGTGAAGTAATAAAACGCTATGCGGTATGAAGCGCGACCAGCTGTTTATCCGGATAATTGCTCATTTGATAACCTTGCCACAACCGGCCGGCAATAAACGTGGCAATGGCATTGGCTTGCTGCTGTAGATTCGGATTGCCTAATTCTTGAGTTGTCTCTTTGAAAAGCTGCAGCCAGCGTTCAAACAATGTCGCATTGAGATCGGGTAAAGCGATATGTTTCGGCATCGGTGCGCCGCGGAACCGGCTGGTGCCGCGCAACTGCGCCGACCAGAAATTGATCATCTGCACAAAATGCGCATCCCAGTCAATGACATGCGCTTCAAAAATCGGACCGAGTCCCGGGTCTTTCCGGGCTTTTCCGTAAAATGTATGAACCAGATTTGCGATTTCTTCTTCGGTATATAAATTGGGATCGGGCATTGGAAACAGTGGTTGACTCATAGGTGGAAATTACCTCAATACTGATTAAAAAAAGAATTTGTATGATAACAAAACTAGACTATAACGATGTTTTGCAGATAAGGCCGAAAACCGTTACTTTATGGTAGAAACTAGTTTATCTTCGGATATCCGGATTGTCCAACTTTACAGCAAAACAGGCATCTTTCTTTGTAACATAGCAGCGACCATAAGTTCCACGCGATTAGGTGACAGGGAGTAAGCAACATGAAAAATTTATATGGTAAAGCATTGCTGGTTGACTCGGTCTTCACCAAATCGACGGCGTTCACACGCGAAGAACGAGAGCGTTACGGTCTACGCGGACTACTGCCATACGATGTCGCCACAATGTCAAAGCAGATAGCGCGTGTGCTGGACAATATGCGTTGCAAAAGCAGCACGATAGAAAAATATATTTTCTTGAATGCCCTGTTGGAACGCAATCAACGGCTTTTTTACCGCACCATGATCGACCATATCGAAGAGATCATGCCGCTGGTTTACACCCCGACGGTCGGTGAAGCCTGCAAGGAATTCGCGCACATCTTCAGAAAACCGCAAGGATTCTACATCACACCCGAAGACCGGGGAGAAATCGCCACGATTCTGAAAAACTGGCCGGAGCAGGATATACGCGTCATTGTGGTGACCGATGGCGAGCGCATCCTGGGTTTAGGCGATTTGGGCGCAAACGGCATGGGAATTCCAATCGGCAAGGTCGCCCTGTATGTCGCCTGCGCCGGCATTCATCCGGCGCACTGCATGCCGGTTATGCTTGATGTCGGCACGAATAATGTGCCGCTGCGGGAAGATCCGTTGTATCTGGGTTACCCTCATCCGCGCATCGGCGGCGGCGCCTATCGCGCGTTGGTCGATGAATTCGTGCAAGCGGTGCAAGTGCGCTTCCCTGATGCCGTGATACAGTTTGAAGACTTCCTGACGCCGCACGCTTTTGAATTCTTAGAGCATTATGGCCGACGGGTGCGCTGCTTTAACGACGATATCCAAGGCACTGCTGCCGTAACACTGGCAGGCATTTACACCTCATGCCGTATCACCAGGAAAAAATTTGCCGATCTGAATGTCATATTCCTCGGCACCGGATCCGCAGCCAGCGGGACTGCGGAATTGGTAGTGGATGCATTTGTCAAAGCCGGACTCAGCAAAGCGCAAGCGCGGAAACGGTTATGGTTCATCGACCGGAATGGATTGATCACCACGACCAATGACAACATTAAAGCACGCATCAAACCTTTTGCGCAGGAACATGCCGCATGCAGCTTTGTGGATGCGATCGGCGCGATCAAACCCGATGTGCTGATCGGCGCAACCGGGGTAGCCGGCACTTTTACCGAAGCCATTGTGCACGGCATGGCCGCAGTCAATGAGCGGCCGGTGATCATCGCCCTATCGAATCCGACTTCGCATACCGAATGCACTGCGGAACAAGCCTACCGGTGGAGCGACGGCCGGGTGATTTTCGCCAGCGGCAGTCCATTTGACGCCGTACGCTATGGCGATACGGTATTCAAACCGGCGCAAGGCAACAATGCTTATATTTTTCCGGGAATCGGTCTGGGTGTATTCGCCAGTGCGGCGCGGCTGGTGACGCAAAGCATGTTCCTGGCAGCCGCCGAAGTATTGGCAAGTACTGTCACGGAACAGGAAATTCAAAATGGCGCGGTTTATCCGGCATTAACCCGGGTGCGTGACGTATCGCTGGCGATTGCAACCGCAGTTTGCCAGGTAGCCATGGATGAGGGGTTGGCGGAAAAAGACTTACCGCAAGACTTGAGCAGCCATATCCGATCGTTGATGTATGAGCCGGATTATTAAACTGATACCTTACCGGTTAACCATTCATGCGAATAAATTGGTAACGCCATCCAATCCGACATAATCGATCGAATATGTCGCCTGCTGTTTGACAATGGGTTTAGCATGATAAGCAATGCCGACGCCCGCAGTAGTCAGCATATCCAGATCGTTGGCGCCGTCGCCAATGGCGATCACTTGCTCACGCCGCACCACCAATTCATCGCAAACTTGTTTCAGCACTTGCGCCTTGCCTTGACGTCCGATGATGTCGCCGACGACTTTTCCGGTTAACCGGTTATCTTCAATCTCTAGCACATTGGCCATTGCATAATCGAATCCAAGCTTCGTTTTGATGCGCTCGGTAAAAAAGGTAAAGCCGCCGGAAATCACCATCGTTTTTAAACCCGACCGTTTTGCGAGTTGCAGCATCCTTTCCGCGCCAGGACTCAGTCTGACTCGTTCATCGTAGACTTGTTGCAAGGCATCTTGGTGCAGGCCACGCAATAAAGCCGTGCGCCGCGTCAGGCTTTCCTCAAAACTGATCTCGCCACGCATGGTTTGCAATGTGATAGCCGCGACTTGCGGTTTGATCTGCTGCATATCCGCGATTTCGTCAATCGATTCTATGGCCAGCAGCGTCGAATCCATATCCATCGCAATCAATTTAAAATCGGAAAGTTTCGCCGCATCCGGTACAAAAGCAAAATCCAACTCGGCTTGTGCACAATAACTGGGTACGGCATCGGAATGAACTGCATGGGTCAAGCGGAATGCTTGCCCGGTAATCTGTTCGATACCATCGGCACGGGATAATTTTGCCAGTTCACGCAGATCGCTATTGTTTATTTCCAATCCCTGGATAATTAAATTCATAAGGTAGTCAGTTGTCTTAATATGATATTTACAATTTCAAGGAAATGTGATCGATGACTACACGAGTGAATCGCTTCGTTGCATAGTACTTTCACTCTCTCGCCTATCTTGTCGACATGTCTCGGTCGCTGTATTCCGTACGCCTATTGCTTCAGCTCGTTTGCCAAATTAATCCGCAAATCCTCAAGTATTATCGCTCCACTCCACAATCCGATTCCGGCCAGCATGCTTAGCGGCATAGAGCGCGGAATCAGCGGCTTTAATCAGATCTCTCGGCTCCCGGAAATGTTCCATACTTTTTTGATAACCGGCGACACCGATGGAAGCCGTAATGCGAATGGTGTTGCGGCCATCGAATTTATACGCGATATCCGCGATGGAATCTTTCAGGCGGATAATGAGATTTCTCGACGCTGCCAGTGATGTACCCGGAAGAATCAAGGCAAACTCTTCGCCACCGTAACGGCTCAAGGTATCATCTTGGCGGATTTGATCAAATACGGTTTTTACCACCATCGCCAATAACGAATCTCCCGCGATATGACCATAGGTATCGTTGACGTTCTTGAAATGATCGAGATCGATAATCGCAACCGTCAACGGCAAATCGTATTGCAGTGCAAGATTGAATTCACGCCGCAGCGTTTCATCAAAATAAGTGCGATTATAGGCGCCGGTCAGGCCATCGCGCTGCGATTTATCTTCCAGATCCCGCATTCTGGAGAGATCGTGAATCATCAATAACTCTTTGGCTTCAGATAAAATGCCGGCGGCTTCCGACGAATCGTGAATACTCATTTCGAACAAATCTTCAACCGCTTTCAAACCGACTTCCATGATTTTGATCACATCAATAAGCAAATGAGCATCAAATCCCAACCATTTTTGCGCCGCTTCGTTCAAAGCGGTCATTTTTTGCGTCTCATGCGGGAAAAGGAAATAATCGGCTAGACAACGGGAAACTGCTAAACACGATTGCAACGTCGGCCCCAGATTCTTGGGTTCCGGTTGTGAATGGCTATTGATGCAAGATAATGCGATGTAATCCGGAATATGCCATTTATTCAACAGCGCATAACCCAATTCATCGTGTCCCACACCGAATGTTTCGCGCTCGGCGTTGAGCAAAACATCGTGATCCGATGTCGATGTAAATACCTTACTGTATTCTTCCGGCATGATAACCCAGAAAGCCAGGATGCCAATTTCCTGGATTAATCCGGCGAGAAATAAATCATCCAGATAATTCAGCTCAAGCTTTTCCCCAAGCGCACGCGCGGCGAGGGCCGATGCAATGGAGCGGCGCCAGAAAATCGTATCGTCGAAAGCTGCACTGGAATCGGGCAGCTTGCTTCTCATTAATGAATGCGTCAGTGAAAAAGATAAGGCGATGACAAGAACGGTGTGCGTACCGAGAATACTCACCGCTTGCCGGATATTGGTCGCCACCCGACGGGATTTATACAGCGGAGTATTTGCAGTACGCAGTAATTTCGCCGACAGCACCGGATCCAAGGAAATATACTGGCAAATAGTTCCGATATCGGCATCCGGATTATTTGCCATTTCGATTATCTTGACGGCCACGGCTGGTAAGCTCGGTAGTGCAGTGCACTGATACAGTCGTCTTTTCAATGTATCATCAATCACTTATTACCCTTCATATTAAATAATGTTCATATATTATTGAATAATATGCTGATTATTCATTATTATAAAGAAACCGTATATTAACTTATTTTTTTAGCGCTATTGGCAATAATTCACAGGAATTCCTCACTTATTTCCAATAAAACAACACAAGTAATCATTTTTTCAATCAGGCTGATGCTATGATGTCGCATAACATGCGGTGGAATTATTATGCTTATTTTAGCAAGGCAATGACACGATAACCGCCTATACCTATCAATTACATTAGCGAATGACTCGAAAGAGCGTTTTTGACAAGGAGTTCAATGTGGAATTTGGAATCAAAATAGCAACACCAGAAAAACAACGCGGTGCTTGTGCAATCATCGGTATTTTTGAATCAAGAAAACTGACGGATTCGGCCAAAGTTCTGGATAAAATTACGCATGGCTATATCAAAAATATACTCGCATCGGGCGACATGGAAGGAAAAGCGAACACCACACTCCTTTTGCATAACGTACCGGACACGCTGTTCAAACGGATTTTACTGGTAGGCTTGGGCAAAGAGCAGGAATTCAAGGAAAAATCATTTCTTTCGGCGCTCAGTACTGCTTTAAGCGCGTTGCAAAAAACCGCTGTTACCGATGCTGCGCTGTTTTTATCCGATTTTCCCGTTGCGGAACGGACAACTGCGTGGAAGATTCATCAAACCGTGATTACCGCAATCAGCAGCAATTACCGCTTCGATCAGCTGAAAAGCAAGCCGGATAATAATCGGAGCAGTTTAAGCAAGCTGATATTGTGCATTGACGATCGCGGCCAGCTGGCTGCTTGCGAAGAAGCCATGCAACAAAGTATGGCGATTGCTCAAGGTATGAATTTAGCGAGAGATTTAGGCAATCTCGCACCCAACATCTGCACGCCTACTTATCTCGCCAAACAAGCCAAAGACCTTGCCAAATCCCATAAACTCAAAGTCACCGTATTGGAAGAAAAAGATATGGAAAAACTTGGCATGGGGTCGTTGTTATCCGTCGCGCGTGGCAGCGAACAACCGGCCAAATTGATTGCGCTGGAGTATCACGGTGCGGGCAAAAAGGATAATCCGGTGGTTCTGGTCGGTAAGGGCGTTACCTTCGATACCGGCGGCATTTCACTCAAACCCGCTGCTGAAATGGACGAAATGAAATTCGACATGAGCGGCGCCGGCAGCGTTTTAGGCACACTGCTGGCGGTAGCCGAAATGAAACTGCCGCTCAACGTCGTCGGTATCATCCCGGCCACGGAAAATATGCCCAGTGGTAAAGCGACGAAACCGGGCGATGTTGTCACCAGCTTATCCGGGCAGACCATCGAGATTCTCAACACCGACGCCGAAGGCCGTTTGATTTTGTGCGATGCGCTCACGTATGCCGAGCGCTACAACCCGAAAGCGGTGATCGACATCGCCACGCTAACCGGCGCTTGTGTCATCGCACTAGGAAATTTCACCACCGGCCTGATGAGCAACGATGACAAGCTGGCGCAAGAGCTTTTAGCTGCCGGTGAACTTGCCGCCGACCGCGCCTGGCAGTTGCCATTATGGGATGAATACCAGGATTTGTTGAAAAGTAATTTTGCCGACATCGCCAATATCGGCGGACGAGCTGCCGGAACCATCACCGCCGCGTGCTTTTTATCGCGTTTCACCAAGAAATATCGCTGGGCGCACTTGGATATCGCTGGCACGGCATGGAAATCCGGCAAGGATAAAGGTTCGACTGGCCGTCCGGTGCCGCTGCTAACGCAATATCTGATTGCGCAAGCAAAAGCTTCGAGCTGATCGGATTGTCAATCTGCTGATTAATTCACAACTCGCAATAACCGTGTCACCTCAAACCGCTGTCGTGAATTAATCAGTCGCAGGAATGAATGCACCGCAAACTTGGCCGGAAATGATCCAATGACGCAGATTTATTTTTATTCGGGATCGAACGACAAGCTACAAACGGCTTGCCGGCTTTG
>CAYQZF010000141.1:0-6925 GCA_964421895.1 uncultured Nitrosomonas sp. | reverse complement strand
ATGCAACAATGGATTTTTCTTGCCGTCGCCATCGTCAGCGAAGTGATTGCCACGTCGTTTCTGAAAGCAGCCGAGGGGTTCACTCGTTTGTGGCCGTCGCTGATCGTTGTCATCGGCTATCTGCTGGCTTTTTATTTGCTGTCGTTGACGCTTAAAACGATCCCGGTCGGTGTGGCGTACGCGATCTGGTCCGGTGTGGGTATTGTATTGATTGCACTGAGCGGCTGGTTGTTTCTCGGGCAAGCGCTGGATACCCCCGCGCTGATCGGTTTGACGCTGATCGTCGCAGGGGTTGCTGTCATCAACATTTTTTCCCACACCGTGCCGCATTGATGTGCGGTCATGCTTTGCCCAGATCAGTTAGGAATTGATCCAGGATTTCTTTCTTGGCGTGTGGCATGATCACGACATGCGCGTAAGGTGTGAGCTGACCGCTGTTCTCCAGCCGCATGGTCGCCAGTGAATAACGGTTCACCACGGCTTCATCAGGTCTCTTGAAATAAATGATATTCGAGCGGTCGTTCGCTCTTACCGGCTGCAAGTGAGGGTAGCGGCTGACCATTTCTTTCAGCAGATAAGCGGTATTGTCCAGCACCGCTTTGGCGTCCGCGGCTTGGCGCGCAAAGGCGGATTCCGAACTGAAGAAATAGAACTCGGCCGGTTTGACGGCATCACGCGAACAGGTGATCGTGCCGGGTACTTGCTGGATATATTCCGGATCGTGGATTTTGCTGAACGGTGTCAGGAACGATGCAAAGTTCGTCCGTGTGGTGATGAATAGTCCGGCAGGAGACGGAAAACCGAAGAATTTATGGCATGAGACCGCAATTGAGTCGTAGCGTGGACGTTTTTTCCCTGTGACTGGATCGGCTACTTCGTGCAACAAATCGGTGGCAAACGGGGTATGTGGCAAATAACCGCCAAACAAGGCGGCGTCGAGATGCAGATACGATTCCCGGCCTTTGAGTTTGGCTTGGATGTCGTCAACCGAATCGATTGCGCCTTTGAATGTGGTGCCAATGGTAGCGACGACTAGAACGGGGTGATCGCGATGGGTGTTCAATTGCCGTTCCAGGTCGTCCACATCCATGCTGCCGTCGGGACGAGTTCCGACCACCACCCAGTCGAGATGCAATAAGTCGCGCAGAATCTGAATCGAGTAATGTGCTTCCGCTGTGAAGTAGATTTTCGGCATGACACCGGTGCGGTGTTGCAGAATCGTACGCCCCATGTAAAGTCCGTGCATGTTGCTGTCGGTACCGCTGTTGCTGAGAAACCCCCAGATATTTTCGCGTGCGAATCCATATATCGCGCCAAAGCGGTCGATCAGTTCTCTTTCGAACGGATGGCTGTTAAAAGGAATGTGGCTATGATCGTATGGGTTGCCGACATTATTGAATGCAAACTGGTTCAGCCCGGCGTGCGCCAGTTCATTGCGCCAGTCGAGGAATGCTTCCGGCAGCGCCGCCATATTGATCGGGTAACCGAGAAATTTATCTTTTTGCCGCATGAAATTTTGCAGGGTTTTTAACGTGGCAGGTGCTTTGGATTGCGAATGACGATGGGCCAGCGGCTGTGCCGCCAGCGCTTGAGGTGAGCATACAGCCACCAGGGCCGTTGCGCCGGTCATGCTCAGAAATTGGCGCCGGTTCATTAACATGATAATGGCCTCCTGAACAACATACTCCTTAGATGCTGGGTTACTGGTAAGGTTTCTTCATGATCTTGCGGTCGAGTTGCCTTGAAATGACGATGGAAGACCGTTATCTTAATGTTTTACCTGTTTCCGGTGACAATTGTTAAGTATGAATAAAGCCTTTACCAAGGAAAACGAAGAAGACGACGAACCTGACGGTACGCCGAAATTACCGCAAGGGGTGAAAAACTATATCACCCCGGCGGGGTATCGGCGGTTGAAGGATGAATTCGATCAGTTGTGGAAAGTGGAGCGTCCGGAGTTGGTTAAAACCATCACTTGGGCAGCTTCCAACGGCGACCGCTCGGAAAATGGCGATTACATTTACGGCAAACGGCGTCTGCGCGAAATCGACCGGCGCTTGCGTTTCCTGTCTAAGCGCCTGGATAACGCCGAAGTGGTCGACCCGGCGCAACGCGGTGAATGCGACCAGGTATTTTTCGGTGCCACGGTGACGGTGTGCAATTCACAAGGCGGCGAGCATACTTACAGCATCGTTGGTATGGACGAAGCCGATCCGGGGCGCGGGCGCATCAGTTGGATTTCCCCGCTGGCCAAAGCCTTGCTAAAGGCACGTGAAGGCGATATGGTGAGATTGCATACGCCGGGCGGATTGGAAGAGCTGGAAGTGGTGGAGATTCGCTACGAGGCGTTGTGAATCAAAATTGACCGTTACCACTTAGCTCTATCGGGTTTGATAAAAATCAAATTTCCAGGCTAGTTATAAGGTAATTTATTCTTTATAATTAATTATGCATTAAATAAGAAGTTTAAGTTGCTTAATGTCCAGTTTATTATAAACAATTACTCACTTATTATTCGTTATTAAGTTCGGCGAATATAAAGAAAGACCAAGAATGAAAATATGCTGGGCGATCGCGATTTATGCATTCCGAAGGAAACTCCCGGCGATGATGCTCACTGTTTTTACAGTGACCTGCTGGATGGCCTTAACAGCCAAATCGCATGCAGCATCGGTCTGCAAAACAGAAGTAGCACGCGTGGTATCAATGCAGGGAATAATCGAAATACGCCGGGCCCAAGAGAATGCCTGGCAACAAGCAGGTATGGATATCGCTCTTTGCGCAGGCGATATGATTCGCGCCCGGGCGCAAAGCCGTGCAGCTCTGCGCTTAAGCAATGACAGCATGCTGCGTCTTGACCAGAAAACCAGCATCACATTTCCGCAACTGCAGGAAGATAAAGGCACATCACTGCTGGATTTACTGGAAGGTGCAATCCACATCATCACACGCACGCCCAAACCCTTTAAAATCAGAACACCCTTTGCCAACGCCAGTGTGGAAGGAACGGAATTTTTTGTCGGTCTGCATGAAGACAACACCAAAATCGTTGTGTATGAAGGTAAAGTATCAGCCAGCAATGCGCAAGGCAGCTTGATACTTAACGATCACGAAGCGGCCGTCGCATTCAAAGATCAAGCACCGCGCAAAGAAATTATCATTCACCCAACCGACGCAGTACAGTGGGCATTGTATTATCCCGCCATCCTGGATTATTGGCAGGGTAACGGCAACGCAACTGGTGATTTGATTCACAAAGCAAGTCACCTACTCACTGTCGGACAAGCTGAAGAAGCCAAAGAAATTATCCAGCAAGCCCAACAACTCGAAGGTGACAACAGTGACGCATACGCACTGTTGGCCATTATCGCCGTAGTGCAGAATGAAAAAGATCAAGCGCTAGCACTAGCTAACAAGGCAGTCACTTTGGATCAACACTCTGCAGCTGCGCATTTAGCACTTTCCTATGTGCGACAAGCACAATTTGAAATTGATCCAGCACTCGAAAGTGTGCAAAAAGTAGTCATACTAGACGCAAAAAACGCGCTTGCCTGGGCAAGATTGGCCGAATTGCAGATGTCGGTGGGCTACCTAGACCGTGCATTAGACGCGGCGCAACACGCCACAAACTTGCAACCGGATCTGGCCAAAACCCAAACGGTATTAGGCTTTGCCCATCTGCTGCAAATCGATACCCAAACCGCGCAAGAAGCTTTCCACCGGGCCATAGCATTGGATCAAGCCGATCCCATGCCAAGGCTTGGATTAGGAATTGCTTTGATCCGGGAAGGCAATTTGGAGGCCGGGCGCATCGAACTAGAAATCGCTACCAGCTTGGATCCAGCGAACTCTCTTATTCGTAGCTACCTGGGAAAAGCGTATTTTGAGGAAAAACGCTACCCGCTTGCTGGCACGCAATTTGATCTCGCAAAAGAACGCGACCCCAAAGATCCGACACCGTGGTTTTACGATGCCATTCAAAAACAAACGCAGAACCGGCCGATTGAGGCTCTGCAGGATATTCAGAAATCGATTGAACTGAACAATAATCGTGCGGTATACCGCTCCAAGTTTCTGCTGGATCGCGATGAAGCGGCGCGCGGATCAAGCTTGGCACGTATTTTCGAAACTCTGGGATTTGAAAAGCGTGCTTTGGTTGAGACGGCAAAATCATTAAGTCTTGATCCCGGTAATCATTCAGCACATAGATTTCAGTCTGATACATACATTAATATTCCCCGGCACGAGGATGCTCGCGTCAATGATCTTTTACAAGCGCAATTATTACAGCCTATTAATGTGAATCCAGTTCAGCCGCATCTGACTATTGCTGATCTAAATATTATTACTGGCACTGGCCCATCAGCAGCCAGTTTTAATGAGTTTACACCAATGATGGAGCGTAACAAACCTCAACTGATAACTTCAGGCATTGCTGGTGGTAGCAGTACATTTGGGAATGAAGCGGTGTTATCAGCTTTATATGATCGCGCCTCCATCAGTTTAGGTCAATATCATTACCAATCTGAAGGTTTTCGGAAAAATAATGATCAAAACCAAAATATTTATAGTGCATTCATCCAATATGCGTTAACACCAAAATTGAATATTCAAGCTGAGTTCCGACGACGTGATACAGAAACAGGTGACTTGCAACAAGACTATCGAGGAGTAAAAGGAGATCGGTTTAGTAGTCGCCAAGAATTAGCCCAGTACACAGCTCGCATAGGCGCACACTATGCCTTGTCTCCAAAACAAGACTTCATTATCTCAGCTATTTTTGTAGATCGAGATTCTTCAATTAATCCTTCTGGAAGTCTAATTAAGTCAGATCAAAATCAGAATTATCAGATAGAAGCTCAGCATTTATTTAAAGGGAGTTTTTTTAATTTTGTAACAGGAGGCAGCATTTATAAGATTGAAACAACAGAAACAACTAAATTTAAAACAGGGATATGTCATTTTCCATTTACTTGTGGTTCAACACCATCGACTCAAGATCATGAAAAAATCTATTTTTATTCGAATTGGAGTTTTCCCGCTAACATAACAACAACGCTTGGTTTTAGTTTTAACTCGCATAGCGCGAGTAATAATTTGATAAATAAAAATAACTTTAGTTTTACAGATATTTATCCCAAGCTAGGTCTGCAATGGAATATTACGAGCAACTCACGATTACGTATGGCTTGGTTTGAAACTGCTACTGCTGAATCTACAGCTAGACAAACAATAGAACCAACACAAGTTGCTGGGTTTGTACAGATCTTCGATGATCCAACAGGAAGCAGATCTCAACGCAAAGGAGTTGGCTTAGATACTCGAGTCACAAAAAATGTATATCATGGGATAGAGGCTTCAGGGCGCAATCTTAAAGTTCCTGTTTTTGGGACTACTTTGGTAGACAAATCGAATGAAGAGCTTTATCGCATGTATTTATACTGGTTGTTGGATTCTAAATGGGTAGTCAGAGGAGAAATTCAATATGAAAGATATAGTCGTGATAAAAATGCAGAAATTATCGGTTTTGAACCCTACCGCACAGAAACATTATCAATCCCATTGAGTATAAACTATTTTAATCCTAATGGACTATTTACTAGTATTGAGGGAAGCTTTGTTCGGCAAGATATAAAGAGATTAGATCCTAATCCAAATTCTGACCTAAATTCAAGATTCAAATATGCAGGTCTTAGCAATTTCTTTTTACTTGATATAACGGGAGGATATCGATTACCTAATCGAAAAGGTTTAATAAGTGTCGAAATTCGAAATCTTCTTGATCAAAATTTTGACTATAGACAACCGCATTTTTATTCATCGGAACCGATAAGGGTGCGCTATTTCCCTGACCGTACTGTATTTGCTCGACTTACTTTTAATTATTAATGGAGATTAACGTGTATTCAGAAATGCTTACCAAAAAAAATATAAGTTTTTTTATATCTATATTAATAGCTCTGCTTGGCTTGATCTTATCAGTCAAATTGTGGTTAGCTAATGTTCCAATTACTACATTTGTTGATAGCAGCCTACAAGAATTCCAGCATGAATTGCTGTCTAAAAAAGATAAAGAAACTATAAAATTGGACGATGTGTCCGCAATCCTTATTGCAAAAAAAGATGGTAGCATTAAATTGCTGACAAGTTCTCCACTGATCACGCACTCATATTTAAGTTCGGAAGAACTATTGCAGCTAGCAAGTAGCAGTGTTAATGCATATGCAAATCATATGGGTTGCAGTTCTCCTCAGAAAGAGTATTGTTTTACAGGTATGTATAATGGGAAATACTATGCAAATGTATGCTGGTGCGAATAAAAATAGAGCTTCTTTCTCTCCTGTTTAGATAAATTACCTCCGGCAAAGCCGGAGGCTTATTGGGTAAACGCCTCAAAGGCGGCTCAACATCTAATTTCATTTGGTCGTAGCGTTCATCCTCTTGCTCTTAGTTGCGGATATATGCCCTGAATCCCTTCATCAAACCGTAAACTCTCCCTGTAAGTAGACAAAGATCAGTAGAATTTCGGAACCTCCTGATAACGGAGATTTCGATGAAGAAGAGTAGATTTACAGAAAGCCAGATTGTTGCAGTACTGAAAGAAGGCGAGGCTGGTATGGCGGTGGCTGAGTTGTGTCGCAAACACGGTGTTAGCAACGCCACGTACTACCAGTGGAAGAGCAAGTACTCAGGTGTGCAGGTATCCGAGCTTACGCGATTGCGTGAGCTGGAAGCTGAGAATGCCAAGCTCAAGCGCATGTATGCCGATCTGGCGCTGGAAAATGCAGCAATCAAGGACGTTCTAAACCGAAAGTTCTGACGCCGCCGGCCAGGCGCGAAGTAACCGAGCAGTTGGTGCAAACCAGATTGTCGATTATGCGCGCCTGTCAGATTGCTGGCCTATCGCGGGCGGCGTACTACAAAA
>CAYQZF010000140.1:0-6944 GCA_964421895.1 uncultured Nitrosomonas sp. | reverse complement strand
TGGCGGTGGAAGCGGCGGACGGCATCAGCATCATAGCGCTGACGGAAGGTGCGGCACTGACCGATCTGCGGCATGAGCGGACAGGCGATGATTTGATCCTGACATTGCGCGGCGGTGCTACGTTGACGTTGCAGGATTATTTCGTGTCACCGCATATTTGGACCATCCGCGAGGAAAACGGTACGGCAATCAATGTTGCCGACTGGCTGGCGATGCCTGAATCCAATACCGATATTGCGCAATTACAGACGGATTTCCTGGATGCCGCGCGTGCGCAGTGGGTCAATGATTTACTGGGTGACCGTTATGGCGAGGATTTTGGCTCTTACGCGCGGATAGACGATGCAACCTACCGCGCTGAATCGGTGGCTGCTTCTGAAACAAAAATCGTGCTGCAACATTTTGCAGTGCTGGACACCACCGCCGATACTGCCATCATCCGGCGGCAATCCGACAGATCTGAGGATTCCAGCACGGCAGTTGATCTGATCAACACAGCGCTTCCTGACACTCCGGAGACGAATCCATCTTCAGAGCAGCAATTTATTCCGATTGCCGAGTGGAGGCGGCTACTCGAAGAGCTGGATGCGACGAGTATGAGCACTGCTGATTTGTTACCTGTCTATGAAAACGGTGCAATTGTCGGTTTTATCACCGGTGGTCAAGTTTTAACGTCACCATTTCCTAGCGGACTTCAGCACTATTGGCAAACCACAACGACCATCAATACGCAAGTCGAGCGCATTCAAGGCGGTGACAGCGACAATGTCATCGCAGGTTATAAGCACGGTAACGGTTATCAATACAACGATGGGTACGGGCAAAGCGATATGGCTTCGGCCAGTGAGATCTCGCTGATTGATGGCGGCGGTGGAAACGATATGCTCTATGCATCGGGCACAATTGCGCTAAATAATGAAATGTATTACTTCACCGATGTCGCGCCCAATCTCGGCGGATTTCTGTATGGAAACACGGGAAATGATGCGTTGTTTGGCAACTATGCCCGGGATACATTGGCCGGAGGTGACGGAAATGATTTTCTCGATGGCAAGTTCAGTCAGGATATCTATGTCATGCTGGCTGGAGAAATTGGTTCCGACACGATTTGGGATACGGGAACACAGCTGTGGCAGATCGGAGGTAACGGAGGCAGAGATGGTGTGGGCTCGCATTTGAATTACACGCTGGAAGAGAAACCGGTTGCGCAGGATGTATTGCGTCTGACAGGTATTAATCCGGGTGATATTGCCGTCACATCGGGGCAACGGATAGTTGAAGGGGTGCGTGCCGTCCGGTACGACGGCGACGATCCGAGCGGTGTTGAGGTGCTCTATAGCCAAACCATGCACGCTACGATCGCTTTGTCATGGGCGGGTGGCGGCGTTGAGATCGTACTGCCGAATTCGACCGATCTGCCCGGTATGGGATTGGAACGCGTACAGTTTGGCGACGGTTCGGTGCTAACCGTGCCGGAACTGATCACGCTGGCTGGTTCCGTACTCCTGCTTGATCCGCAGGAAATGGACAATCACATCGTGGGCAACAACGAGAATGACGTGATTTATGGCGAAGGCGGCAACGATGTGTTGGAAGGCAATGGTGGCGACGATATTCTAAATGGCGGCGCAGGCAACGATACCTTGTCGGGTGGAGTGGGAAATGATACCTATCTATTCGGAAGAGGTTCCGGTCTGGATGCGATTGACAGTTATGATACGACCGCCGGAAAGCTCGATACGGTGCTGCTTGATGACGGCATTGCCTCGGATCAAGTGCGCGTTAGTCGTTCCGGCAATGATTTGATACTTACCTTGATAGATACAGCGGATACCTTAACAATCCGTAATTATTTGGAGAATGATGGTATTAATCCCTTTGCCGTTGAGCAGATCCGGTTTGATGAAGATGGCGTCGTTTGGGATCCGGAAGCCATTAAAACAAAACTGGAAAGCAACAGAGCGCCCGAGTTATCAATTGCGCTTCCGGACCAGAAAGCGACTAAAGGAAACGTCTTCAGTTACACGATAGATCCGCATGCATTTACCGATCCGGATGATGATGACATGTTAACCTTCAGCGCAACATTGGCTGATGGTAGTCCTTTGCCGTCATGGCTTGGTTTCGATCCGGAAGCGCTGACTTTCAGCGGCACACTGGATTCCACCGGCCTATTACACGTGTTAGTGATTGCTAAAGATAGCGGCAATTTGATCGCTTCAGATACTTTCGATATCGATGTGAGCGACTTGGGTGCGGTGATCACTGGCACATCGGGCGTTGACACATTGATTGGCGGTAGCGGTAACGACACACTCAACGGCTTAGGCGGTAACGATTTTTTGTATGGCGATGCCGGCGATGACCGTCTGAATGGCGGTGCGAGTAACGACAACATGATGGGTGGAACGGGTGATGATAGTTATACGGTCAATAGCGCAGGGGATGTCGTGCTGGAAAACTTCGATGAAGGCACTGATACCGTCCGGTCTTCCATTTCTTACACGTTAGGCGCCAATGTGGAAAATCTTCATCTGACCGGTACCGGTGTGATCGATGGAACGGGCAATGAACTCGCTAATGATTTGACCGGTAATAGCGCTAACAATACGCTCATCGGTATGTCGGGCAATGACAAATTGGACGGCAAAGAAGGTAGCGATATGCTGATCGGCGGCAGCGGCGACGATGTTTATGTGGTCGATGATGCAGGCGATTCGGCGATCGAATTCAGCGCTGAAGGAACCGATAAAGTGAGATCGAGCGTCAATTTCTCGTTAAGCGCAAATGTCGAGGATCTTGTCTTGATCGGTAGTGTGGGGCTCAACGGAACCGGTAACGAGTTGAACAATCATTTAACCGGTAACGGTGCCGGGAACATACTGCAGGGCGGGGCCGGCAATGATCGTCTCAATGGCAAGGAAGGCAACGATACGCTGATGGGCGGAAGCGGTAACGATGTTTATATTTTTGGCCGGAATTATGGCGTAGATACCTTGATCGAAAATGATTCTGTGCCGGGTAATGTTGATACTGTGCGATTTCTGCCGGGTATCAGCGCCGATCAGCTTTGGTTTCAGCGCGTTGGCGACGATTTGGAAGCCAGTATTGTAGGAACGCCAGATAAACTGATCATCAATGACTGGTACCTCGGGTCAGCCCATCACATTGAGCGGTTTCGAACTTCCGATGGTTTGACCTTGCGTGATCAGCAAGTCGATGATCTGGTTAATGCGATGGCGGGTTATGCACCGCCCGGCGCAGGTGAATTCCTGCTGCCGCCTAATTATGCATCGATTTTGGATCCGGTCATTACCTCTCACTGGGCTTGATGTATTCAGGCCACCGTCACTCAAGAAATACTTTGTGTACTCTGCAAGCACGAATCCCAATAAGGTAGCCCCTCAAACCGCTTAGCCAGAAAATCGACGAATGCCCGGACACGCTGCGAGAGGTGGCGGGTTTGTGGATAAATGGCGTAGGCGGCCAGCTGTGTGTAGTGATATTCAGTCAATAGCGGCACTAATGTGCCGCGTTCGATTTCCCGGTAAACAATGAAAGCTGGCAACAATACGATGCCCAAACCGTCGACGGCGGCATTGCGGAGAAACTCGCCATTGCTGGCTTTCAGGTAGGGAATAATCCGGGTTTTGATCAATTGTCCTGTGGCATCGTATATGTTCCAATTGTCGATATTGCTGATCAGGTTGTAGACCAGGCAATGGTGATTGATGAGTTCTTCCGGTGATCCCGGTTCGCCCATGCGTTCGAGATATTCCGGGCTTGCACACATAACCGCTTGAATAGGGGCGAGGCGGCGTGCGATCAGGCTGGAATCTGGCAAACTGGCGATACGAATGGCGAGATCGAAACCTTCTGCCAGTAAGTCGACCTGACGGTCGTTAAAATCCAAATCGAATTCGATATCCGGGTGGGTTTGGAGAAATGCAGTGATGGCAGGGCCCAAATGCATCAAACCAAAACTGAGCGGAACCGCTACTTTCAAATTACCTTTTAAAGCACCGTGAAATTGCGACGTGGCGTGCTCAGCTTCCAGGATGTCGGCGAGGATGCGCACGGATTGTTGATAAAAAGCACGTCCACTGTCGGTGAGATTCATTTGTCGCGTGGTGCGGTGAAATAATTCCACACCCAAGTGTTCTTCGAGTTCCTTTAAACGCCGGCTGACGACGGACTTTGCCACGTCCATGCGATCCGCAGCTGCGCTGATGCTGCCCGCTTCCACGACGCGTACGAACGCATTCATATTTTCAAATCGATCCATAGACTTCTCTCATTGTTGCGAATATTAGAACAGTTATTTTCATTAAATGCTATTTATTCTGATTATAACAACGATGATAATGCTTCCAGCAAGTGCGTCATGATGATTTTTTTAGTGGAAAAGGAGAAAACGATGAATACACCTGTCACTACAACGCGAATAATTCCTGCAACGGCGGTACCGGAAGGCGCCGGAGTGATCGTACACCGCACGATCGGCACACCGGCATTGCGCAATTATGATCCCTTCTTGTTGCTGGATCACATCAGCAGCGATAATCCGGACGATTACATTGCCGGTTTTCCGCCGCATCCGCATCGCGGGTTCGTTACTTTTACCTATATGCTGGACGGCCATATGCAGCATCAAGACAGTATGGGCAATACCGGTGATCTCGGACCGGGTTCGGCACAATGGATGAAAGCAGCCAGCGGTGTTATCCATTCCGAAATGCCGAAACAGGAAAACGGGTTGCTGCGTGGATTCCAATTGTGGATCAATCTGCCCGCGGCACACAAAATGGATCATCCGGAGTATCAGGAATTTCCCGCAAAAGCTTTTCCGCTGGTGGAAACCGCAGACTACCGGGTGAAAGTGTTGATTGGGTATTTTGGCGATGCCGTTGCGCCGATCCAGGATGATTTGACGCAGGTGACTTATCTTGATGTGCAGCTGCAACCCGGACGGCAATTTCAACACCATTTACCCGCTGAGAACACGAATTTCATTTATGTGTTCGAAGGTAACGGGCGGTTTAACGGACAAGATGTTGTATCGCATTCCTTAGTAGCGGCTGGTATTGGCGATGGCATTTTTAACTTTACCGCAGGAAAAGAAAGTGCGCGTTTTATCGTGGTCAGCGGTAAATCGCTGCACGAAGCGATCGTGCAGCATGGCCCATTTGTCATGAACACCCGCGAACAAATCGATCAAGCACTGAAGGATTTTCAGTCCAATCAGTTTGTGCGCGACCGGGCGTGGATCAAACGTAAACAATGAAACCAGTAATCCATTTACTTTAAGGAGACCCAAATGAAAGCAATCAGTCAATTCGTAGCGCGGTTATTTCTGGCGCAAATATTCTTACTCTCGGGCATTTTTAAAATCAGCGGCTATGCAGGCACACAAGGTTATATGGAGGCAATGGGCGTACCGGGCATGCTGTTGCCATTGGTGATCCTGCTTGAAGTTGGCGGCGGTCTGGCGATCATCGCCGGATGGCAAACTCGGCTGGTGTCGGTAGTACTGGCCGTATTTACATTGGTTGCCGCGGCGATTTTTCACAACAATCTTGCCGATCAGATGCAAATGATCATGTTCATGAAGAATATTGCCATTACAGGCGGGTTCATTCTTCTGGCGGTGCATGGCGCAGGTGGTTACAGCTTGGATGAACGCCATAGCAAATCATAATCAAAGAGCGATAATCCGTATCGATTGTTAACCCGGTTGCTTGCAACCGGGTTTTTCATGGGTTAATGCTTGTATCGTGACGCATAACCGACTAAACTTGGTCGCGATCATTAGCGTTCAAGCTGGATTTTGGCGACAGAATTTTTGAATTTGGAATCTCCCGCAGGGAAGCGAAATTGCACAATAAACGTCCCAAGCATCTGAATCTTTTTAAAATCACGCAACCGATACCAGCGGTGGTGTCGATCCTGCACCGCATCAGCGGCGCCTTGTTGTTTTTCCCCGGCATTCCCTTATTGCTCTACAGTCTGAACTTGTTGCTGCAATCGCCGCAGGATTTTGAGGTATTGCAAAATTGTTTGCGTGATCCGCTGGTTAAAGCGGCACTATTGCTGGCGTTGTGGTTCTTTTTGCATCATTTGTGCGCCGGTATCCGCCATCTTTTTCTGGATTTGCATATCGGCGTGATGTTGCCGCAAGCGCGCGCCAGCAGCAAGCTGGTGCTGGCGGCTGGATTTCTATTGACAGTCTGGGCGGGAGTGTTGTTATGGTAAGACCTTCGAAGCTAGCGGTCACCGGTGCGCATTACGGATTAAAAGATTGGCTGGTGCAACGCATCACTGCGGTGCTGATGGCGGTTTATTTCATCGTCATGGCGTGTGTCTTATTGGTCGCGGCGCCGCAGGATTACGCTGCATGGAAAGCTTTATTCGGGCAGCATTGGCTGCGTATTGCGACGTTGGTGTTTTTCATTTGCCTGTTCTGGCACGCTTGGGTTGGCATGCGCAATATCCTGATGGACTATGTGCATCCGGTGGCGCTGCGGCTAACCGCGCAAATCGCGGTGATTACCGCGCTGCTGTTTTATCTGGTGTGGACGGCGGATATTTTATGGGGCTGATGTGGCGATAATCAAAAGAAAATTCGATGTGGTCATCGTCGGCGCGGGGGGCGCCGGCATGCGTGCGGCGTTGCAATTATCCGAAGCGGGCTTGAAAGTGGCTGTGCTATCCAAAGTTTTTCCCACGCGCTCGCACACCGTGTCGGCGCAAGGCGGCATAGCCGCGGCGCTGGGTAATGTAACCGAAGACAATTGGCATTGGCACATGTATGACACCGTCAAAGGCTCGGATTACCTCGGCGATCAGGATGCCATCGAATTCATGTGCCGTCACGCCAACGAAGTGGTATACGAATTGGAACATTTCGGCATGCCGTTCGATCGCCTGGAAAACGGTAAGATTTA
>CAYQZF010000139.1:0-6960 GCA_964421895.1 uncultured Nitrosomonas sp. | reverse complement strand
CGAATTCCAGCTCGAACGTTTGTTTTTTCTGTTCGAGAACGATGTGCGATTCGATCGCCATATCTTCGCCTGCCAGCGTGACGGCGACTGGTACTTGTAAGCGGTACGGCTTGCCCGCTTGGGTTTGCTCGACGGTGAGTGTGAGTTTATAACCGTCGCCGTGCGGTGCTGTTTCCGCGCTGCGCAGTACTAGATCCGGCGCGCCGGTGCGATGTACCCATTGCTCGAAGCGTTGCGTCAGATCCTGGCTGGTGACGGCGTTGAACGTCGCGAGCAAATCGGCAAACGTCGCTTGTTTGAATTTGAATTGCTGATAGAACCGCCGCAATACTTTAGTGAACTTGCTATCGCCCAGTTCCAGCCGCAGCATGTGGAAGAACATCATGGTCTTGCCGTAGCCGACCGCTTCCGAACTGGCGCTATGGCGCGAGACGAAGCGGATGATCGGGAAATCTTTTTCCTTGTTGACAAAATCCGCGTATTTTTGCAGCACATCGCGGCGGTATTCCTCGCCTTTGCCGCGTTGCTCATTGATCAAATGATCGGCGAGATAAGCGGTCAAGCCTTCTGCCCAATTGCCCTTGGCGTAATCGACAAACACGCCGTTGCCCCAGTAGTTGTGCAAAATTTCATGCGGATACGACGAGTGCAGAATGAATGGGAAGCGAATTACCTTCGACCCAAGTAACGTGAACGACGGCATGCCGTAGCCGCTTTCCCAGAAATTCTCGACCAGTGCGAACTTGCTGTAAGGGTAGGGGCCGATCAGCTTGTTGTACATCGCGATGTACTGTGCGGTGGCGTCGAGATATTTCTGCGCCAGCGGTTGATCGGGGCTGCGCAAATACACCATTGCGTTGACCGCGCCGGCGGATTGCGCATAGCGTTGGAATTTCGCCGCGATCAAGTAGATATCGTCTTGCGGCTGCTGTTCTTCCCAAACGACATGCTGCGTCTCGCTGGCGCCGTTTTCACGCACGAGCGATCCTTGACTCACCGCATCCCAGCCGGACGGCACTTGAATATCCAGACGGAACGACACCAGCGCATCACCAAAATGCGGATACCACGCGCTGGCGCTCGCCAGAAACACCCCCTCCGGCGAAATGACACCCGGCGTCGAACCGAAACTGCGCGCATATTCCTGCTCTGGCCCTTGCACTGTGTGATGGATTTGGCCACCGTATTGCAACGTGAATGTATCCCGCCCGGGCGGCACCGTCACCGTGTAATGCCGGATTGAAAGCGGCCGGGACTTCAGCGCCACCTCGTTGGCATCGGCTTCCAGCGCGGCATCCTGCACACTGCTAATCGCCAGCCCGGCGTGCAAATAGAATTCAAGCCGCACGGATTCTTTGGCATCGCGCACGTGCTCTGGGATTTGAATCCGGTCGGAAACGCGAATTCCGGATGTATCCGGCGACAATTGGATTTCCATATGGTGATGGAATGTTGTGTTGCTGGCTCCAGCCATCAGGCTATGGAACAGGAGAATGGTGAAAATTAAGCAGGTGGCGGCGAGTTTTAATGATTTTTGCATGTTATTAGACGGATTTAACGGATTTTGATGATTGCCGGGGATTTCACGATACGGTGAGCATCATATCAAACATCCTATGTCCTTGATTCACACAAAATAGAGAAAAATATTACAAATCCAATCGGCTAAAAAACTGAACTAAAATGTGACGGCGTAAGTTTTATGTGCCTTGAATGTTAACCAACCGTCCGTTTTGATAAACGATTATAGGAAAGTAGCAACATGAAGACAGACACTGACAATTTGCAGAAAAAAGCCCAAAGAATGAATTTTCTTCTACTTTCCACGCTGCTCAGTATTTTTCTCTTCACGGCATTTCAAGTCTTTGCAATGGATGTATCAATGAAACCCATCTCCGACAAGCTCAAAGTGCAATCCAGTGAAACACGATGGATTAAATTGGGCGCGGGCTATCGCGGTTCTGGTATATGGATGGAGGACCGTAACGGCGGTAATTTTGGCAACGGTATCTACAGTAATGACAATGCGCGTATCTATTTGAATGCCCAGCTTAATGAGTATGTGAAGTTTGAAGTCAATACCGACTGTTTCTGGTGTAATAATACTTATGCCGGGGCTAACCCCAAAATGACCTATAACATTCTCGATGCGATTGCAAAATTCGAGTACAACCGTTATTTCAATATCTGGGGTGGTCGTATGCTAGTGCCAACCGAGCGGGGAGAATTAAGCGGTCCTTTTTATCAAGCAACTCATGATGCTTTTAAAACGCCATTCTTTTCACAAGACTTCAGCACTAAATTCGGTGACGGCGGCGCTGGGCGTTATGGTCGTAGCGATGGTATAACTTTCTGGGGGAATGCGGAACCGAAGGTTGTGCCAGGAACACTGGGTTACGCTATGGGGGTCTATCGCGGACTGGAATCGTCGAATACTGCGGGTCCCAATCAAGGCGGTTCGGTGCTTGCCGCTGCACGTGTCACTTATAATTTCCTGAATCCAGAAAAGAATCCGGGTTATTACACCTCCAGTACGTATTATGGTAAAGCAGGAGATATTCTGGCGCTGGCGTTCGGTATGTCGTACCAGAAAAATGGCGCCGGATCGTTTGCACATCGCAGCGATTTTCTCGGTTTTACAGGAGACCTGCTGTTTGAAAAAGTACTTCCTAAAAATATGGGTGTAGCAACCCTTAACTCAGAATACAAGCAATTTTATGCGAATTACAACGTTGCCGCATTTGGTGATAAGGATTGTTTTTGCATGTTTGACGGCAAATCGTGGACGGTCACGGGTCTTTATATGCTGCCAACCAAAATCGGTATCGGACATTTTCAGCCCTATGGCCGGTTTACCAGTATTCAACCGAATCACAGTAGCAATCGAGAAGAAATCGAAGGCGGTATGAATTATATTATCGACGGTTTCAATGCACGAATCTCGGCATATTACCAACATGGTGACCTGGTCTCGAAAGGCTTGAATTATGCGCCGGGTGTGACGGGAAAGGCGCTTGATGTTTTTAAAATTTCTTTCCAATTGCAGATTTAGATTCCGCAAGAACACGTTTGGTAAATGATCATGCGTATGTTGTTATCCACATTTCCAGAAGAATTACCTACTCAGCAGCAGAATTTAACGGTTGTGAGCGACCGTGAGGTTTTGCCGCAAGCTGGGATTAGTTGTGATAAGCCGCTGCAAGCAAAATTAGCATTGGAGTTTGCACATATTGACGGTGCTTCTCGTCTGGTGGCGCGGGATCATTTCGGTCCGTTGTTGGTGCAAAAACCGCTCTATCCGGAAGGCCGGGAAGTTTGTCATGCCGTCATCATTCATCCGCCCGGGGGCGTGGTCGGCGGCGATCAGCTGGAAATCTCGGCACATGTCGGCGCGGCTGCAAAAGTGCAGATCACGACACCCGGTGCAGCGAAATGGTACAAAGCCAACGGCCATACCTCGCACCAGAAAATCACGCTCAGTGTCGGTCAAGGCGCTGCTCTCGAATGGGTGCCACAAGAAACTATTTTTTTCAACAACGCCAATGTCAACATCGATCACCAAGTGACACTGGAAAACGGCGCTGTTTATGTGGGGTGTGAAATATTGTGCTTCGGACGTACGGCATCGGGAGAGACGTTCAATAGCGGCCAGATCAAGCAGCGTACGAGCATCCGGCGCAACGGCGCGATGATTTGGCTGGAGCAGATACGGCTGCACGGTGAGAGCGCCGCCATGTACGGTCCGCTCGCCCTGTCGGGTAAACCGGTGTGCGCCACGCTTTTGCTGACTGGAAAACCGATACCGCAAGCGTTGATCGATTTGGCGCGCGAAGAATCCGCGGACATCGCCGGTGGTTCCGGTCAAATTGGTATTTCGCAGCTTAAAACGATTACTGTGGTTCGTTATCTGGGCAATTCGAGCGAGGCGGCGCGGCATATCATGCTGCGTGCTTGGGGTTTGTTTCGGCCGGAAATTCTCGGGTGTCCCGCGATTGTTCCCAGGATGTGGAATACATAATTGGCGTTTGCATCGCCGGTTAAGATCTTTTATCTATCTTTGAATACGGCAACAACTAAGTTGTAAATGTAACTTTACCTAGGAGAAAAGCAATGGACTTAACACCGAGAGAGAAAGACAAACTGCAAATTTTTACCGCCGGATTACTGGCTGAACGACGTAAAGCCCGCGGTTTAAGACTTAATTACCCGGAAGCGGTTGCGCTGATTACCTGCGCCGTATTGGAGGGCGCCCGGGATGGCCGTACAGTGGCGGAATTGATGGCGGAGGGTCAAAAAGTGTTGTCGCGCGTAGATGTCATGGAAGGCGTTGCCGAAATGATTCCGGATATTCAAGTGGAAGCGACATTTCCCGACGGAACCAAATTGGTTACTGTTCATAACCCGATCATTTAAAAAATAAAAATAGGAGAATGCTATGAGAGTACCCATGATCCCAGGTGGAATGATTATCGAACCAGGCGAAATCGAATTGAATGTCGGTAGAAGAACCAAAACCCTGACCGTTTCCAATGGCGGGGATCGTCCGATCCAGATAGGTTCTCACTTTCATTTTTATGAAGTCAATTCCGCCATGAAATTTGATCGTGATGCAGCGTATGGTATGCGTCTGAATATTATGGCGGGTACGGCCGTTCGTTTCGAGCCCGGACAGGAGAGAACCGTCGAGCTCGTCGAGCTCGCGGGTGATCGGATTGTTTATGGATTCAATCAGAAAGTAATGGGTAAACTGAAGTAGTCTGATTTACAACAATTTTGCAGGAGTAAAAAATGAGCGTAAAAATTTCCCGCCAAACCTATGCAGAAATGATGGGCCCGACAACTGGCGATCGTGTTCGGTTAGCTGACACCGAGCTTTTCATCGAAATCGAAAAAGATTTCACCACTTATGGCGAAGAAGTAAAATTCGGTGGTGGGAAAGTGATACGCGACGGTATGGGGCAGTCGCAGCACAATCACGCGGATGTCATGGATACCGTGATTACCAATGCGATTATTATTGATCATTGGGGAATCGTCAAAGCGGATATCGGCATTAAGAATGGCAAGATTGCCGGTGTCGGAAAAGCTGGAAATCCTGATATTCAATCCAATGTTACGATGATCATCGGTGCGGCCACTGAAATCATCGCGGGGGAGAATCTGATAGTTACCGCAGGAGGTGTTGATACGCATATCCATTTCATTTCACCGCAACAAGCCGAGGATGCCATGATGAACGGTATCACGACCATGCTGGGCGGAGGCACTGGTCCGGCAGTTGGAACGGCTGCTACCACCTGCACACCGGGGCCGTGGCACATTCACTCGATGCTCAGAGCCTCAGACGGTTTAGTCATGAATACCGGATTTTTCGGCAAAGGCAATGCCAGCTTGCCGATACCACTTCAAGAGCAGGTATTGGCCGGGGCATGCGGATTGAAATTGCACGAGGATTGGGGTACGACTTATGCAGCCATCGATAATTGTCTGAATGTTGCGGATAAGTATGATGTGCAGGTTGCCATTCATACCGACACGATCAACGAAGGTGGCTACCTGGAAAATACCGTTGCTGCGATGAAAGATCGCACGATACATACCTTCCATACTGAAGGTGCCGGTGGCGGTCATGCGCCCGATATCATTGCCGTCGTGGGGCTCGATAATGTTCTGCCGTCATCGACCAATCCAACCCGACCGTATACTGTCAATACGCTTGACGAACACTTGGATATGCTGATGGTGTGCCATCACTTGCACGCCAATATCGCGGAAGATCTGGCTTTTGCCGAATCGCGCATCCGTAAGGAAACGATTGCAGCCGAGGATATTCTGCACGATATGGGAGCTATTTCCATGATGTCTTCGGATTCGCAGGCCATGGGCCGTATCGGTGAAGTGGTGTTACGCACCTGGCAAACCGCTCATAAGATGAAAGTACAGCGTGGCACATTGCAGCAAGACAACTCAAGAAACGATAATTTCCGGGTCAAGCGCTACATTGCCAAATACACGATCAATCCGGCGATTACACATGGTATTGCCCACGCAATCGGTTCTGTAGAAGTTGGTAAATATGCCGACTTGGTGTTGTGGAGACCGGCTTTTTTTGGCGTCAAACCGTCGATGATTCTGAAAGGTGGAATGATTGCAGCATCGCTGATGGGTGATCCTAATGCATCGATTCCAACTCCGCAGCCTGTCCATTATCGCTATATGTTCGGTGGGTACGGCGGAGGTATTAAAACATCATGTTTCACCTTTGCTTCACAGGCGGCTCTCGGGGCGGGTTTGATTGATCAGTTGCAACTGGATAAAAACATTATCCCGGTCAAGAATACCCGGAATCTGCGCAAGAAAGACATGATTCACAACAGCGCGACACCGAAAATGGAAGTCGATCCGGAAACGTATGAAGTGCGCGCGGATGGCCAGTTGCTGACATGCGGTCCGGAGGATGTGTTGCCGATGGCGCAGCGATACTTTCTGTTCTAGGGAAGCTCTGAAAAACGACTGCGTTTAGCCATACTGCGTTGAAATCACGTTCAAAATGCTCATTTGCAACTTATAAACTGCGCTTTTTCACCTGATTTCACCTTGTTTGACCATCGCTCGCTACCTTTTTAGAGCTTACTTAGGAATACCGGCGGTGGAGCAGATTTTCCATTCTGAAGCTGCTCCGCTGCGGATCGCCGTCATGCGACGATTGCAATGATGGCGATCATCGATAATCCCTAACTGACGAAAATAACAACAGATGATTACGCTGAATACTAAAATAGATCGGACCGAATCGGTTTTCGCGCAACTGGTTCTACCTTATGAAATGCGCGAAAACAGTCGGCTCAGAACAGTGCTTGCGTCCGGCGAGGAAGTCGCGATTTTTACCGAGCGCGGCACCGTGCTGCGCAATAACGATTTGCTGAAAAGCGCCGATGGGCGGGTAGTGCAAATCGTCGC
>CAYQZF010000138.1:5457-7028 GCA_964421895.1 uncultured Nitrosomonas sp. | reverse complement strand
GCGATGCAATTCGCCGTGATGCTGCTGCCGCCGAAACTCAGCAACGGCAATGTCAATCCTTTGGTCGGCAAGACACCCATGTTGACACCCATATTGATCAACGCCTGCACGCCGATCCAGATACCGATGCCTTGCGCTACCAGCGCCGAAAAAGGGCTGCCCAGCTTTGCCGCCAAACGGCCGATGATAAACGCGCGCGTGATCAGCCAGATGAACAAAACAATCACGGTCACCACGCCGACAAAACCGAGTTCTTCGGCCAGCACAGACAGTAAAAAGTCGGTGTGCGCTTCCGGCAGATAAAACAATTTCTCCACACTGCCGCCCAGACCTACACCCAGCCATTCGCCGCGCCCGAATGCGATCAATGCATGGCTTAACTGATAGCCTTTGCCATACGGATCGGCCCAAGGATCCATGAAAGCAACCACACGATTTAGCCGGTACGGCGAGCTCAAAATTAGTTCGTACAAACCGAACACCAAGATAGCGATCAGGCTGACGAAAATCTTCAAACTGACACCGCCGAGAAACAAAATAGACATCGCCAGCGCGGTTACCACGAAGAAAGCGCCGAAATCCGGTTCGAGCAGCAATAAAGCACCAACCAAGGACAACACGATCGCGATCGGCACAAATCCCTTGAAGAGCGAATTCAGATCGGCAGCTTTACGGTTGACGTAATCAGCAGTGTACAACACCATGCAAAACTTCATGAATTCGGACGGCTGGATATTCACCACGTACAATGGGATCCAGCGCTGACTGCCGTTCACTTCATGCCCGATGCCGGGTACCAGCACCAATATCAACAGCAGAATGCTGGTCATGAGCAGATAAGTCACATATTTTTGCCACAGCTGCATCGGCACTTGAAAAGCAATCAATCCCAACAGCAATCCGACGCCCAGATACGCGCTGTGCCGCAACAAGTAATGACCGGCGCGGTCGGCGCCGAATTGCGCTTCGGCGATGGCAATCGAGGCGGAATAAATCATTACCAAACCGATACTCAGCAGCAGCAAAGCCGACCATACCAGCGCTTGGTCAAAATCGGCCATGACTCTTTGTTTCTGATGGGTTGCCTGATAAATCATCGGTTAATGTTTCTTCTGTCCAAAACTAAAAAATTTGTTTTCCAATTCCTTGACCGCTGCAACGAACACTTCCGCGCGATGAATATAATTTCTAAACATATCGAAACTGGCGCATGCCGGTGAAAGCAAGACCACATCGCCGGGTTGCGCCAGCAAAAAACTCTTTTGCATGGCTTCTTCCATGGTCACGGCAAAATGCAACGGCACACCGCAATCTTTCAATTCATTCGCAATAATGTTTGCATCCCTGCCGATCAACACGACAGCGCGGGCATTATTGGCAACCGCTTCGCGCAAATACGAAAAATCCTGTCCCTTGCCGTCGCCGCCGGCGATTAAAATGACGTTTTGCTTCATGCCGCTCAAGGCAGCCACGGTGGAGCCGACATTGGTGCTCTTGGAATCATCGTAGAAAGTGACGCCGTTGAACGCCGCCACTTTTTCCATGCGATGCGGCAAACCGCGGAATTCGCG
>CAYQZF010000138.1:0-5357 GCA_964421895.1 uncultured Nitrosomonas sp. | reverse complement strand
TCCAAACGGCTGTCGGCAGCGCGCACCTTGGCGCCTTGCCGCAACAACCACTTCACCATGGATAAACCGGTTTCACCCATACCCAGTACCAAAATTGTTTTACCTTGCAAATTCATCGTAACTTTAAGGTCGACAACCCGATCAATACTAAAATAAAGGTGATGATCCAGAATCTGACCACCACCTGATTTTCTTTCCAGCCTTTCAATTCAAAATGATGATGTAAAGGCGCCATGCGAAAAACCCGTTTGCCCAGCAATTTGAACGACGCCACTTGTAGCATCACGGAGAGCGCCTCCACGACGAATACACCACCCATGATGACCAGCACGATCTCCTGGCGCACAATGACGGTAACGATACCTAGTGCGGCGCCCAGCGCCAATGCGCCGACATCGCCCATGAAAACCTCGGCGGGATAGGCGTTAAACCACAGGAAAGCCAATCCGGCGCCGGCCATGGCGCCGCAAAACACGGCTAATTCCCCGGCATTGGGGATGTACGGAATACCGAGATATTTGGCAAATACCACGTGACCAGCCGCATACGCAAAAACCGCCAGCGCGCTGCTGATCATCACCGTCGGCATAATGGCCAGACCGTCCAGGCCGTCGGTCAGATTCACTGCATTGCTGGTGCCGACAATGACGAAATAGGACAGCACGACAAAGCCTGTTACGCCGAGGGGGATCGCGACCTCCTTGAAAAAGGGCACGATCATGTCGGTTTGCGCCGGAATTTCCGCGATCGACGCCAGGTATAGCGCAACCACGAGCGCGATCAGCGACTGCCAGAAGAATTTAGCGCGCGCGGAAAGTCCCTTCGGGTTACGGTGAACCACTTTGCGGTAGTCGTCGACCCAGCCGATCACGCCGAATCCCAGCGTGGTCGCTAGCACCACCCAGATATAGCGGTTGTTCAGATCCGACCATAATAGCGTCGTCAATACGATCGACATCAGAATCAAGGCGCCGCCCATCGTCGGCGTGCCGGTTTTGACGAGGTGCGTTTGCGGACCGTCGTCGCGCACCGATTGACCGATTTTGTAAGCGGTCAGCTTACGGATCATCAGCGGGCCGATGATGAAGGAAATCACCAAGGCGGTGAGTGTCGCCAGCACAGTGCGCAGGGTAATATAACTGAACACATTGAACGCGCGGATGTCTTGCGCTAGCCATTGTGCGAGGGTCAGCAGCATGATGACCCCGCCGGTTGCTCCAGTTGCCGCACCACCCGCTCCATATGCATGAAGCGCGATCCTTTTACCAGCAAAGTCACATCATCCGCCAGCAAACCTTCGGTCACGTGCAGCAATTCATCGATGTCATTGAAATGCCGCGCGCCTGTGCCGAATTCTTCCGTCGCGTACGCGCTCAGTTCGCCCAACGTCAATAATCGATCCAATCCGGCATTGCGCGCATCGCGTCCGATCGTGCGATGCAGATCGATGGCGGATTTGCCCAATTCACCCATATCCCCCAGCACCAGTATTTTTTTCCCCGGAGTTGCCGCCAGCACTGCCAAAGCCGCGCGTACCGATTCCGGATTGGCGTTATAGGTATCATCAATGAGCAGCGCGTGATGCAAGCCAGATTTTTTCTGCAACCGGCCTTTCACACCTTGGAACACTGCGAGACCGGCGGCGATCGCTTCCTTGCCGATCCCCAACGCCGTTGCTGCGGCGGCAGCGGCCAGCGCGTTATATACGTTATGCACACCCGGCGCTTGTAATTTTACTTCCACGTTGCCATCCGGCAATTTTAACTGAATCCGGTTGTTCAATCGATCAGCCTGAAACTCCGCGCTTACTAGAGCTTTTTCGCATAAACCAAAATCAACTACCTTACGCGCACCAGCATATTCTCGCCACACAGCGGCGTAGCGATCATCCGCGTTGATCACGGCCGTTCCTTGCGAATCCAATCCGGCAATGATCTCCGCTTTTGCGCGAGCTACCGCTTCGACCGACCCCAATCCTTCGATATGCGCGGCCCCGGCATTGGTAATCACGGCGATGCTGGGTTTTGCCAATCCAGTGAGATAACCGATCTCGCCGATATGATTCATGCCCATCTCGATCACTGCGTAGCGATGTTGCGGCCGCAAGCGCAACAGCATTTGCGGCACACCGATATCGTTATTCAGATTCCCCTCGGTTGCCAGGACATGATCGGCTAGTTCATTTGCCCCGGCACCATCGCGCGCTACAGCCTGATCCAATATCGCAGCGATCATTTCCTTGACCGTGGTCTTGCCGTTGCTGCCGGTAACGCCGATCACTGGCAGTGTAAACCGGCTACGCCAATGTGCCGCCAGTTGCCCTAGTGCCAGCCGCGTATCCTTGACGCGCAGCAGCGGGATATCGATTGCCAATTCACCATTAACTGTTTGCGCAATCAGCGCGGCAACCGCGCCTTTTTCTGCGGCGCTGGCGATAAATGTGCTGCCATCAAACCGGTCGCCGCTCAAAGCCACGAATAGATCGCCCGGCTTGAGCGTGCGGCTGTCGGTGCTGACCCCGGTAAACAACCCGTCCTGCCCGTTGTTCCATCTGGCTTGCAATACTTGCGCCGCTTCCCGGATCGTCATCATGATTGAACCCGCACCTTTCTGACCAAATCCTTCAGTACCTGCTGCACAATTTCCGCGTCACAGAATGGAATCTTCCGCCCTTTTATTTCTTGGAACTTCTCATGACCCTTACCCGCAATCAGCACAATATCGTTGTTGCGCGCATTAGCGATGGCTTGATAAATGGCCAGTGCGCGATTGGACTCGATCTGGTAATTGTCTGCGCCTGCGCCCGCTGTGATATCTTGGATAATGCTCAAGGGATTTTCCGTGCGCGGGTTGTCGCTGGTAAAAATGACTTCATCCGCCAGCCGCGTAGCGACTTCGCCCACCATTGCGCGCTTGCCTTTATCCCGGTCGCCGCCGCAACCCACGACGCAAAATAGCCGCCCACCTTGCTGGGATGTCCTTTTTTTCGGTTGGGCGCTGCGCAACAGTTCGCGCGATGTGCACAGCACTTTTTCCAGAGCATCGGGCGTGTGCGCGTAGTCCACGATAATAATCGGCTGGTCAATCCCTTGGTATTTTTCCATCCTTCCCGGAATGGGTTGCACATTTTGCAGCGCACGGACTGTGTCCGGCAAGCGGATTCCGCTTGCCAGCATAGCGGCCACGACGGCAAGCAAGTTCGATGCATTAAATTTACCCAGCAGATCAATTTTCAAATGTTCGTGATTATCCTCAAATTCAATATCAAACTCCAGACCATGGATATCAACTTTTAAATTGGAGCCATAAACCATTTTGAATGGGCTTGGATTGCGCTTTTCCGGATAGTGAAATCCATAGCCGATCAAAGTTGTGGATTTATTGGCGAGCTGCCGCGATAACTCGACGCCTAGCACATCGTCCATATTGATGACCGCATACTGCAAGCCGGGCCAGGAAAACAAGCGCGCCTTGGCGGCGGCATAGGCATCCATATCGCGATGGTAATCCAGGTGGTCGCGCGACAAGTTGGTCAGCACAGCCACCGCAAATACCGTACCGTTGACCCGTCCTTGCACCAAACCGTGCGACGATACTTCCATCGCCGCGCAGCGTGCACCCTGTTCAACGAATCCGGCGAGCGAGCGCTGCAATACCGCAGCATCGGGCGTTGTATTCTCAGCTTTTTTCAATTCACCGCAAAAACCATTTCCAAGCGTCCCCAGCACTGCCGTTTTTTTACCCAGACTCGTCATAGCTTGCGCATACCAGTGGCTGCACGATGTTTTGCCGTTGGTTCCTGTGATTCCGACTATCCATAATTTTTCCGATGGGTGACCATACACATGACTGGCGATGGAACCCGCTTGCGCTTTCAGTTCGTCGATCGCCAATGCCGGAATGCGCCACTCGGGATTCCAGGTGAAATCCTGCGGATCCCACAACACGGCGTTGGCGCCGGCGGCGATCGCCTGCGGAATGAAGTCGCGCCCGTCCGCAGCTTCACCGGCGTAGGCGAGAAACGTATCGCCGGGCTTTATCTGCCGGCTATTGGTCACCAGATTTTTGACCGTTACACCCAAATCATCCAAGCGATGAGGATCGAACAGCTGGGGCACTTTCTTTTTGATCGTCATCCCATTCATCCTTCATCACCCATCTCGGGTGTCGCGGTAAATGTAACCACATTGTTGGCTGGCGCATCCGGTGGAATATTCAGGATGCGCAACGCATCGGACATGACTTTGCTAAATACTGGAGCCGCCACGGCGCCGCCGAAATATTTACCGGCGGAAGGTTCGTCGATCATCACGGCGATGATCAAACGCGGATTCGATGCGGGCGCGTAGCCGACAAACGTGGAAATATAGCGTTTATTTGCATACTGACCATCGACCAGTTTATGCGCCGTGCCGGTTTTTCCGGCAACGCGATAGCCGCTGATCTGCGCCAGCGGGGCCGTACCACCGGGTTTGGTCGCCATCTCCAGCATGCGGCTCATTGCCTGCGCGGTATCGCGCGAGATGACGCGTTGTCCCATCACCGGCATGTTTTGTTTCAAAAGCGAGATCGGTTTTAATTCGCCACCGCTGGCGAAAATCGTGTAGGCGCGCGCCAATTGCATCAGGCTGGTGGATATACCATGACCGTACGACATGGTGGCTTGTTCAATCGGCCGCCATTTGTTGTAGGGACGCAATATGCCGCTGGCTTCACCAGGAAAGCCGGAATTCGTCAGCGTGCCGAACCCGGAGCGGTTAAACATTTCCCACATCGTTTGCGATTCTAGCGACAAGGCGATTTTTGACGTTCCGACATTACTCGATTGCTGGATGATTTGCGCCACCGTCAGTTCGCCTTTATTGCTGACATCACGTATGGTTTTTCTGCCCACTTGCCACATGCCCGGCGCAGTTTGCAGTACTGTGTTGGCATTGACTTTACCAATTTCCATCGCTATCGCCACGGTAAACGGTTTCAATGTCGACCCCGGTTCGAATGTATCGATCAATGCCCGGTTGCGCAGTCTTTCATTGGTGATGGATGAGCGCCGGTTCGGGTTATACGCTGGCAAATTGGTCAAGGCCAGAATTTCGCCGGTTTGCGCATCCAGCACGACGATGCTGCCGGCTTTGGCGTTATTGGCCAGCACTGCTTCTTTCAATTCCGCATGCGCGCGATATTGAATTCTGCGATCGATCGACAGCACCAGATCCTGCCCCGGTTTAGGTGGGCGAATGTTTTCCACATCCTCGATGATCTGCCCTTTGTTATCCTTGAGCACACGGCGATGCCCTAATTCACCCGCGAGCGTATCTTGCCAGCCGCGCTCCACGACTTCCTGACCTTCGTCGTTC
>CAYQZF010000137.1:0-7104 GCA_964421895.1 uncultured Nitrosomonas sp. | reverse complement strand
GAATCGTGCGGTTTTCATAAAGTCCGGCAACGGATACCGGTTCAAACATGCCGGGTACGGAAGCAGAAGCGGCTACCGCATAACCCAGGCGGTAATTTTTTAGTTCTTCGGTGGGTGCATCGTGGTAATAAACCCGGCGGTGGCGGCTATTGCTGTCAATTTCCCCCAGAATATGGCTGGGTGGCTCACCCATCGAATGAGCGGTAAACTGCCAGTTGTGTCCGGAGTTGAGCGAAGTGGCGTTGAGGATGATGGCCGGAACTTTGGCGCGCCGCACCCAATTGGAAAATTTCGGTTTAAACGATGCGGCATCCTGCACGTCTGCGGGTGTGAAGGTGAGTTGCGACATGGTGCGCAATGGGGCATTTTCGTTATTTTTGCCAATCTTCCGGTAGAGCCGCGATTCATAGAACTCGCCTAAGCGGTGACTGCGCGAATAATCTTTGTTGCGCGACAGGAAATTCCAGTTATCTTTAAGGCTTGCGAAGGTTTGCATCTTGATATTGGTTTGCACGCCTTGCAGAAAATTTTTCTGAACCCGTTGCACGATGCCGATGTAGTCTTCGCGAGTAATATTGCGATCCGCTTTGTTTCGCAGCAGGTTTTGCACTTCCAGATAATAATGAGCACCGAGAATGCTGCCACCGGATACGGTAGAAATGGTTTCGATGCTGCGCAAGGCATCCATTTCCGCCAATCGTGCCAGCACACCAAGATGAAAGAAAGATGCGCGAAACCCTCCGCCGGATAGTGCGAGTCCAACTTTGCCGCTGCCGGAAGTAAGTGCGCGTGGCGCATTACTTCCACCGGCTATGATAGCCAGTGTTTTCCATGCCGGGTGCCAAACATCCGCGGTATCGGATTCTTGTGGAGGAATGATGTCTTGCAGATTGGCAAGTGCGCGTAATTGTAAAAATACAGTGCGCTTTTTCCATTCCTCGGCTTGTGCAATATTGGCTTTAAATAGTCTCTCATTGGCCTTTTCATATTCTTCCAAGCCGAAATGCGCTTCAGCCAGCGTAAGTTGATGCCAGAATCGCTGCTCTCCGGTAAGATTTTGATTTTGCCCGAGCCATATCGATACTTTTTCAATGATCTGCTGACGCAAGTCGCTTGCTCGTTTTCTCAAGTGACCGGCTTCATCTGTGGACGTACCGCTGCGATAGGCAATGCGGCTAGCCCGATCTGCTAGCAAATCCAGGATGAATGCAGCATTGATACCGCCATATCCCATGTCTTGATGCGGATCGCGTTCAAAAGCGGATAGGTAGAAGGACAGCGATTCGTGTAAATCTTCAGCTTGGCCGAATTGCTGCCATTTATACTTATGGACTGCGCCACCCAGGCAGAGGGTTTCGGTATTTGTGTTGGAGCTGTTTCGCAAGCCAATTTCTTCCAACAAAGCCATAGCCTGGTCCAAGCGCTTTCTGGCGGGAATTTCTTCATTCTTATACGTGCATAAGGCGAGTTGTTGTACGATCCATACTTCGTCCTTTGCCGATACTGCTTGCCACCATTTTTCATCCGCATAGTCTGTCTCGGACAACGGATTCCGTTGCAACCTTATTCGAGCATGCTGCAATACTTTGCTGGCTTGATAGAATTTGGACGCCGCTTTGAGTTTATCAATTTCATTTTTTAGCGCCTCTATGGATTCTGGCTTGGGGTCATTGGTTTGCGACATAAAGGATCCTGTTGGATAAAATTTCAGAGTGACAACTTACAAGAATTTAAACAAAATTGATACGGTAAATGAAATAGAGCAGGATGATATTTAATCGATAAAGTGGTGCTACCGCACAATTAGCGCACTGGGGTGCTGAATCTGCAGACTATAAAAATCTTTGTTGCGCGATACCCAGCCGCGGATTTCCAGCTTTTTTCCTACATAGGTTGCAAGATCGGGAAATAGATTAATGTTGCTGTTGGCGATGCGAATGTCGGTTTTGCCGTTGAAGAGCAGACGGGTATATTTACGACTTTTTTTGATTGCCACCGGGATTCCGGTGAATCGTTGCCAGCCTTTGGTGTGGCTGGCAATCTGAGTGATTGGGTGAGTTTGATATTCCGGCATGGACCAGATGCCTGATTTTGATTGCTCGGCCTGTTGCTGTGCTTGAATAAGCTTGTCGCTGTAGCGGCCATTCGGCGGAATGATACTGACTGCAGCCAGACCGTTTTGCAGTAGCGACAAGTTCACATGCTCGCCATTGGGTAAAAATATATGCGCCAAAAGACGGTTATATTTATCGCGCTTGACTTGATCAAATTCCAGGTAAACCTGCTTATTATGCAATTTGCTTTGCAGCCATTTTTTTGCAGCGGTACCGCCAGGTTCTTCCGATCGCACGCGACTCTCGATCTCCGGGGTATTGATTCCTAACAGCCGGATATGCTTGCCGTTTTCCAATATGATGGTGTCTCCATCGTATACGTGATCGACTGGGTATAATTGGCGGCTGGGCTGGCCGGTAATCGGAATCTGCCGGGAACCGGTTTGCGGGGTATCGGAATAAGTGACGCGACCGCGTTCGTCGATATTGCGATAAATTTCACCCGCAAGCGATGTAGAAGCAATCAAGCCGAGAATTGAGCAGTAAATCAGAAAAAGCAATTTTCTGCGAAACATGGCGTTAACGTTGTTTGATGAGGTTTCTAGCCGGGCAAATAGTGTGCGCAATGCTGCAAATAGGTACATCGGGTGGGATTAAATTGATCATTGCATTTTGACTGCATCTGATGATTGTTAAGGTTTAAAAAATAAATAGGCTGCAAGGGGAAATTGTAAAAAATAACCATGAAAGCCCAATATAGCGCAATATTCAAGAAGAAAGTGGATTAAAATTGGCGCTGATAAAATTGAGTGAAAATTTACCTGCTGCAAAAGAGATTGCAGAATCAGCATCCGATCTAAACGTTTCAATGACAACCATTCCTCGAATTACCCTTTTCTTATTGGATTGTGCATCATGACATCCGAGCATTTGATTGAAATCAGCGGATTGAGTTTCTCCTACGATACGCGTGCAATTCTGAAGGGTATCGACATGACGATGCAGCGCGGCAAGGTGATTGCCATCATGGGCGGTAGCGGATCGGGAAAAACCACATTACTGCGCTTGATTGGTGGCGTCATTCAACCGACATCGGGCTATGTCAAATTTGCCGGACAGGTGGTGCATGAACTGGAACGCGATGCATTGTTTAAGCTGCGCCGCAAGATGGGCATGCTGTTTCAGTTTGGTGCATTGTTCACCGACTTGTCCGTATTCGATAATGTGGCCTTTCAGATGCGTGAGCATACCAATCTGCCCGAATCGATGATTCGCGATCTGGTGCTAATGAAATTGCATGCGGTCGGTTTGCGCGGCGCGCATCATTTGATGCCCAATCAATTATCCGGCGGTATGGCGCGCCGTGTTGCCTTGGCGCGTTCGATCGCGCTCGATCCGATGTTGATTATGTACGATGAACCGTTCACCGGGCTGGATCCGATTTCACTGAGCGTGATCGGAAACCTGATTCGCCGTTTGACTGATGCACTCGGCATAACTTCGATTGTGGTTACGCATGATGTGCAAGAGTCACTCAAAATTGTGGATTATGTTTATTTCATTGCCGATGGGGTGATTGCCGCCGAAGGTACGCCGAAAGAAGTACAAAAATCGGTTGCGCCTTTTGTGCATCAGTTTGTGCATGGCGAAGAAGACGGGCCGGTGCCGTTTCACTATCCGGCGCAGAGCTATCAAAAAGATTTAAATCTGGAGAAAATGGGTGCCTAAACGGATCGTAACTGGTATTCAGAATATCGGACATCGCGTGATCGACGGTGTCTGGCGTTTAGGTATGGCCAGCCGCTTTTTCATGCTGGTATTGTTTAAATCCGGCACTAGCTTGCGCCGCTTCAATCTGATCATCCGGGAACTGTATTTCACTGGCGTTTTGTCACTGATCATTATTGTCGTATCGGGGCTCTTTGTCGGCATGGTGCTGGGTTTGCAGGGTTATGAAACATTGCAAAAATATGGCTCGGAATCCGCAGTCGGCACGCTGGTGGCGTTGTCTTTGGTTCGCGAGTTGGGCCCGGTCGTGGCGGCGCTGTTATTTGCCAGCCGCGCAGGTTCCGCGATCACTGCCGAGATCGGTTTAATGAAGGCAACTGAACAATTATCTGCGATGAGTATGATGGCGGTCGATCCGGTGGCGCGCGTGGTTGCGCCGCGCTTCTGGTCAGGCGTGATTTCGATGCCGTTGCTGGCGGCGATATTTTCCGTCATGGGGGTGTTCGGCGGTTATCTTGTTACGGTGGTCTTCATCGGCGTAGATGAAGGATCCTTCTGGTCACAGATGCAAGATTCGGTCGATTTTAGGTTCGATATCATGAATGGTTTTATTAAAAGTTGCTATTTCGGTGTCGCGGTGACTGCCATTGCCGTTTTTGAAGGTTACGATGCGCCGCCGACAGCGGAGGGCGTATCGGGGGCTACAACACGCACCGTAGTTACGTCGTCATTGGCGATTCTGGGGCTTGATTTTATTCTGACCGCTTTCATGTTTAGAGGAGTGAGTTGATGCAGCGGACAACGATGGATTTGTGGGTGGGATTGTTTGTGGTCATGGGGATTGCTGCGCTCATGATTTTGAGCCTCAAAGTGGGTAATCTCAATGTCTATAATCCTTCTCACAGTTATGTCATTAGCGGCAATTTTGAAAATATCGGCGGTCTGAAAGTACGTGCGCCGGTCAAAAGTGCAGGTGTCGTCGTCGGGCGCGTTACTGATATCCAATTCAGCACGGAGACGTACGATGCGGTTGTGACGATGAGCATGGATAGCCGCTTTCTGTTTCCTAAGGATACCTTCGCCAGTATTTTGACATCGGGTTTGCTGGGTGAACAATACATCGGATTGGCTGCGGGCGGGGACGAGGCGAAACTGAAAGATGGTGATAAAATCATGAAAACCAATTCCGCCATGGTGCTGGAGGAACTGATCGGCCGCTTTTTATTCAACAAGGCTTCGGAAGACGATTCTTCTTTGTGACATGACCGGATATTTGTTAATTTAGTTATTGATGGTTTAGTATTGCAGACTACGACATAAAATTGATGTGTGAGGAAACAATGAAAAAAATTCTTGGAATAATGATATTGACGTTCTCGAGCTTGCTGGCACTCCCCGCATGGTCCGTAGAGATGGCGCCCGACCGGCTAGTCGATAAAACGGTCAAGGAAGTGATCGAGATCATCCAGAAAGATGAAGAATTGAAAAATGGCAATAAAGATAAAATGCTGCATCTGATCGAAACCAAGATACTGCCGCATTTCAATTTTACCCGCATGACGCAACTTGCGATGGGGCAACATTGGTCGAAAGCCGAGCCGGGACAGCAAACCAAATTGGTCGACGAATTCCGTACCTTGCTGGTGCGTACTTATTCCAATGCGTTGACGACGTATAATCACGAAACGATCAAAGTCAACCCAATTAAACAACTGGGTGACAGTGTCGAGACAACGGTTCGCACCGTGGTCGTTCAAGGAAAAGGAAGGGAGCCCGTGCCGATCGATTACAGCATGGAGAAAAAACCGGATGGCTGGAAAGTCTATGATGTGACTGTTGCTGGTGTCAGTCTGGTCACCAATTACCGTGGATCGTTTAACAGTCAGGTACGTAAAGGCGGAATTGACGGTTTGCTGAAAACGCTTGCGGATAAAAATAAATCCCTGGAAGGGAAGAAATAAAACAGGCAAGGTTAGCAGTGAATTCTTCGGTTCCAATCATTTTTGGTGCGGATAATAAAGTGATCGTGCAAGGCGCTGTTACGATCGATAGCGTTGTAATGCTGACGAAAACAGGGATTGCATTGTTTGACGGTCAAGCGATTACCATTGATTTGGATAAAGTAACCGAAGTTGACTCCACGATCGTCAGTATGCTGCTGGAGTGGTTGCGTGCAACGCAAAAAAACAAGCAGGCATTGCACATCATCAATATGCCCGATAGTCTTAAAAGCTTGATTCAATTATACGGAATGACGGAACTCATTCCACTTCCGGTATCTGAAGCCACACTGCAAAGCGCTTCCTGAGCGGACGCAGTGTTGCTGTTTTCAAAGTTCTGATTTTCTCATCCAATGTTGCCCGCTATCGCTGTCAAGCAAGTATCCAAACGTTTTGGCGGCGTGCGCGCTTTATCCAGTATCGATCTTGAAATTCATACCGGCGAGTTTTTTGCGCTGCTGGGGCCGAATGGTGCCGGTAAAACAACGCTGATCAACATTATTGCCGGTTTGTCGCTGGCCGATAGCGGCTCTGTAAATGTGATGGGGCACGATGTTATCGCGCAATATCAACTGGCGCGCAGCAATCTGGGCGTGGTGCCGCAGGAGTTGGTTTTCGATCCTTTCTTCACGGTGCGCGAGGTGCTGCTGATTCAATCGGGCTATTACGGTATCAAGAACAATGCACGCTGGGTTGATGAGGTCATCGAGCATCTGGATTTGACCGATAAGGCGGATGCCAACATGCGTGCATTATCCGGTGGCATGAAGCGCCGCGTGCTTGTTGCGCAGGCGCTGGTGCACAAACCGCCGGTCATCATCCTGGACGAACCGACCGCCGGTGTCGATGTGGAATTGCGCCAAACACTGTGGGACTTTATTCAACGGCTGAACCGCAATGGCCACACCATTGTGCTGACTACGCATTATCTGGAGGAGGCGGAAACCCTGTGCAACCGCGTGGCGATGCTGAAGGAAGGGAAGATCGTCGCGCTGGATAGCACGCAAAATCTGATCGGCGCCATGAGCACGGGCAAATCGTTGCAGTTGCGCTTGCAACCGGATGCCTTGCCGGCTGAGCTGCAGCCATTGCAGATCCGTCATGACGGCGGCATGGTCGAATTGAGAATCGACAGCTATGCGCAAGTCGAATCCATCCTGTCGGCTTTGCGCTCGGCGCAAATCCAAATCCTGGAAATGCACTTGCAGCAGCCTGATCTGGAAGATGTTTTTGTCAGTATGATGAGAAATAGCAACCGCTAATTGAGATGACCGGATTTTTTACGCTGCTGTATAAGGAATTGCTGCGCTTCTGGAAAGTCG
>CAYQZF010000136.1:0-7126 GCA_964421895.1 uncultured Nitrosomonas sp. | reverse complement strand
GATTTTTGCTATCGCTTTCTTTGTTAGCTTCCTGTTTCTTGTCGCCATCGGAAGCACAACCGATATCAAACAAATAATTCCAGTCGATACAACTTCGTGGCACGTCTGAGCTCTGCCGCTAGCCACCTTGTTGAATCTAATTTAGCTTGTAGGTTGGAGAGAGACTCGAAACCCAACATCAACAAAATCGCCAACCGTTGGGTTTCATCTATGAAACCGTTGTTGGCCTAAATCCCGACGTGCAATTCGGCTAGGAAGACAGCAGGTTTATGTGGTTGAATATTGGCGCGCAGAGGAAGATGTTTTTGCGGGTGTTAGAAAATATCACACTAGCTATGCGCCGTTAGCGTTAGACTATCCAGCTTCTGAATATAATCAAATTTGATATGATGATGGCTGAAATAGTTTGCATCATTTGAATGCGTCTAATTGCAAAATGTCTATGAAGATAACTGGTGTTGCCCATCTTGTAATCGCGGCAAATATCAGATAATGCGATGGACTAAAAGATTTCCAAACAGTCCGAATGCTTTCTATGATTGGGTTGCACCACTTCATAAACATCATGATCATTCCGCACCATATATGAGTAGTGCTAGTAGATTTTCAATGACTACTATATGTGATCAATGCAACGCAGCAGATGGTGCGGCGAAAAGGAAACTGAAGTTACCAAATAATTTTTCATTTCCTCCGCGGGAAATTGGATTTTTTGTAAAGGCCACACCTCATGGAAAACATGAAATTAATTATGAAATAGCAAAAGCAATTTACGAAGCCGTCAACATTTGACAAGCTCGTAGATTGAGGTGGAACACGACTCCCAACATCAACGCAACCGTCACTTCTTTATCGCAATCTGCAAGCTATCCTTCGGTATATCTATGAAAAAGGTTCTCTAATGCCTACAATTTCTATGTTTTATGGGATTCTTATCTTGATGTACTTTTACGACAACAAGAAACATAACATCCGCATATCCATGCCGAGTATGGTGATTACCAAGCTACGATTGCGATTGAAGATGGTGCGATGCTCGGCGGCAGTCTGCCGCCAGCAAAAATGAAATTGGTACAAGCATGGATTGAAATTCACCGGGATGATTTGATGGCGGATTGGAAGCTGGCGGTCTTGGGCGAACCGTTGTTTAAAATCGAACCCTTGCGATAAGGAGAAAAAACATGGACAAAATCACAAAAGCTGTTCCCTTGGAAGATTACCGGATTGAGATTCTGACCAGCAGTGGGGTTTCGGGAGTTTTTGATGTAAAACCCTATTTGAATGGAAGCGCGTTCAAAGAGCTCGTGAATGAATCATATTTTCGCATGGTCCACCCGGCGCATCATGGTATCTCCTGGCCGCATGGTCAGGATTTCAGTGCCGATACGATTATTTGGGATATTCAAAATACCCAACAATGCAAACAATGCATTTAACCCCCTTACCTCAACAAGTAGCCTAGATGTTTAGTCCCACAGTGTGCAGGAATGGATCAACGTTAAAACGATCCGGTTCTTTTGTCCATATTTCACAGATATATTCATAAGGCGTAAGACCTTTGAGGGTTTTGAGTCTTCTGGCGAAGTTGTAGGCCATCAAGAAGCTGTGCATGTGCGCTTTCAACTGGTCGTGCGAGACGTAGTAATACCGTTTCACCGTAGCCTCTTTAATGGTTCTGTTCATGCGCTCGACCTGTCCATTAGTCCATGGATGTTTTGGTTTTGTGAGCCTGTGTTCAATGCCGTGTTCATTGCAGCACAAGTCGAACATATGCGTGATCCACTGCGCTGTTGGCCCGTTGCGATAGCGCGGCGCGTGACAGAACTGGCTGCCGTTATCGGTCAGGATGGTGTGAAGCTTATAAGGAACTGTCTTGATCAGATTGCGCAGGAAGGCCGTTGATATGTTCCTGTCCGATTTATCATGCAGCTCCGCATAAGCGAACTTTGATGTACGGTCGATCGCCACGAACAGATACAGCTTGCCTTCTTCCGTGCGCACTTCGGCGATGTCGATATGAAAGTATCCAATCGGATATTTTTTAAACTTCTTCTTTGCGGGCTTGTCGCCGTCAATCTCGGGCAAACGAGAGATGTCATGCCGTTGCAGGCAACGGTGCAGGCTGGATCTTGTCAGGTTAGGGATCGTAGGCTGCAAAGCGTAGAGGCAATCATCCAGCGGCAGTAACGTATGCTGGCGGAAGGCAACAATCATAGCCTCTTCTTCCTTGGTCAGAACCGTCGAGGCTGGTTCCTTCGGCCCCATCGGCGCGTCATGGACGAAGGACCGTTTCTTCCACTTTGCTACCGTCTTCGGGTTAATCCCGTGCCTCTCGGCCAGAACATTCAGACTCTCTTAACTATGTTGTATCGCTCGACGCACCGCCGCTGTCGTTCGGGCGCTTCCGTGCAGTACCTGTCCCATAAATCCTCCTTCAGTAACTGGCTGTATATTATACCAGCACACTGTGGGACTAAACACCTAGATAAGCTTGCGTCATCCAGGATCAACAATGGCAATCAATAAAGCGCAAGTCGTATTTTAATTGCAAAATGTATCAGCGTACGCTTTTGACATTCAGTGAATTTCATTGACATTAACAATTGAAACTGGAAACCTGAAATGAGCCAAATATCTGCAAGACTACCGGATGAATTGATCGCTGCGCTGGATGAAGCGGCAACAAAATTGCATCGCACGCGTGCTGATGTGATCAGACAGGCTATAGGATATTACCTCGACGATTTTGAAGCTATTTTCCGTGCCGTAGAGGTTTTGCACGATCCGGCAGACCCGGTATTAGATTGGGAAATCTGCAAAGCATGAGTTACTCCGTCAGCATTAAGCAAAGCGCGCTTTACTCAACCTGTGCTGACAACAATAGGCTAAAAAGCAGTCATCATGACGTAATAGCTGTCATAATCTAATACCTATGTTACCCGCTCTCCGATTGCTTATAGCAACTCTATTCCTACTTCACTTGACAGGATGCGCTGTCCTGGCGGTTGCCGATGCTGTTGTCACTACGGCTGCGACGGCAGCCAAAGTCACTGTTAAAGCGGTTGGCGCGGTTGCCGACACGGTTATTCCCGACAGCAAGGAAAAAAACACAGAACCGGATAAATGAACATCGCTTAAAAACATTTCCCCACCGGATCGACAAAGAAAGCTTAGGAGGCTACGCAAAGCAAAGCCGGTATAAGACGAATGCGAGCTACCCTTTTTGCTGATTAATTACCAAGGATTATTCCATAAACGCGGCAGTTCACGCATTACCGGTAATTCCGGTTCGCGTCTGGGAGGATTGGATGATGTGGTACCTACATCCAGAAACATAATATCGAAATGGTCTTCATCAGCATCACAGCGACTTGCTTGCCCAATAACGGATTAGGGTCACCGCACCACGGCACACGCGGATTGTCACTTCACTGCCGCAGGCGTAATCCCAGTAAGTATTACAGCGAACCGGCGGATGGTACATGGTAGTCCACGCACCGCCAATGCTGTATTCCACCCAGAAATAAAGATCGGGATGATCGCCCACGCACAAATACCAGATTAATGGCTGCGCATTCAGCATCACTTTCGCGCCGGCTTGCAAAGCTATTGCAGCCGCTTGCATCTTCGCTACATTGCGCACTGAAAGATCACGGATCGCGACATCAAAGCAGAAAGACAGCGGAATCGGTTCAGGCGGCTGCGGAATCGGAATTTCGATCAGTTCGAGCAGTTCATCCCGAATGTGGCGGATAATATCATCGGGTAAGCGGGGAATCAGCAAATACAGCCGGTCTACTCCGCACACATGCACTCGGGCATGGCAAACCCGGCTATGGAAGGTAGTCGCATTTGGCGGAACGCTTCCACGTCAGCCATCCAACGATTTATGACGTGCTGAAACGCGCCAGACTTCAGAAATTTAACACCGCGTGACAGTACCAATCAGCGGTTCAAGACGTTGGTACGGAATTTAAAGGAGGAATTGACAATCATGCTTTCGGCAAAGCTTGCAGACAACACGGTATCGGCCAGAAATTTATCCGCATCAGTCGCCCGCAAACCAACGGTAAAGCAGAGCGGGTTGAACATGTGACACAACCAGATTTCCTTGAAAGGCAGCGCCGGCCGGCGCATCCAGCTTTTCCGTTTCATTAACTTCTACAACACCGTGAAACCCCATAAGAGTTTGAATAATGCCACTCTTTATGAAATACTCAACGCTTATTTCAATTAACCTCTCTGAAAACAGCACTGAGGGTTCTTACAATTTAGCTTCTCCAATTCGAGAGCGAAAATAGTATCTGTTTTTAATATTCATATAAGGAAGTTAACACACCTTAACTTAATAAGTATTTAGTATTTAACCTCCTAAGACCCTAAAAAATTTATGCAATCTAATGAAATTAACAGTAATCTATTAACCTAATATTATTTTTAAATATACTGGCATACTAATATACATACTAATATATTTTGACTGCCCTCTCCTTCACGCAAACAAGGTAGCCTTCAATGCATTAAAATATTTCCTCTTGGGTCCGTAAATATTCGTTTAAATCTGAAACATATAAAATTAATCGAGAATCTTGTTATGCATTCAATTTTCATTGGATTGTCTGTAATTTTTTTCGCCTTATCCATTTCTATTACATATAAGGCTCTAAATCTTCCTGTTTATGCAACTTCTTTTTGGGATAACCGCCCAGAAATAGCGTTTGCGCCTGCACCCACAGCCCCCCCAATTCCACTAGCGCCAGCTGTAAACAATGTCTTAAATCAACCAGCCGCCGAGCTCCATGCTGATGGAGTTTTTACTGAAGATGAGAAAAAAAATATCCCACAACTTGAAAATAAGCTGACAACGACTGAAGAGGCGATAACCAGTATCACAGCAGCTAATACGAACACTCAACCGCAAAGCCTCGCAGTATTCGATGGCAAAACTTTTCGCTCCGGACAAGATGTGATTCAAGATGTTACTTATCCGGCCATTGAAAAATTAGTAAAAGAAATAACCGCTTCTCCAAACAGCCGCGTCCTGATCGAAGGGCATACCGACAATATACCAACCGGAAAATCCGGCAGCGACAATATGGATTTATCCCTACGCCGAGCCAAAGCGATTGCCAATATACTGGCCTTACACGGCATATCGAAAGATCGCATATCGGTTACCGGTTATGGCGAAACACAGCCGATCAATTCCAACGATACCGAAGAAGGTAGAGCCAAAAACCGCCGAGTCGAAGTAAAACTTTTGCCGCAAGAGGGAGCCCATTGATGCACATGTACGCGCAGCACTTCAGTCTCAATCTACTTCCATTTGAGAATGTACCAGATCCATTATTCTTTTATGACCATGGAGATCATGCCCGGATACGCAAACAAATATCCGGTTCCCTCCTCAGTGGCCGAGGTTTGATCGTTGTCACCGGTCCGATCGGATCCGGCAAAACCACGCTGAGTCAGATGATCAAATCGGATTTTCCCGAGAACATGAAACTCATATGGATGGCGGAGCCACCCGCGAATAGCTCGGATCTTTACTTATTTCTTGCGCAGGAGCTTGGTGTTCAACCAACCTCGGCGGAAAAAACCTTCGTCATGCGAGATATCCGGAACGCGTTGCTCAGAATTAATATGGAAGGAAAAAAATGCTTGGTCATCATCGATGAATCTCATCTAATGACCGAGGATGTTATCAACGGTATCCGCTTACTGAATAATCTTGAAGAAGGATCGACCAAACTCATTCAGTTATTACTGCTCGGTCAGGAAGAATTGATGGAAAAAATCAATAGACCGGAAATGGCGCCGTTCAAGCAACGCATCGCCGCACTGGAAACATTGGGAAAAATGAATGCCGATCGGGTATTGAAATATATCACGCATCGCCTCCAAGTGGCGGGCGGTACGCCAAAACTCATTTCAGACACTGGATGGGAAGCACTTTCAATCGCATTCGGCTCGGGCGGCACACCTCGCACGATCAATTCACTGTGTGATCGATCATTCAATGTGGCGTATGAACGCAATAAGTCAATTGTTGATGCCAAGGATGTGTATGAAGCCACGCAGCGAATGGGTATGATTACCGATGTATTTCATTACATCATTCTGCTTAACAATCAGGAAAGAAAAAAACACGAATCTGATCCGGCAACCAATAGTCCGGCTCAGGAATCGGCACCACCAGTTCCACCAACTCCGCCAACACCTGAGAAAACCGGGACAATCCCATTTCGTGTCAGCGAACCTGAACAAAAAGTAACGCGAGAAGCTGCTAACGAAACTCCCACTATTCCGAGAGAAAAAATTGATATATCCGGAAAATCTTATGACGATATTGCACGAGTAATTAAAGCAAAATACGATCAGAAAGGTTTAAAAATTACTATCGGATTATTTTTTCTATCGATTATTGCATTTACCGGTAGCGTTTTTTTCTTTTGCCACCGCTCCGATTCTGCGGGAATACTCGATTGCTTTCGAAACTTACTGCACTTCTAATTTGTGACTCGAGAAATTACTTCATTCAACCAAATGTAAACCCGCTCAAGCAGTGGGTTTACTTTATGCATCATCGGATTCAGCAATTATGTTTCGATTTTCTTCCGGCGTGCATCCGGTATTCGTAGGCATCGCCGAGGATGTCATCGCCTTCCACGCGATTCTTGCTGAAATCCAGCGCCTTGTTTTCAAAGATGGCGATCAGGTTGCTGAGCCTGTCGACCATATTCTTGCCGCCGCGCAATTCATCGCAACTTGACCACAGGGAAGGAAGAATAAAGTTTGGATTTCTTGATTGCCATGCGTTGTTATTGTTTTAAATACGATAATATACAGTAATGTACTTTATGGGATCATCTAAAAAGCTTGATTATCCACTAGGGTAAACGACGCTAGGGGCTCTTACAGTTTAGGCTTACTCAGATTTTGGCGCACTGCAAAAAATATCAACTTAGAACTTAAGCCAAACGGAATTCGGCAAACAAAGGGATGTGATCCGACAAACGCCGCCATGGCTGACCGTGCAAGTGATTGCAATTCACAATATCCAGACCGCGATAGTAAATTCGATCCATTGATAATACCGGCAACCAGGAAGGAAAGGTCCGGGCAT
>CAYQZF010000135.1:0-7247 GCA_964421895.1 uncultured Nitrosomonas sp. | reverse complement strand
GTGTGATTGAATATGTATACTGCGACTGGAACTAAAACGATTGATAAAGAACAATTTATCACGGAATTTACACCGCTGGTAAAGCGCATCGCCTACCATATGATGACGCGTTTGCCGGCCAGCGTACAAGTCGACGATCTGATTCAAGCTGGAATGATTGGTTTGCTGGATGCGATCAATCGCTACGAAGGTTCATATGGACGCCAGTTTGAAAGCTATGCAGCGCAGCGGATACGAGGTTCCATCTTGGATGAGTTGCGTGAAGCCGATTGGCTGCCGCGCAGCATTCGAAAAAAAATGCGCCGGATCGAAGCTGCGGTTAGTTCTCTGGAACAGCGTAACGGTTGTGCGCCGAGTGAACAAGATTTGGCGGCGGAACTGAATATGTCATTGGATGAGTACCACGAGACATTACAAAGTGCGCGTGGCGCGCAATTGATTTATTACGAGGATTTTCAACAGGAAGACGAAGAACCTTTTTTGGATCGGTTGTTTATCAATTCGGAAGGCGATCCGCTGAATGCATTGCTGGACGAGAATTTTCGCAAAATGCTGATTGCTGCTATCGATAATCTCCCGCCACGGGAAAAGCAGGTAATGGGTATGCATTACGAGCAAGAAATGAATTTAAGGGAAATCGGTGAAGTGCTCGGTGTCAGCGAATCCCGCGTATGCCAGTTGCATACACAAGCAGTTGCGCGATTGCGTAGCCGCTTGAGAAATCTTTAAGATATTTCCTCGCTCGATTATCCAGTACTGGACTTGTAAACGGATTTGCCATGTTCAAAAAATCAAAACTGGATTTGAATAGTGTTTCCGGCATTTTGCTGGCTTTTGCCGCGATCGTTGGCGGGCAACTACTGGAGGGCGGCCATTTCAGTTCGTTGATTCAGGCGGCGGCTTTATTAATTGTCATGGGGGGTACCGTCGGAGCGGTATTGCTGCAGAGTCCGGTGAAAATTTTTGTCAACGGCATCCGGATGAGCGTATGGGTTTTTTTCCCGCCATCCGACTCTCCACAAACTTTGATTAAACAAATTATCAATTGGTCACAAGTATCCCGGAAAGATGGCTTATTAGCGCTTGAAGCATTTGTGCCGGATGTAAAAGATTCACTATCAAAAAAGGGACTGCAATTGCTTGCGGATGGAAGTGCTCCGGATAAATTGCGGGAATCTTTGGAAATCGAGGTTATGGCTGAAGAGAATTATCTGCGCCAATCGGCCAGGATCTGGGAAGCCGCGGGTGGTTATGCACCGACTATCGGTATATTAGGGGCAGTGCTCGGATTGATTCATGTGATGGAGAATTTGTCGGATCCCAGTTTGTTAGGAAATGGTATTGCGGTTGCTTTTGTCGCTACGATCTATGGCGTCGGTCTAGCCAATCTGGTTTTCTTGCCAATCGCGAATAAACTGAAAGCAATTATCAACGAACATATCGTGCTGCAAGAAATACTGGTCGATGGATTTGTTGCGATTGCAAATGGCGAACACCCTCGTCTTATCGAGAGCAGGTTGAGTGGTTATTTCATTTAATACATTTTCTGAAAAGATTTATGAATGATCATGCTAAGAAGAAAAAGAGGGCAGAAAGCTGATGAGCACACAGAAAATCAGGAACGCTGGTTAGTTTCCTATGCCGACTTCATAACATTATTATTTGCTTTTTTTGTAGTCATGTATGCGGTTTCATCGGTAAATGAAGGTAAGTATCATGTGTTAAGTTCTTCGTTAGTAAGTGCATTTAAGAGCAGCAATTCTACTAATGCGGCGCCTGTGCAGTCGACAGAGTTTGTACCCATTAATATAGAACCTTTGAGCCAGACTGATTCAATCAAGCCATTTGAAAATCGCGGTGTGCAAACGGCGAAGAAGCAGGAAAAAATGAAAAGTATGGCTAAAGATATTCTTCATGCCTTGGATCCTTTGGTAAAAAATGGTCAAGTAAAAATTACGCAAAGTTCTCGGGGAATAACGGTGGAGATTAATGCTAGTGTTCTTTTTTCGCCAGGGCAGGCTAAACTTGCCGAGAATTCAAGCTTAACACTACAAGCGGTCGCTAATGTGATCAAAGGGCATGAACATGAGGTTCATGTCGAGGGGCATACGGATAATTTACCTATTCATAACGGCAATTTTCCATCAAACTGGGAGTTGTCGACAGCTCGTGCGAGCAGCGTGATTAGATTGTTTATAGAAAATGGTGTTGAGGCACATCGGCTTACTGCAATTGGCTATGGTGAAAACAGACCAATAGAAAGTAATGAAATGCCTGAAGGAAGAAAGAGAAACCGCCGGGTGTCGATTATGATTCTATCGACCAACCCGGATAAGGTAACTGAGATTCCAATTGTTGAATAAGTACGCTGAGATCAAATGTAAGTCTGACCTTTGGGACCGTAGAAGGAAACATTTCCTGCCGCACAACGCAAAGCGGCAAAAGCGCGTTGGTTATATTGCAGTTGAGACGATATCATCAAGCCGTTGGAATGATTAAGTTGCTGAGCAATTTTCGCCAAATTGAGCAACTCATTCCATGAAATTTTTATTTCAGATAAACTCGAATGTTGTTTAGTTAACTTAGTTAGCCAATTATCGATACTATTCTTTTCCAGAATGAGTCCTTGCTTAATCAAATATTCATTACGATTTTCATCAAATTGAATCAACTCTTCAATTAATCGTGATTTATCCGAGGCAAGATAATCAATTTCTTCTATTTTTCCTTCAATAAGTGCATTTTCTTCTTTTTTTAGTATCTCTATGAATACTTGAAATATGTTTTTTTCGGTTTCCAATCCTTGCATAAAACATGCAACGTGTTGTGATGTGGACATTAAGCAGCACCTTTTTTAGACTGAATTAGCTCTTTGACCGTTTCAAGTAGTCGATCAGCCACTACACCAGGATTAATTTGAAAATTTCCTTCGCTAATTGCTTGTTTTATTTCTTGAACACGAGCTGGATTTACAATCGAACCACTTGCGGAGCTACTGTCAATATTTTGTATTTTGGCAACATTTGCACTTAAATGAACACTATCTTCTTGATTTGTATCAGTGGCAGGAATGACATCAGTACGTCTTTTCCCATCATTAACTGATACGGTTGACACTGGCTGTAATGTTTTGTCTATTTTCATTTTTTATACCTTTTAACGAAATTCATTAAATGTTTTATCGACACCTTTGATTGAAACTTTAGTATTCAAAGCTTTTTCACGTGACATGAGATAATTAGACACAAGGTATCAGTTTTTCAATAGCTATTGTTAGTAATTTTTTACGGCATATGTTGTAATTTCATAATTGTCTGAATTTGTTGTGCTGACAACTAGAAAACCCGATGGATATCATCGATAATTTCACCGCCTGATCATATATCGTTTATTTAACTGGTAATTAAATGTCTTTTATATTTAAAGCTACTGCAAGTGCATTTCGTGATCTGATACGTTTTAAGATTGCTTGGATTGTAGTTTGGCCAATTTTTGTTTCAATTCTATTTTGGCTTATCATCGGGTTTATTTTTCGCGAAAATTTTTCCGAACTGATTGTTTTGTTTTTGAATGAAGCCGGTATCGGTGAATGGTTGCAGAATCTGGGTTCTGATTGGGTGTCTGCCGTTATCGAAAATTTTATTTACTTGATGGTTTATATACCGCTTGTAATAGTAACGACATTAATTATAACGGCTATTTTTGTAATGCCGGCACTGATCAATCTGGTGGCGAATCGCGACTACCCCGAGCTTAAGCGTAAATATGGGGGTAGTATCGCTGGAAGTATCATTAATGCGATGCTCGCCAGCGGGGTATTTATACTGATCTGGGTTGTCACTGTGCCGCTATGGGCAGTAGGAGCGGGTATTATCGTTCCCTTTGTAGCAGCGGCATTTATGAATCAACAGTTATTCCGCTATGATGCGCTATCCGAGCACGCCACAAAACAAGAAATTAAACTGATCTGTGCGCAAAACCGGTATTCACTATGGGGATTGGGGTTGCTAACAGGATTGATTCAGTTTGTGCCGGTGCTCAATTTGCTGGCTCCGATCTTTACAGCTTTGGCGTTCATTCATTTTGGCTTGGATCATCTAAAGCTGTTGCGAGTTGGTGATGAGGAAAAAAACGATTTACTCATCGATAATCGATAGTTTTTGCATGTTGAAATAAAAATAACGCTGGCCGGATTGAAATCGAATATGGGGGGGCGTCAATGGGATCCCAATTTCATTAATCGTTCACCGATGTTTGATTCCTTTCTCTGTTTGAAAGGATATGTTGAAAATCAACAATACTGGCCGGAGCCAGATGATCTCAATCATTTCAATTTCCAACAAAATCAGCAGATTTTTACCCGTTCTGGAAATCTTATCCGCTTTGTCTCCCAAATTCCTGGGAAACAGGGTTTCGAACAAAAATATGAATCGAGAATTTATTTGACTGGTCAAGTGCCGACAAGGGCTGGGAATTGGCATGATTTTTTTAATGCATTGGTGTGGAAAGTATTTCCACGCGCCAAGTCGGTGCTTAATGAATTGCATTTTCAGGCACAACTGGCGGAATTATCCAATAAGGACAAAAACCGGTGCGGCTTGAGAGACGCCGCAACACTTTTTGATGAATCAGGCGTAGTTGTCCTCAGCAGTCAGTTTTCATTAATTCAATTAATCAAAAATTTTGAATGGAAAGAATTATTTTGGCGGCAGCGTAGTGCAGTGCTGTTATCCATGCGATTTTTTATTTTTGGACATGGCTTGTATGAAAAAGCACTGGATCCCTTTACCGGCATGACTGGAAAAGCCATTATTTTCGAGGTAAATCAAACCTTTTTTACGCAAGCGCTGCCAGTTCAACTTGCTGCGATTGATTTGATGCTGGAGCCTTTTTTGCTACACACGTTATCGTCCAGTTCCGACCTCGCGCCTGTTCCCTTGCTAGGTTACCCAGGCTGGATTGGGGATAATAACAATGAAACATATTATGAAAATAAAAAATATTTTCGCGAGCGTCATAAACTCAATCTAATGATCTAAAAATATTTCCTCATTGATCACGGGGTGTCGATTTGAAAAACTCCCTTGGGGTAATGATCAATGAGCGAATTAATCCTGATGTTTTTCGAATTGCAGCTATTTTTTTGTTAAAATATAAAGTTTAATTTACTAATTTATCGGAGTATTTAATGGCGATTGAGAGAACATTATCTATCATTAAACCGGATGCTGTCGCGAAGAATGTGATTGGACAAATTTATTCCCGTTTTGAATCAAATGGTTTGAAAATTATTGCGGCACGCATGGTGCATTTATCGCAAGCCGATGCGGAACAATTTTACGCTGTGCATCGCGCACGTCCATTTTTCAATGATCTGGTTAAGTTCATGATATCCGGTCCTGTGATGGTGCAAGTGCTGGAAGGCGATGACGCCATTAAGAAGAATCGCGATTTAATGGGCGCTACTGACCCTAAGAAAGCAGAGAAAGGAACGATTCGCGCCGACTTTGCCGACAGCATTGACGCTAATGCCGTGCATGGTTCGGATGCGCCAGAAACCGCTGCGGTTGAAATTGCTTGCTTCTTCCCGGCATTGAATATCTATTCTCGTTAAAACACGACACACTGTGGTGCGATAGTAGTGACAATCAATCTGTTAAATTACGACGGCAAGGGTCTAGTTGATATTTGCACCGGTATAGGCGAAAAACCTTTTCGTGCAAAACAGCTGCTGCGCTGGATACATCAGTCCGGCATGGCTGATTTTGCTGCGATGAGCGATCTGGCCAAATGTTTGCGCGAGAAGCTGGCTGCCATGGCGGTTATCGAATTGCCGCAAATCACGTATGACTCTGTGGCCGCAGACGGCACGCGTAAATGGTTGCTGTCGGTCGGCTCCGGCAACGGTATAGAAACGGTATTCATACCGGAAGCCAATCGCGGTACGCTATGCGTATCCAGCCAAGTGGGCTGCGCTTTGGCTTGCGCCTTCTGTTCGACTGGGAGGCAAGGGTTTAATCGTAATTTAACAGTGGCCGAGATCATCGGACAATTGTGGATTGCCAACAAGATGGTCGGATTGGAAGTCAGCGATAAGGTACCACAGACAAACCGGGCCGTGACCAACGTGGTCATGATGGGAATGGGGGAGCCGCTGGCTAATTTTGATAATGTGGTTACCGCACTGGACATCATGCTGGATGATCATGCGTATGGTCTGTCCCGCCGGCGTGTAACCGTCAGTACATCCGGATTGGTGCCCGCAATAGATCGTTTGCGGGAGCGTTGCCCGGTTGCTTTGGCGATTTCTTTGCACGCACCGAATGATGCATTACGCGATCAGCTGGTGCCGATTAATAAGAAATATCCGATCAAGGAATTGCTGGCAGCCTGCCAGCGCTACTTGCCGTCCGCTCCACGTGATTTCATCACGTTCGAATACGTTATGCTAGACGGTGTCAATGATAGTGCCGCGCATGCGCGCGAGCTTATCAAACTGGTGCAGGATGTTCCTTGTAAATTCAATCTAATTCCGTTTAATTCATTTCATGATTCCGGGTTTAAGCGTTCAAGCGCTGAGGCTGTGCGGGTTTTCCGGGATATATTGATGCAAGCAGGATTAGTTACTACGGTGCGGAAAACCAGGGGTGACGACATAGCCGCAGCTTGCGGTCAGCTTGCCGGTCAAGTAAAAGATAAGACACGGCGCACGGCTGATTTAAAAATAGAGGCTGTACAGTGAAAAAAAAATGGTTGCTGCTACTTTTTGCACTGTTGCTGGTTTTATTGGGACTGGGAGGGTGCGTGCAGCAGACAGTGAACAGCGAAATGCCGTTGCAAACCGGATCGGATCGGGCATTGCAGAGCGCCAAAATCCATACTGAATTGGCAGCTGAATATTATTATCGAGGACAGCTCGATGTCGCCATCGAAGAAGTCAATGAAGCATTGAAGGCTCAATCCAATTACGCACTGGCTTACAATGTACTGGGGTTGATCAATATGACTTTGAATGAGAACAGTAAAGCACTGGAGAATTTTGAGCACGCTGCCCGGTTGGCGCCAAGAAATTCAGAAATCCGCAATAACTATGGCTGGTTTCTATGTCAGCGCTTTTCGCAACGCATGGATCAAGCGATTGAGCATTTTATGGCGGCGGCCAGGGATCCGCTCTATGCAACACCGGAGATGTCTTACTCGAATGCAGGGATTTGCGAGACAAAACGCCAGAATTATACGGAAGCAAG
>CAYQZF010000134.1:0-7251 GCA_964421895.1 uncultured Nitrosomonas sp. | reverse complement strand
ACGTGGCAATCACTTCGCTGACGATGGCGACGGCAAGAAAAATCCATTGTTGCATCAGGTTCTCCTAAATTTTGTACCCACCGGCTAGCGGCTCAGCGCATCGGTAATCTGATTAAAGGGCTGGTGCTGAAAAAAATTATCGATATTGCCGGCCAGTTGATCCAGTAAACGCTGCCGGGATTCGCGGCTAGCCCAGGCGATGTGCGGTGTGACGATCAAATTCGGCGGCAGCTCGCGCAGGATCCGGTTATCCGGTCCGGGCGGTTCGCCCTGGATCACATCGATAGCCGCACCAGCAATTTGTCCGTTGGATAGGCTCTGCAGCAAATCAGCTTCGTTGATCAATCCGCCGCGCGCGGTATTGATCAGATACGCTGACGGCTTCATCAGCTCGAATTCCCGGCGGCTGATCAAATGCTGCGTATCGGACGACAACGGGCAATGCAGCGTAATGAAATCCGCCTGCCGCAGTACATCATCGAATGCCACTCTGCCGGAACGCGATGATTTACCTTTGTGTTCCGCGATCAGCACCTGCATGCCGAATGCCTGCGCGATCTGCGCCACGGCATGTCCGAGTTCGCCGTGACCGACGATGCCAAGCGTTTTGCTGGACAGCTCGATGATCGGATAATCAAGCGGACAGAAAAATTGGCTCTCCTGCCAGCCGCCGCGCTTGACCAACGCTTGATAACCGGAAAAATGCCGCGCCAGATTCAGCATCAGCATGAACACATGTTGCACCACGGAAGGCGTGGCGTAGCCGCGCACGTTGCACGCCGGCACGCCATATTCGGCCGCGGCCGCCAGGTCGACATTGTTGTAACCGGTCGCCGCGACGCAAATCAGCTTGAGTTGCTGCGCCGCTGCAATCGCCTCACGGCTGATGTACACCTTGTTGCTGACGATCACTTCGGCGTCACAGATACGCTGCGCCACCTCCGCTTCGGCGGTATCGTGAAAAAACTGCCATGGTGCAATCGCCCGCTCCAGCGCAGCGCAATCCATATCGCCGCGGGTGACCGAACCGAAATCCAGAAAGATAGCACGCATACCTTGCCCCCAAAATGAGCGGAAATCATATCACAAGCCATCCTTGGGTGTTCCCGCGGCGATTATACGTAGAATGGGACGAATTTAACTTGCTGCAAATACCCGGAGACTGCATGGCACTCGCCTGGAACGAAATCAAAGACCACGCGCTGGCGTTTTCCCGCGAATGGACCCGGGCGGAATCGGAAGACGCCGACGCCAAGCCGTTCTGGATCTAGTTTTTCCATGTGTTCGGCATCACTTCGCGGGGCATCGGCAGTTTCGAGCAGAAAGTCAAAAAACTCGATGACCGCGACGGCTACATCAACTGGCTGTGGAAAGGCAACCTGCTGATCGAGCACAAATCGTGCGGTAAAGACCTGGATCACGCCTATCAGCAAGCCACCGACTATTTCCGGATTGAAGGAACACGAGCTGCCGCGTTTCATGCGTTCCGCCGGTATGCGCCATTCTTTCTTGGTCAGGTCGATTTCATCCCAGCGCGCACCAATCAATTCACCAGTTCTAACGAACGTTAAAGCCATCAATTGCATTGCCAGGCGGGTGAGGGGTTGTCCGTCATAACCATCGATCTTGCGCAATAATTCGGGTAATTCTTTTTCACTCAGGCGGGCGTGATTGGTTTTCTTGGCAGGTTTCAATACATCGGAAGGCTTTATGTCTGCCGCTGGGTTATGTTCCGCCAGCCCGTGCACCACGGCATGGCGCATGACCTGACCGCACATGGTTAATACGCGCTTGGCTATATATGGCTGCTTGCTGCTTCTCTTCCTTGCGGTTCTCTGAGGGGTCTATACTGTTACTCAGTAGTTCCTTGAAGCGGGCGTGTTTATTGCGGCTTCCTTTAATGTCACATCAAGATAAACACCAATGGAAAGCATTCTTGCTGCGCCATGAGGATGGGAGTCATAAAATTCTCTGCAAGCTCCTATCTAAGCCACTATAACTTTTAAAGAATCAAAAGTTACTCACAAAGTTACTCACATTTTGAAAAGTACCCCTTTTTTTCTTCTCAAATTAGATTAAATTCCGTTAATGAACTGCACTCTTTTCGATCAATGCCAGTAACATGAACGGATCACACTTGTGCTTCGGTATCAGCAATTCAAAGGATGCCGTGTCACGGATTGCCATCGTTAGAATAACGTTGTGTCTGTCGCTCTCGGTATCGGTCACGAACGCCCGCTGAATCTCTGGCCGATCTTCGAGCATTTGCAAGACTTTCTCCCGCCGCTGTTCGCGCTTCAGTTCTGCAATGATTGCCGGTTTGTGCTTGCGTAGCCGTTCAATCAGATCGCCGGTTATTTTTTCTGCTGGTGATAACTCAAGATAATCGCCATCGCCTGTGCTGTTGCCGGGCTGGATGTGACATTGCACGGCTTGCGAAGATCATTTGCCAGTCTGTGCGAATGGATAGAAATGCCCGCCGGTATCGCCGCGCAGATTCAAGGGCACAAACCGCAAGGAGTAAGGGAAAAGCACTACATCCGCCGCCCGCTTGATTTACTGCGCATGTGGCATGTCAAAATAGAAACGTGGATATTGGAGCAAGCCGGGATTGAATTTATACCCGCACAAGCAGGGTTACATGCAGTCAAATGACATTTGCAACATGTAACGCTACGCTATACAATTAAGCATGATAAAGACTTTCCGTCATAAAGGATTGCAAGCTTTTTTCACCAGCGGAAGCTTATCTGGAATACAACCCCATCATGCTGCACGATTGAAAAGGCAATTAATTAGGCTTGATCTTGCCAAGCAGGCAAATGATATGAATATTCCCGGCTGGGGTTTGCATTCTTTAAGCGGTAATCTATTAGGTCATTATTCAGTAACGGTAAATGGTAACTGGCGCATGACATTCACCTTTGAAGGCGAGGATGCCGTTTTGGTCGATTATCAAGATTATCACTAAGGAGATTTTAACCATGAGCGAAATACATAACCCCCCACACCCCGGCGAAACCTTGCGGGATGATGTATTACCAGCTCTAGGATTATCGGTTACAAAAGCGGCTGAACAACTTAACGTCAGCCGTGCAGCCTTATCACGTGTACTGAATGGCCGCGCTGCAATATCCCCAGAAATGGCATTGCGGCTTGAAGGATGGCTAGGCATAGAGAATGGCGGCAAAGCCGATTTATGGATAGCGCAGCAAGCGGCTTATGATCTATGGAATGCGCGCAAATCCGGCTTGCCTAAAGTTGAACGTGCGAATATTGCACACGCTTTGGATAGTCACATAGCTTAACCAAGCATGGTGAAATACCTATCGGCTGCGTTGCGGCATATTGCGGAAGCGCAAGGCACAGCAAACGTAGCAGAATGAGCCGGAATACAGAGGGTGCAATGAACGAGAGTGAAAAAACGGCATTGCTGGATTTGCGAACACCAAATACCGAGGCACGAGAAGCCATACTTGTAGCTTGGCAATTTTATGTTGAATTAAATAATAAAGTTAAAGCTGACTACCCAGAGCAACTTACTGAAGAAGACCCTGAATCATATTTTTACGAAAATATACTTAAAAAAGCACTTGGCTTGTCAGCTACAAATAAAGATAAGAAAAAATGGGATGATAAAATTACATGCGAGCAGGAGGTGACTGAAATCATAAGAATGTTGGTTTCAGTTTTCGGCTAGCGCGATGGAATATTAATTTACACATTGCTGATAGCGATGCATGCGGTTATTGCTCATGCAGCTCAGGCAATTAATGCCGAGATAATCGATAAACACGAACAGGCGTGGGCGTTCGCTTCTGATGCCCGATACCAAGCTGGGGTCTTACAGGTGGCTTGGCAGCATTTCAAGATTTTTGCAAATGGGAAAACCAAAATTAGGGAAAAGCGCAGCAAAAACCCTGCCGCTGAATTAGCAAAATTGCGACATGCTGAAAATTACGCAATGGCTGAAGAGGCGCTGAAATACTGGCAAGAGAATATTGACCCAAGCCTCTCAGCACAAAAAGCGGCAAATGAATTGATAGGCGTTGTTGCATTGTCACACAAGAAACTTGCCGAGATAGTAGCAGCAGCAAAGAAAAAGCAAAAGCAATCGTAAAGTTTCCCTTCTGCGCAAAGGGAGAGCCTAGTGCAAAGCGGAATTCCTCCGCAGATCGAGAGCCTTGCGGATACTGGTTGCTAACCCGCTGACGATGTCCATAATAGCAAACCATCTTCAACAACAAAAGGTGGTTCTAAATGACAGTAGCATCGAATGAATACCCCTCGATTGAATCAATCCACTATCTACAGTAACAACGGAGCAAGCGGCTTTTTATCTGAACCGCCGCCCACAAACGCTGCGAATTTGGGCAATGCGGGAAGATGGATTGATCCGCCCTCTGCGCATTAATGGCCGTTTGGCTTGGCCGGTCAAGGAAATCAAGAAAGTATTGGGCGTAGAGGTGTAGCCATGTCCGGAAATGGAAACGCTACAGTTGGCAGGATTCTTGTCAAAGCCATCCATGTAAAGAATGGCGTGGAGGGCGCAGTATGAAATCCCCCAAGCAATTAATTAGCAAATCATTTTATCGTGCTGGCACGTTAAAACGCACAAGACGCACAAATGCTGCGCTTAATCAATTAGATGATCAAATTATTGAAGTGCTGAAAAATGATCATCCACAAAGTGTACGGCATCTCTTTTATAGGATGACTGATCCGCGATTGCCTGAAAGCGTGGAAAAGTCAGATGCAGGTTATCGCCATATTCAGGATCGATGCGTGAAGCTGAGACGATCAGGCCGCATCCCTTATGCCTGGATTGCCGATATGTCACGGCGAGGTTACTTCGTCAATACATTTTCCAATGCTAGTGACTTCATAGCGCAAATGGCGGGGCTGTATCGGTCTGATCTATGGGAGCAGTCCGACTATCAATGCGAAGTATGGTGCGAAAGTAGAAGGATTGCCAGCGTCATTCAAGGGGATTGCAATGAGCTGGCAGTTGATCTTTATCCTTGTGGAGGTTTTAGCAGTCTTTCATTCGTTCATTATGCAGCAGAGCAACATAACCAATCGGGTGATTATCGGCCATTAGTCATTTTCTACATTGGCGATTTTGATCCGGCTGGTGTTTTGATTGATAAATCGTTGGAGCGTGAGTTGCGGTTGCATTTAAGTTCAAACATCGATATGAGCTTCAAGCGCATCGGCATTAATGAAGCGCAGATTGCCGAATTTGATCTGCCAACAAAACCGCGCAAAAAAGGTGATGTTCGTTCCCGGCATGTCATGGCCACGGTTGAGGCAGAAGCAATGCCAGCGCATATTTTGCGTGGAATCTTAAGGCATGGCATTGAAAACCTGTTACCTGAAGGCGCGCTTCGTGCGGCAAAAATTGCAGAGCAATCCGAGAGAGAGGGGCTAAAAGTCCTAGCCAGCCGTTTAGGTGCGCCATGAGCAAACGCGGAAGTAAAAAAGCACCTGAAAGCTTCTCAGGAAACTTTTCCGCCATTTCGCACGCTATATTGGATAGCAAAGCATTCATGGGGTTAACTGATCGTGGTAAATCACTTTTCTTTGCATTGATGCGTCAAATCAATGGGAGCAACAATGGCAGGCTGCAATTAACCAATAAATGGCTTTCAGCGCATGGCTGGCAATCTAATTCCTCAAATAGCAAGGCGATAGTCGAACTGGTGAAACGAGATTTGATTGTTACAACGAGATTGGGCGGACTCAATGCAGGCTGCAACTGGTATGCAGTGACATGGTTGCCAATTAGCAATTTTGTTGGATTGGATATTTCCGCTCAAACCTATAGGCAAGGTTCGTGGATTGATTGTAAATTGCCACCGACCGACCGCAGGAAACCGCCACAAAAACAAAAAGAGTCTCCCGACTACCGGGATAGCGCTATTCCGACAACCGGGACAGTGAAGCAAGCCACTAACCCGCCTACCGGAACGAGAGCGGCACTTTTTGCCTTCCCTGCTATCCCGGCTACCGGGAACAATGTATCTATGCCATATACACCACCAGAAATAGGCAAAGGAAAGAAGCGAATTGTCGGCAAAACTCGCAAGGAGTCCGCGCATTGACAACAAATTACCGGATATGCCGAAGATGCAAAATCCATTATTTAGAAACCGGTTTTTTGATACACCGCCAAGCAGGTTTTTGCACTTTGGAATGCTCAATAGGTGAACCGCGCGGTATTCCTACGGCTGAGAGCATGGCATGGAAAGACAAGATTTCGGTTTCATCCCAAAGGGAATGCTGCAAACCAGAATCCACGAATGATATGCCGCTCAGGGTTTGGAAATTTGACATGTTGCATTATCCACCGCCCAAAGGCTGGCAGATTGAGAATTGGCGGCTAGAAACAAAATTTGGAAATGATGAGAAACGTCTAGGCCATAAAAGACTAAACACAATCTGTGCATAGCGTTTCAATTTAGACATACCTAATAAAGGAATATATGGCAATCAGTAAGAAACCTAAAAGGCACGATGCACACGCACTGATAGTGGAAAATGAGAAGGGAAAAAGTGATCAGCGCAAGCTGGCCGAAGTGAAGTTATCGGCTGATGTTTTGAATACACTGACAACCGAAGCTTTTACTAAGCCTCTGCTGGGTGAAATAGATTTCACTGAAGCCGTTGCAGTGATGAAGGAAAAATCGGGCAAGATTATTGCCGGTGATTTGAGTGAGCTGGAATCGACACTGAGCGCGCAAGTCGTATCATTGAATGCAATCTTCAACACCTTGGCTGGGCGATCCATGCAATGCGAGTATTTGAACCAGATGGAAACCAATTTACGCTTGGCACTAAAAGCGCAAGCGCAATGCGCGCGCACCGCAGAAATACTGGCAACGATCAAGAATCCGCCAATTGTTTATGCCAAACAAGCCAATATTGCACAAGGACACCAGCAAATCAATAACGGCAATCAATCCACTACGCACGCGCGGAAAACAAAAAATTCAGCAAACGAACTATTAAGCGAGGACAGCAATGCGACATTGGACACCCGAGGAACGAATGAGGCAAGCGGAGCTAATCAGGAATTGGCAGCCGTGGAGGCAATCGACGGGTGCTAAAACACCTGAAGGCAAAGCCAGATCAAGCCAGAATGCCTATAAGCATGGATTAAGTAAGCTGCAAAAGGAATTGAGCAGATTACTAAGGGAACATAAAAAGGCTATTGAAGTGATTGGATAGTTTTCTAAGACAAATCAATCG
>CAYQZF010000133.1:0-7283 GCA_964421895.1 uncultured Nitrosomonas sp. | reverse complement strand
CCAGAAACGGGCGCGATTCTCATTCAAAACGGCTCGGCGTCAAGTGCTACGGCGGTGAATTAATCCCAGCTGGATCGATTATCATCAGACAACGCGGCACACAAATTCATCCGGGTGAAAATGTCGGTATCGGTAAAGACCATACGCTATTCGCCAAAGTGACAGGAAAAGTGAGTTTCAGTATCAAGGGTGCGTTACGGCGCAAAACAGCAAGTGTAATACCTGCATAATAAAATCACCCGATTGCTTAAAAAGCCCTGTCACGAACGATAGGGCTTTTTTGTTTGCGGGTTGTGGTAAAAACGTAAAATCAGCAACACATTAATCACCAGTCAGCTATGAAGTTTATCGACGAAGCGGTTATCCAGGTATTGGCCGGTAAAGGCGGTAACGGCGTCGCCAGTTTCCGGCGGGAAAAATACATTCCGCGGGGCGGCCCCGACGGCGGCGATGGCGGCCGGGGCGGCAGCGTATTCGCCGTCGCGGATCGCAACATCAACACTCTAATCGATTACCGCTTTGCTCGCATTCACCGCGCCAGGAACGGTCAAAACGGTCAAGGCTCAGATCGCTACGGCAAAAGCGCCGAGGACATCATACTGCGCATGCCGGTCGGCACATTGATCAAAGATATCAACACGGATACAGTCGTCGCCGATCTGGTGCGCGATCAGCAAAAAGTTCTGCTGGCCAAAGGCGGCACAGGCGGCCTTGGCAATCTGCACTTCAAATCCAGCACTAACCGCGCGCCACGGCAATTTACCTTCGGCGAACCTGGCCAGGAGTTTGAGTTGAAACTGGAACTCAAGGTGCTCGCCGACGTCGGTTTACTCGGCATGCCGAATGCCGGAAAATCGACACTGATCCGCGCGGTATCCGCCGCACGCCCGAAAGTAGCCGATTACCCGTTCACCACCCTGCACCCTAACCTCGGCATGGTGCGCGTCGACCAGAACCGCAGTTTCGTCATGGCCGATATTCCCGGGCTGATTGAAGGAGCGGCTGAAGGTGTGGGATTGGGTCATCGTTTTTTAAAACACTTGGCACGCACCCGGCTGCTGCTGCATGTCATCGACATGATGCCGCCGAACGAAGAAACCGACCTGGTGCACGAGGCGCATGCCTTGGAACAAGAACTGCGGAAATACGATGAAGCGCTGTATCAAAAACCGCGCTGGCTGGTCATGAACAAAACCGACATGATGCCGCAGGACAAGCGTAACAAGATCTGTCATGAGTTCGTCAGAAAAATGGGCTGGAATGACAAATACTTCATCATCTCGGCGTTGACCGGTGAAGGCTGCCAGCTCCTGACTTACGCCATCATGGATTATCTCGATCAGCATCTGCCACCGCAGCCCGAAAACCCGATTCCGGAAAACGAACTATCGAATCCATGTTAAAGCAAGCACGCCGCATCATCATCAAAGTAGGCAGTAGTTTAGTCACCAATCAAGGCAAAGGCCTCGATCACGCCGCATTGGCCGGTTGGGCGGCGCAAATCGCCGCACTCAAGCAAATGGGCAAGGACATCATCCTGGTTTCATCCGGCGCAATCGCCGAAGGCATGCAACGGCTCAGCTGGGAAAGCCGCCCTACCGCGCTATACGAATTGCAGGCGGCGGCGGCCGTCGGTCAGATGGGACTGGCGCAAGCCTACGCATCGAGCTTTTCGCAATACGGTCTGCAAACCGCGCAAGTGCTGCTGACGCATGAAGATCTGTCGAACCGCAAGCGCTATCTGAATGCCCGCTCGACGCTGACCACGCTGCTCAAACTGAACATCATCCCGATCATCAACGAAAACGATACCGTCGCCACCGACGAAATCCGCTTCGGCGATAACGACACGCTGGCGGCACTGGTCACCAATCTGGTCGAAGCCGATGCGCTGGTGATTCTGACCGATCAGGCCGGTTTGTATACCAGCGATCCGCGCAAAGATCCCGCCGCTAAATTATTAAGCGAAGTCCACGCCGGCGATCCGGCGCTGGAAAAAATGGCCGGTGGCGTCGGCAGCAACATCAGCCGCGGCGGCATGCAAACCAAAGTGATCGCCGCTAAACGCGCGGCGCGCAGTGGCGCGGATACGATCGTCGCCTCCGGGCATGAAACCAGCGTGCTGGTACGCCTGAGTCAGGATGAAGCCATCGGCACCCGTTTTGTAGCCAAACTGCCGGTGCTGGCGGCGCGCAAGCAATGGCTCGCCGACTATCTGCAAGTACGCGGCTATGTCACGCTCGATCACGGTGCGGTTAAGGCCCTAAGCGATGACGGCAAAAGCCTGCTGCCGATCGGCGTAGTCGCGGTCAATGGCGAATTTGAGCGCGGCGAGACGGTTTCCTGTCTCGATCCCGATGGTCGCGAAATCGCGCGCGGCCTGATCAACTATAGCGCCGTAGAAACGCAAAAAATCCTGAAACAACCCAGCAGTGAAATCGAAGCAATTCTGGGTTACGTCGACGAACCGGAACTGATCCACAGGAACAATCTGGTTCTGCTGTAATCATCGCACCATCCACCCCATCCGCCGTCATGCTACTCGATTCCAATGCGCCACGCATCGCCGCCATCGACTGGCTACGCGGCATCGTCATGATCCTGATGGCGCTCGATCATGCGTCGTGGTTTTTCAACGATCAGCGCATTTTTGCCGACTCGGTATTGCTGTTCGAATCCGGCACTCGTTTTGCCGCCGACCAATTCTTTACACGCTGGATCACGCATATCTGCGCGCCGACTTTTCTGTTTCTCGCCGGCACCTCGATCGCCATCAGTAATTTCCAACGGCGCCAGCACGGCATGAGTGATGCCATCATCGACCGCGAATTATTAATGCGTGGGGCGTTCATTGCCTTACTGGACATCGGCCTATTCTCGCTCATCGGCGGCAAACTGGTGCTGCAAGTGCTGTACGCCATCGGTATCAGCATGATGCTGATGGTCTATCTGCAACGTCTCGGTGCGGGCACAGTTTTCTCGCTGGCGATCCTGATCATCGCTGGGGGTGAATGGCTGCTGATGCTGCTATGGCAGCCGGGCGGTGACGTGCCGCTCTGGTTGGCACTCACGTTCGCGCCGGACTTTGGCGCAACCTACACCGTGCTCTACCCCGCCTTGCCGTGGCTCGGCATGATGATGCTCGGCTGGGCGTTCGGCGAACGGTTCATCGTCCACCCACCCGCTTCCTGGCAACCGCAACGCGTGCTGATGACCGCCGGTTGGTTTGCGCTGACATTGTTCGTCATCATTCGCGGCCATGACGATTACGGTAACCTGTTCATGCACCTCGAAGGCAACACTCTGATCGACTGGCTGCACGTCAGCAAATACCCGCCCAGCCTTACGTACACACTGTTGGAACTGGGCTTGATGGCGATCGTGCTGGCACTGCTGATGCGCCTGGAATCGTGCAACAAAACCATCACTCCCCACAATCCGGTACTGGTATTCGGTCAAACCGCGCTGTTCTTCTATCTCGCCCACTTCGCCGTGCTGATGGCACTGAAACCCTTGTTTGAACGCGGCAGCTTGGAACAAACTTACGCGATTACGATACTGGTGCTGATCATTCTGTACCCGATCTGCCGCATTTACCGCGCATTGAAGTGGCGTCATCCGCAAAGCTGGCTGCGCTTTCTTTAGTATGAAGGCACAACATACCGCAAGTGATCGATACGACTGGATGACATCGCTCAATATGCCGATTCCTGATTTATCGATGCGGGCTTTATAGCTATAATGAGCACCCTATTGAAGGGGTAATTGCAATCTTGTCATGCTGAGCAACAACCGAAGCATCGTGTCAGAAAATCCGCTTCCCATCGATTCCTGAATCACACGTCATCAATTAGATCATTTTTAAATAAATATTCTTCTCAATGCAAGGCCGTTCGCTATGTCTGCTATTTTTCCGCTTTTCTCATAGATACTGAAAATCTCCACGCCAATGAGCTGAGAAAATTTCTTACGCATAAAAAACTGGAATTCGGCGGCTGGATTCATGGCGGCGCCACATTCAATCCCAGTCAATCAGGCGGCTATAACGGCCCGGTCATTTTTGCCGACCAAGCCAACCGCTTTCAACTAAACCAATTGAACTTGTTCATGCGCCGCCTCGTGGTATCGGCAGGTAAACAATGGGATCTCGGCGGACGCTTTGATTTCATGTTCGGCACCGATGCCATTTTTACTCAAGCCTTTGGTGTACCGGCCTTCGATGTCAATACCGGCGCCCCTTTAAAAAGAAGCAATTGGGATCTTGATTTATGCTGTGCTTCCACGCGCACATACGGTATTGCCTTGCCGCAAGCATTCTTGGAAGCTTATGTACCGATCGGCAACGGCCTCAACATCAAGCTCGGCCATTTTTATACACCAACCGGCTTTGAAACCGTTCCGGCACCCGATAATTTCTTTTATACACGCGCATATACTTTAAATATCGGCGAACCATTCACTCACACCGGCATACTCTTCAATTACAAAATCAATTCCAATTGGTTGATTCTGGGTGGTCCGCTAACCGGCAGCGCCAATGGCGGTTGGGACGCAGGCTGGGACAAGCAGCTAAGAAACTGGAACGGCATTACCGGTTTCACTTGGACCAGCGACGACAAAGCAACTTCGTTCCATCTTTCCGGCACTTATGGTAAAACTTCGGAACAAAGCAGCGAAATCTGGGGATTTTATAATGTCGTGTTGCAACACAAGATCACACCGCGGACTCAGATAGCTCTGCACCATGTTTATGGTCATGCCGGCGGTGTTTTGTTGAATAACCTCAAATACACCAACGTTATCAAAGATGCCGAATGGTTCAGCGCAATTGTGCATTTATATCACGACCTCACCGATAATCTGGCCATCGGCGTGCGTGGAGAATGGTTCCGTGATCAGGATGGTTTCCGGAATCCCTCGCCATTCCGGATTGCATCCGCCACTAACAACGTCAACGGCGTACCCGTCAGCTATGCCGGCAACGTCAACAGCATAACGATTACACCAGCCGATTACTATAACTTCACTGCCGGTTTCAACTGGAAAATTGCCAAAACATTCAAAACTCAATGGGATTTCATCAAGAAATTAAATATCCGCTCAAATATCCGTTACGACCGGGTTGATGCATATAAAGCACCAGCTTATCGGCCGTTTGCTGGTAACAAGGACCAAATTTTATTTTCTCTGGATTTCACCTTACCTTTTTAAAGAAGTGAGTACTGCACAACGAAGTGATTTGCTCGTATAGTCAATTAATCAGCATTTTCCTAGGGGAGTTTAAAAAAGCCGCGAGCAGTGATCGAGCAATATACTAATGAGTATTGCTGAGAAAATTGAGCACCACTCAGTTCACTACTTTCTCCATTCAGTTTGTATTCAGACAAAACGGCGTAAATTGACGCCATCAGGAATTGACCTGAAATGAACAACGCAAAGGAGAAATGTCATGAGTACCCAAACAAAAAAATTGACCGGTCTGGTATTGATCACATTATTGGCCATCAATATGGCAGTGCCTTCTTTGGCGCACGCGGATAGAGGTCATCATCACCGGCATCATCACGGCCATCATCACCATAATCATTCTAACGGCTATGTCTACAGTCAGCAGCCCGGGTATTATCAACCGTACTATCCTCAGCCGCAGTATAGCTATAATTACTACCCAGCGCCTGTTTATGCTCCGGCTCCTGTTTATGTCCCAACCCCTCTCCCACCTCAAATGATAATGGGCATCAATACCGGAAATATGGACTTTATGTTACGCTTCTGATGTGAAAAGCGGGGATTGGATACGGCTCAAAAACATATTCCTCCCCGCTTAATTTCTTCCCTCTGTGTGCAAGGATGCTGTGTTATGAACAGATGGCGGCAAGCGTTACTGATTGTGTTGATGATAGGTGCCGCGATGACGGACGCAACAGCCGGACGGCAAAATGCAGTCACTGAATCCAGCCGGGCAAGCGATACGTTTACCGGCATTTCGGAGCAACGCGCGATCGCAATCGCACAGCAGCATTTCAAAGGACGTGTGCTAGCGATCAATCAGACCGACCACCTCTACCGCGTCAAAATACTCAGCGAGCAAGGCACGGTTCACATGGTTCTGATCAATACGATGGACGGCACAGTCGTATCCGCTCATTAATCTTAAAATCAATCCCATGATTCAACCCATCACGTTTCATTGTTGTTATTGCGTACCACAGGAGACCTAAATGCGTATCCTGGTCATTGAAGACGAATTCCGGCTACAAAATCAGATCCGCCAGCAACTGGAAGCAGCCGGTTATATGGTTGATACCTGCGGCAACGGCGATGAAGGATTGTTTCTCGCCACGGAATACCCGCTCGATGCCGCCATCATCGATATCGGCCTACCTGGTAAATCCGGCCTGGAAATCATCAAAGCGCTGCGGGAACGCGGCAGCCTGCTGCCGATTCTGATTCTGACCGCGCGCAGCAGTTGGCAAGACAAGGTGCAAGGATTGGAAATGGGTGCGGATGATTACCTGACCAAACCGTTTCAAATGGAAGAGCTGCAAGCCCGGGTCAAAGCGCTGCTGCGCCGCGCCACCGGCATACCGCAAACATTATTAAAATGCGGCCCGATCACACTGGATGTCACGGCACAATCGGTCACCGTCAATAGCACGAACATCGAATTGACCTCGTTTGAATACCGTTTGCTGGAAGAGTTAGTGCGTCACCACGGCGAGGTGCTTTCGAAGCATACACTCGCCGACTATCTGTATCCGCACGACGAGGATCGCGACAGCAACGTGCTCGAAGTCATGATCGGCAGGTTGCGCCGCAAGCTCGACCCTGATGGCACATTAAACCCAATCGAAACCATGCGCGGACGCGGTTACCGCTTCACACTGGAATGTAACAAATCATCATGATGTCGCTCAATCAGCGCGTCCTGCTCAGCGCGACGCTGGTGTTACTGGTTTTTATCGCCGGCATTACCTTGACACTGGACCGCGCCTTCTACGACAGCGCGCGCGTCGGTGTGAAAGACCGGTTGTTTGCAAAACTATTGATGCTGATGGGTGACGCCGAAGTAGAAGAATCCGGCGAATTGGATGTACCCACCAATCTGCTGGACGCAGAGCTCGGCCACGTCAACTCGGATACCTACGCCTTCATCATCGGCCCCGCCAACACTATCGTGTGGCGCTCCACGTCATCGCTGAACAAGCCGATCCCAACGATTGCCTTGCTGGAAAAAGGTAAAAAAGAATTCGAGCAAATCACGCTCAATGATGAACCGTACT
>CAYQZF010000132.1:0-7308 GCA_964421895.1 uncultured Nitrosomonas sp. | reverse complement strand
AACCTCTGCGCATCACATTGAAGGCGCTCTTGGCGCCGGGCAAAATTTCGTCGCGCAAAATATTGATCTCATTCCAAGCAGCCGACATGGCTTCGTAGGATTGCGCCAGCTCGGTTCTGAGTCGCACTTCCGTCGCTTCTTGCTCGTCGGCGGCCTTATCCACACGCTGATACGCTTCCTTGAGATTACCTTGATTGCGGTCGAATAACGGCAATGGAATCGACACGCTCGCCACGGCTGTGGTGCCGCCCAATTGGGCGTGATGCACAGCACCGGCATTCAATGTCAGATTTGGGATGCGTCGGGTTTGCTCAACTTCGAGCAGCGCTTTGCGATGCTCAATATTTTTCATGGCACGCAACGCCATTGGATTTTCTAAAACGCGTTCTTGCAAGATTTGATAGTCGGGCGGCGTAACCGACGTTTCCAATGTCCCTAAGGCTTTGGCAAACTGCGGCGCGGCACTATCCCATAGCAGGGCCAGCCGTTTCCGAGCCGACGCCAAATCCCGCTGCGCCTGTTCAAATTCGATGCGCGCCGTGGATAATCCGACTTTGGCTCTGGTTTCTTCGATGGGCGGCACCTTGCCCGCTTGCACCCGCAGCACTACTGTATCCACCACATTCTGCGCCAGCTGCCTGGTTTCCTCCGCTAGCTTGAGCCGCTCTTGGCCAGCCAGCACTTCCGTGAACACATTCGCCACGCGCGCTATGATTTCGATGCGCCTGGATTCATAGTCCCTGGCAGCCAGCTCCTCGTTCAACCGGGCGGCACCAACCCGAGCGGCGCGTTTGCCGCCTAGTTCGATCAACTGACCGATACGGATGGTGGTCAGTTGCTGCACGACTTCCTGCGATACCGAGTCCTGTGAATTGATGTCGCCGCTCAGCTTTTGTATATTGCCAGGATTTTCAACATTCACCGACAACTCCGGATTCTTCAATAATCCCGCTTGCAAGGTTGCGCCTTCCAATGCGCGCATTTCCTTGGCAAACGACGCCAACTCCGGGTTACGGAGTAAAGTCAGGTTGACTGCGTCACGTAACGTAAGATCACCCGTTTCATGCACAGATGTTTCCGTGCTTTGATCTTGGATACTGCTCGGTATAGCACCGAAAGAATCGGCGCTGACTTGAGGCTGGTATGCGAAACCCAGCAAAAATACCAAACCCGGCAATAGGCGCCGTAATCGGAATGCCACCCGGCAGCAAAGCGCGCTCGATAAGCCGCTCAAAGTCATAAATTTCCTCCGCAATCACTATGCGTATGCAAAACGGATCAGTAGCAATCACAACTGATCTGTTTTTTGCATAGCCGTGGATTATTACCGCCAATCCACAAACAATAATTTTTCCAAAAGGGTTTATAGCCAGCGAAGAAAGCGTGGAGGGCGCAAAAGCAAATCCGGGATTGTTTCGGGAATGAAGGATGAAATGAATACCACCACGGCTTCCGTCATAATCACACCGGGAATCAACGGCAGAGAATGGAAGAAGAACGGCTGGTATTGCCCCGCAGAATGCAGGCATAAATGTGTCGCAGCATCCAGATCGACACCGTCCCAAGCTACGTTATTACGATGCAGCTCCAAATGCGTCGCAGGATCGGCGGACAACGATTGACGGATATGATCCAGCTCGTGGGCGAACACCTCACCCCTGAACGATAAGCTCAATCCATTCGTCAGTACGCTGACGATCAGCATAAAGATGACTGGATAAGCTGAATATTTCCGCATAAGAATTTAATTTACAAAAATTAGAATTTTCATTCAGATGCAATCATTCCACAGAATGATGTCATTTGCAATTTAGAAGTTTCTGAAAAAATAAAACTTTAGAAAATTCCGACATCTTCGGCCATCAACATATCCACCAACGCAATCAGCGGCAATCCGATCAGGCCATTTGGATCATCTCCGGTCATGCGCTCAATCAGCGCAATGCCAAGCCCTTCCGACTTCGCGCTACCGGCACAGTGATAAGGTTGTTCTTTGCGCAAGTAATTTTCAATCTGCTGATCGCTAACTGACCGGAACTTCACGCGATAAGGAATGACGCACGCTTGCAAACGATCCGTTGCGCTATTGAGCAAACATAACGCGGTATAAAAGACAACTTCCTTGCCTCGAACCAGTTGCAATTGTTTTACCGCATTTTGATGATTCAGCGGCTTGCCAAGCGGGATATCGCCCAACGCCGCCACTTGATCGGAGCCGATAATCAGTGCGTTTGAATAAACCTTGGCCACTGCGCGCGCTTTTGCTTCAGCCAATCGCGCCGCTGTTGCACCGGGAGATTCGCCAGGCAACGCTGTCTCATCAATATCCGGATGTTCCGTTGCAAAAGGAATTTGCAGCCGCTGCAGCAATTCCTTACGGTAAATTGAACTGGATCCCAGTATAATTTGCGGGGTAATATTTTGTGTTTTCAAAATTTCCTTCTGTATTTTTTGACACTTAGGTTTAAAAAATATAACATGCGCGCCTTATGTCTGATAGGTTAGTCATAGACTCTCTGGATTTCGTGCGTAATGCGGGCAGTCGTCATGGCAAAATCCCGCTAGCCGAGTTTACACGCTTGCATGATTTGTTATTTGATCAGGAAGGCGAGCTGATCTATCAAATTAGCGGTCAATTCGACAAGAATGATAAGCCGGGTTTATATTTAGAAATAACTGGAAAAATTCATCTTCATTGCCAGCGTTGTCTTGACAAGTTAGTATACCCTGTTGATTTGCAGACATTCTTGATATTAGCTAAAAATCAAGTAGAACTGGATCTGGCTGATGAAGACGACACGATTGATGCCATTTTAGCAACCTCTGATTTGGATGTCGTTAATTTAATTGAGGATGAAGTGATTCTCAGCTTAGCGATCGCACCGCACCACGCGGACGACGAATGCAGCGTGTTTAAGCTGCAATCAACCGGCAATAACTTGACTGATGCGACGCATTCGGCGCACCCTTTTGCAGCATTGGCAATATTAAAAAAGACAAATTGAGTTCAAGGAGTTATTTACATGGCAGTTCAGCAAAATAAAAAATCCCCATCCAAACGCGGTATGCACCGCTCACATGATTTTTTGACTAATCCGCCATTGGCTGTTGAGTCAAGCACCGGAGAAGTGCATTTACGCCACCATATCAGCCCCAACGGGTACTATCGTGGTAAAAAAGTAGTTAAAACTAAAAACGATTAAGCATCATTCCTATTGCTACAGACCGTATCAAAATATAGTTCCTTCCAGCCGCAAGAGCACCGAAATTGGATATCACTGTAGCAATAGACTGTATGGGTGGCGATCACGGCCCCCACGTAACCGTACCATCCGCGCTTGAATACTTACGTCAGGATCCTGAAGCCAATATTATCTTGGTCGGCATTCCCGATGCCATTGAAGCTGAGCTGCGCGCGGCAAAATCCGAATTTGGTCCGAGAATCCGGTTGCATCCGGCCAGTGAAGTGGTCGGCATGGACGAATCACCGGCCACAGCCCTACGCAGCAAGAAAGACTCTTCCATGCGGGTTTCCATCAATCTTGTTAAAACCGGCGAAGCGCAAGCCTGCATCAGTGCAGGAAATACCGGCGCATTGCTGGCTACTTCCCGGTTTGTCTTGAAAACGATCCCAGGCGTCGACCGCCCGGCACTGGCGGTGATATTGCCAACCAGCACCGGCCACACCTATGTGCTGGACTTAGGCGCTAATGTCGATTGCACGGCGGAGCACTTGTTCCAATTCGGCGTCATGGGCGCATCCTTGGTATCTTCCGTGGAAAACAAAGCCTCTCCCAGCGTCGGCTTGCTCAATATCGGCGAAGAAGAAATCAAGGGAAACGAAATCGTCAAGCAGGCAGCCGAGTTGTTGCGCAATAGCGGGCTTAATTTTTATGGCAACGTGGAAGGCAACGATATTTACAAAGGAACGACGGATGTTGTGGTGTGCGATGGCTTTGTCGGCAATATCACACTCAAAACCTCGGAAGGCTTGGCGCAAATGCTAGCGACTTACTTGCGCGAGGAATTCAAACGCAATCTGCTGACCAAAATGGCTGGTGTGATTGCCATGCCGGTCATCAATTCTTTCAAGCGCCGGGTCGATCATCGGCGTTATAATGGCGCAAGTTTTCTGGGATTACGCGGCATTGTGATCAAAAGCCACGGCTCCGCCGACAAATACGCTTTCGGTTTCGCTATTAAACGCGCTGCCGATGAGGTGCGCGGCGGAATGTTGCGGCGCATTAGCGAGCGGGTAGCCGAGTTTTCCCGTCATGCTCAAACTTCTTCTAAAGAAATAACACGATAATGTACTCAAGGATCACTGGAACAGGTAGCTATTTACCGGAAAAGATTCTCACCAACGCAGATATGGAACGCATGGTGGATACCAGTGATGAATGGATCCGCACGCGCACCGGCATCACGCAACGGCATATCGCCCGGGAAGATCAAGTAGCCAGCGACCTGGCGTTGCATGCATGTCAGAATGCGATGCAAGCGGCCGGCGTCACCACTAAGGACATTGATCTCATTATTGTCGCCACCACCACCCCGGACATGATTTTTCCGAGCACCGCCTGTATTTTGCAAAACAAACTGGGCATCGAAAATTGCCCGGCCTTTGATGTGCAGGCCGTCTGCAGCGGTTTTGTTTACGCGCTCGCCACCGCTGACATGTTTGTCAGTTCCGGCAAGTGCCGCAATGCGCTGGTGGTAGGCAGCGAAATCTATTCCAAAATACTCGACTGGAACGACCGCAGCACCTGCGTTTTGTTCGGTGACGGCGCAGGCGCCGTGGTACTTTCGCAAAGCGATCAACCCGGCATTTTATCAACCCATCTACACGCCAGCGGCAGCCACAGCAATATTCTCTCCGCGCCGGGATATATCAGTGGCGGCAAAGTGCAAGGCACACCGTACATCAATATGGAAGGCAACGCCGTTTTCAAGTTTGCCGTTAAAGTCCTGGAAGAAGTCGTGCAGGAGGCAGTCGCAAAGAACAATCTGCAATCCACCGATATCGACTGGCTGATTCCGCATCAAGCCAATATCCGGATTATCCAATCGACCGCCAAGAAACTCGGATTGCCGATGGATAAAGTGGTCGTGGCCGTGGATAAGCATGGCAACACCTCCGCCGCTTCGATCCCACTCGCATTAGACATCGCTGTGCGTGACGGGCGCATTCAGCGCGATCAGCTGATTTTATTGGAAGGTGTCGGCGGTGGCTTTACATGGGGAGCAGTCTTACTGCGCTGGTGATTTATGAAATTTGCATTTGTATTTCCGGGTCAAGGATCGCAATCTGTCGGCATGATGAATGGGTACACCGGTTTACCCGTCATTCAGGAAACCTTTCAAGAAGCATCCGACATCCTGAAACAGGACCTCTGGTTCATGGTGAATAACGGACCTGCGGATGATCTCAATCTCACGATCAATACCCAGCCGCTGATGCTGACTGCAGGAATCGCGGTGTATCGCGCTTGGATAACCCTCGGCGGGGATAAACCTGCATTGATGGCCGGACATAGTCTAGGTGAATATACCGCCTTGGTCGCATCCGAAGCATTGAGCTTTGCCGATGCCCTGGCATTGGTTCGCTTTCGTGCGCAAGCCATGCAACAAGCCGTGCCGGAAGGTGTGGGTGGAATGGCGGCGATACTGGGATTAGATGATGCAGTCGTCGAACAAATCTGCCGCGACATCACCAGCCAAAATAACGAAGAATCGCTCGAACCGGCTAATTACAATTCCCCTGGACAAATCGTTATTGCCGGACATAAGAATGCCATTCTGCGCGGAATCGAAATGACCAAGGCGCGAGGAGCGAAACGGGCCATTATGTTACCGATGAGCATTCCGTCACATTGCGCTTTGATGCAACCGGCGGCTGACAAGATGAAACAACAGCTGCAACAAGTTACGCTGCAGTCACCCAAAATTCCGGTTCTACATAACGCCGATGTGAAAACGCATAGCAATGCGGCGGATATCCAAGAAATTCTCGTGCGCCAGCTCACCGGTCCGGTGCGCTGGGTGAATACCATCAAGGCATTCGCCGCTTCCGGTATCACCCATATCGTCGAATGCGGACCGGGGAAAGTATTGGCCGGGCTCAACAAACGCATCGATCAAAATCTGCAACAATTATCGCTGGCCGATAGTGAGGCTATCCGACAAGCCATTAATAATTTTAGGACATAGCATTACAATGAATACTCGCCGCATACGATCATGGCTCATTTTATGGAGGTATGATTTTGGAAAATAGAATAGCTCTAGTAACCGGTGCCAGCCGGGGTATCGGACAAGCCATCGCAACCAAGCTGGGCCAATCGGGCGCTGTTGTCATCGGAACAGCAACCACGGAAAACGGCGCCAGCTCGATTAATCAATATCTGGAAAAGGCTGGCATCAAAGGAATGGGTATCGCTTTAAACGTAAACGATGCCGAGCAAATCAACCACGCCATGCAAGCCATTCGGGAAAAATTCGGTGAAGTGGAAATACTGATCAATAACGCCGGAATTACACGCGACAACTTATTAGTTCGCATGAAAGACGAGGAATGGGACGATATTCTGGAAACCGATTTAAAATCAGTATTCCGGCTGAGTCGCGCAGTCCTCCGCGCCATGATGAAAGCCCGTTACGGCCGCATCATCAATATTTCCTCGGTGGTTGGCGCCATGGGTAATCTCGGACAAGCCAATTATGCCGCCGCTAAAGCCGGCATGTTCGGTTTCAGCAAATCGTTAGCTCGTGAAGTGGGCAGCCGCAACATCACCGTTAACTGCATTGCGCCCGGTTTTATTGACACCGATATGACCCGTGCATTGGCCGACGAATTTCAGCAAAACTTGATTCAACATGTTCCCTTGGGAAGACTGGGGCGTCCGGAAGAAGTCGCTTCAGCTGTCGCGTTTCTGGCCTCATCCGTGGCTGGTTATATCACCGGCACAACGCTTCACGTGAATGGCGGCATGTATATGGATTAGTACAGAAACAGAATGAAATCAACGCAATTGAATCGGATTGCAGAAGTCAGAATCGTACGGCATTTATTTAACTAAACACTTTAACAGGCAGTCATGTTTTGGTTTTGCTGACATTCAAAATTTGTTAGAATGGCACGCATTTTTCTTACCTGAAAAGGAAATACTTAGATGGAAAATATTGAACAGCGTATTAAAAAAATTGTAGCTGAGCAACTTGGTGTTAATGAAGCAGAAGTCAAAAACGAATCGTCTTTCGTCAACGATCTGGGAGCGGATTCGCTCGATACCGTTGAATTGGTGATGG
>CAYQZF010000131.1:0-7314 GCA_964421895.1 uncultured Nitrosomonas sp. | reverse complement strand
CCCGCTATTCGAACCTGACCGATGTGATCTGGAATGGTCAAAGTAAAGAAATTCTGAACAACCGGATCGTTCCTTGATCCAACTTGAGTACTAGGTAGTTAGTGCAACCTCTCCCGCGGCTCTGTCGAAAGCAGACTGCGGGAGTAAAAAACCAAGCTGAATGCCAGCCGTTATGGATCAAAAAGTAGAGGAGGTTTGTATGATAAGACAAGTTATAAAGCGATGGGCTTCGGCAGCCATACTATCCGCCGTGCTTTATTCCGGCCTAGCCGCTGCTCATGGAAAAGTAAATTTGGAAGCGGATATTTGTGTGCGCAATGTGTCTGGCAGTATGGTGCATCTGAGCACTTATCAGCCGCAATATGATCCGGATGCTGAATACTGTACCGAGATTCCTAAGGAAGGCGAGACACTGTGGGTCTTGGATCTGGTCGACCAAGCACTGCGCGACATGCCGATCGTCGTTAAAATTGTGAGAGGCACCGGGCAAGCGTTGAGCGATACGGTAGCGACCCTGCATTCTACCAATCATGCGAGCGGCACCATCAAAGGTGAATTTAATCTGGATCCAGGGCAATATACATTATTCGTCACAGGCGAAGGTGTGCCACCGCTGCATTATGAGTATCCGTTGCGGATACAAGTGACCAACTATCAGGATCTGTTCATCAAAGCGGTACCTTACATCATTACATTCTTGTTGCTTGCGCTGTTTACCGATCGGTTGTTGAAACGACGTCAAAATGCGGAATGAATGATCGTGCTTTCTTCTGTTGATATTACTTCACTTCTCTATAACAACGAGTACAAAAATAGATCGCAACCATTATGCAGTACCGGGGAGTTCGCTTTAGTAGCTGAGTGGCAATCATAGCACCATGTAGGAGAAAGTCAGTGGCTTGTCAGGAGGTTGATGACAAGCCGCTGATGCAAACTAACGCGGAGGTGGAGGTGGTGGATTGCCTGCCGGTGGCGGTGGTGGAATAAAATTGCCCGGTTGTGTAACCGGTCTCCTGTTCGCAGTACTACCACTCGATGGATTATTGATGATCCGGCCATCAACCGGAACGCGATGACCCATGGCATACATGCATTGAACATAGCTGTTGTCATAGCGTTGCTGGCTGGAGTAACCGGAAGCTGTCGCGGTATTTGACCCCAATAAGCTGCCGGCCAGCAAGCCGATTCCAGCCCCAACCGCAGCACCGTGACCTCCTCCCAGCGCTGCACCGGCAGCAGCGCCAAGCCCAGTACCAATGGCTGCGCTTTGGACGCCGCTTATCCGTGATGCCTGCCGGGGTGTTTGGCCATCGACTTGCCCGTATGCATATTGCTTGCATGCGAATTCATCCGAGCGGAATTGATCGAAGTTTTTTCCGGAACCCGGCAAGGCCATTACACTGGGTCCGGTTGGCAGATGAACGCAAGCTGTCAACCAACCAGTGATAGCAACGATGATTAGATTTCTTAGTGAGCGCATGTTGGGTCTCTTGACATTAAGGGGCTAGTGGTTGTGGTGCGACTTGTATCCAACCTTCCGCACAGTTCTTGACCGATGGGTAATAACCTTCGGGATTTCGGCAATAGTGCCAGTAATTGGTTTGCGGTTGCACCGCGGCGGATTGCTCGCGCTGAATATAGACTGGCGGTCTGACCGGTGCAGTCACGATGGGTGAGTAGCCATAACGAGGCGGAGTGAAGAAGGGGCCAGGATACGCATAGTAACCGTATGGATAAAATCCGGAACCGTAGAAACCGGGACCGAATCCACCCATACTGATACCAAAATTGAAGTGACTGTGGCGGTGTCCATGATGGCCATGTCCATGATGACCATGTCCGTGCCCGTGCCCGCCGCGAGCCAAAGCCACGTCCTGTGCTGTCAGCGCCAGTAAACCGATGATCCAGTACAGTCGATTGAGATTTTTCATATCACTACCCCTCGCACTCTTAAAGCTTTTCTGAAATTGTAGGGATTGCGAGCTGAACGCTTCCTGAATATTCAATCTCTGTGCAAACACAAAGTGGTCTTGAAAAACCTCAATGATATCCGCTCAAGTTGAAATAACGGCGTCCGTAAGAAATGTCAATTTTACCGATAGAATTTTCCCTCAAATAAGTCGGTGTTCCCTATTTGTCCCGAAAATCTCAATTGTACTAACTGGCATGGTTACCGAGAAAAAATGAGTATTCAAGATCGAGATTACTTTCACCAGAAGCGTGAAAATGAAAATTCACTTCGTACAGAACAAGCAAAGCGCGTGAGCCGATCAACACAGCAGTCGTGGAAAATTATTATCTGGCATATTGTAGTTTGGATTGCTTTGGCTCTGGTCCTGTTCATCTTTTTTCAGTATTTCCAATCATTACAGCAACCTTACATCCGACCAGCCAACAATACCATTGCAGCAGCTAAACAGACTGATTGCGGAGCATTACCGCAGCATGGATCCGCATATTTAATCGATCCATCCGTGATGAAACGTACCGATGTGCTGTATGCCGGATTGGAAATTATGAATCACTATGATTACCCGATGGTGGCGGTACTGTCGGATTCTGCCGGTGCACAAAGACTACTTGCGTTTTCCATTCACTCCGGAGAAGTCGTGCAGCTCAGTGTACCGGTGGGCAAATACGGGATGCAGATTCTGGTGGGATCAAATTGGTGTAATTTGGAACGTGGATTTACTGACGGTGCTACGGTTTCAGTTGATGGAGGTATCGCAGTTAATGCAGGTTCTACGACTTCAATGCAGTTTAGCGGCTCCGGCTTAAAACCAGTCAGGATAGCGCTTGCATATACTCACTCGCAACTGGTAAGCCGGCAAGAGATTCCGCAATCTTCTGAATTGATCGGCTACGGAAAGCTCGAACTCAAGCAAACACGGGATGGTCATTATTTCAGCTCCGGAACTGTCAGTGGTACGCCAGTCGTGTTTATGATCGATACCGGCGCTACCACCGTATCGATCTCATCCAACATTGCGGCGCGGGCTGGCATCCGGAAATGCTTTCCTCGTCCGGTTTCTACAGCCAATGGCAAAGTCAATGCATGCGTTGCGACCGTACCGGAAATCACATTCGGATCGTTCAGGTTGTCGCATGTAGAAGTGATGATCATGCCGAATATGTCCGGGGATGCGTTGCTGGGTATGAATGTTTTGCGCAATTTCTACATCGAACAAGCCGGTAATGTCATGCGGATTTCCACGCAGTAATAGTTTGCTTGGTTAGCCTGATCGGAATCGCTCTTTGTGTATTGCTGATACGGGCTGCTAAATGTCATTAATTAGTAAATTTGCTGGCATTTGTAGATATGATGCTAGGATACGTCATGACATTTTTGTAGAATATGCTAGAAAATTCTCTTGAATCTGGAAATTGCAGAATCATCCGTTGAGCTGGTTATTCACTCGCAACCAACGGCACAGGTGTTGTCAAAGTAACCATTACATTCCATTCCTATCGTAAAACCATGATTGAAATCATTGCAGCAATCGCCCGGTGGTCGCAACTGACCGCCAATTTGATTCTATTTGGCAGCTGTGTCTTTCTGGCTGTGATCTGGCAGCAAAAAAGCATTCTGGAAACGCCTTGGATGATGAGGCTGGAAAAGATATTTCCCTGGCTCGCGGGTATCATTATCGCCGGACTGACCGGCATCCTGGCGACCACTACTAGCGACGCCACTGGCGATGTTGCCAATGCCTGGAATCCGGCAGTCTGGATGGAAATTGTGCAGCAAACGCAAATCGGCCATATCTGGGCGGCACGAATGTTATTTGCGGTGCTGTTGCTTTGCGCGGTGGTGAAAATGCAATCTTCCAATCGCACGCGCAGCCACTATGTGCTATGGACGGTGCTCGCGGCTTTACCGTTGATCGCGGGTACGTTGATGAGTCATTCCAGTGCCGATGAAATGTCATTCACGGCCATCGCGCCGTACGCGGTTCATATCCTGTTGGCGGGAATCTGGTTTGGCGCGTTACCGGCGTTTTTGCTGATTCTGTTCAATTTGCGCAAGGAGCTCGGTTTCACCGCGAGACAAACAGCCGTCGATTACCTGAAAAAATTCTCCGCAATCGCTTTGCCGGTTATGGTTTTGCTGATGTTTACCGGTGTGATGGTGACGGATCGCCTGGTGGATGAAAAATACTATGCCTTGGTTGCCAGCGCTTACGGCTGGCTATTGAACATCAAACTCACCATTCTTGCGGTCATTCTGGTGATCGCCTACCAAGCGCGCAATCGCTGGTTGCCCTTGCTGGAACGGAGGGAAAACAATCAAAAGGGAGAAGGTAGCGAGCATCTTAAGCAATGGGTGAGCATCGAATTCGTGCTGGCGCTGCTACTGGTGTTGTTTGCCACCGTTCTGGCCAATACGCTACCAGCCAAACACGCCATGGTCGAGAATTGGCCATATCCGTTCCGTTTTTCGATCGATGCGACCTGGGATCAACCGGAAGTGCAGGATAAAGTGTGGTTTGGTCTGGCTTTGTTTGGTGTGACACTCGTTACGATTTGGTTGGGCATCCGCCTGCATTGGAGCCGCGTGGTGAAGATTCTGGTGCCCGGCGTGCTGGGAATCAGTTCGATGGCGCTGGCGCTGCCACCCCTGGCGGTTGAAGCGTTTCCGGAAACGTATAAAAAACCGACGGTGCCAATCGATGTCATTTCCATCGTTGCTGGAGCTCATCTGTACGCGGAAAACTGTGTCAACTGTCATGGCCCGCAAGGCAAGGGCACCAAGCCTTTTCCCGATCCCGACGTACGCGATCCAACCGATCTGTTAACTCAGGAACATACGGCGAAATATACCGTCGGTAACGTTTTCCATCAGTTATCGTACGGCATCCCGGGAACCGAAATGCCGGGATTCGCGGATAAATTGTCGGAAGAAGAACGCTGGGATTTGATCAATTTCCTGCACGCCATGTCGCGCGGTTTCGACGCGCGCTTGCTCGGCAGCATGATCGCTCCGGAAATGCCGGCGATTGGTTCGCCCGTTTTTAACTATACCGCGAGCGATGGTTCCAGTGGCAACCTGAAGGATTTCCGCTTGCAGAAAAATGTGTTGATGATATTGTTCGCCTGGCCGCAAGCGAAAGACCGTTTCTTTCAGTTGGCCGCATCGTACGACCGGATTCGCGACCTCAACACCGAAATACTGGCGGTGCCGATTCATCCGTTGACCGGTGAGCAATTGCAGCAAATCACCGAAATCGCGCCTTTTCCGGTTGTCACCGAGGGGTGGCGGGAAATCAAGGATACCTACTGGTGGTACCGGCGCGTCCGGGTCGTGCCGGATCTATCGGGCAAAGGCATGTTCCCGCAACACATGGAATTCCTCACCGACCGTTTCGGCTACCTGCGTGCGCGCTGGGTAGCGCAATTCGAAGGATTCGGCTGGCAAAACGTCGGCGCATTGACACTGCAAATAACGCAGCTGAACCAGGAAGGCGAAATTATGCCGCCGCCGGGGGAGCATGCGCATTGACACTTGAGCATAATGAAGTCATCGCCGTAATTGGGTGGATCAGTGAAATACTTCCGTCAAAAGTGAAAGTATTTCGCCAACTGCGTTACCTTTCGCAACCGGATTTTTGATAAAGCCGCCAGATTTCTTGATGACCCACAATAAGGTCAAACGGGTGCGTTTATGGTTGTTCATCTACTATTCTCCTGGATACTATAAAAAAATGGACGCTAGAAATTCTTATGAGTGATTGCTTTAAATAAATTAATCTGGAGATTTAAACATTAGAAAAACAAAAATTATTTCCTTGGGTGGCATTACGCCGAAGGTTTTTTTGCGTGATTATTGGCAAAAGCAGCCTTTACTGGTGAGAAATGCATTACCAGGATTTAACGGCTTATTGACACGTGACGACTTGATGGTGCTGGCGTGTAGTGAAGATGCGCAATCACGCCTTGTCATTCAGCGGAAAGGGCAATGGCAGCTTAAGCATGGCCCGCTGGAGCATAGTGATTTGACAAAATTACCAAAAACTGAGTGGACTTTGCTGGTGCAGGGTGTCAATCATTTTCTTTCCTCCGCGCGTGACTTATTGACACATTTCCGCTTCATACCGCATGCGCGGCTGGATGATTTGATGGTCAGTTATGCGCCCAAAGGCGGCGGAATAGGGCCGCATTTTGATTCCTACGATGTATTTTTGCTCCAAGGAATGGGTTCCAGACGCTGGCAGATATCCGCACAACTGGATGATGAGTTTATTGCGGATGCACCGCTCAAGATTCTGAAGAATTTTCAACCGGAGCAGGAATGGGTGTTAAACCCCGGTGATATGCTTTACTTGCCGCCTAAGTATGCGCATAACGGTATTGCCGAAGATGATTGCATGACGTATTCGATTGGCTTTCGCGCTCCTAGTCATCAAGAATTGATAACGCAATTTCTGGTCTACTTGCAGGATAATTTAGTAACGGACGGCTGGTATTTCGACCCCAATTTGCACATGCAATCCCATCCGTCAAGAATTAGTGCGGCGATGCAATCCCAAGTTAACTCGATACTAAAGAAAATCAAGTGGAACCGAGGGAATATCGAGAATTTCTTGGGGGTTTATCTTTCTGAGCCAAAGCCCCATATTTTTTTTGAGCAGCCTGAGAAACCGCTGACAATGCGCGCATTACTGCAGCGGATTAGCGTAAACGGGGTACAGCTTGATTTAAAAAGTAGAATCTTAAGCAGTGGCGGTAAATTTTATATCAATGGTGAAATTGTTGACGTGAGTTCGGCCGCATACAAAATATTGATCAATCTCGCCGATAATCACGAATTGCCGCCGGTATCCAGCTTGGATCATGAGACTGGAGAGATTTTGTATCAGTGGTACATCAACGGTTATATTAAGATCAAAGGGAATTGATCAAGTCAAATCCGTGAAAGCAAATTGACTCATCTGTTACGGCAAATAATCGTGCGATGAAGCTGATTGCCGAAAAAGGCGAGAAAGACGCGCAGACCATTAAAATAATCGGTGAGCTTAAAAAGGCTCTTTTATTTCATATCGTCGCCGTCTCAGCGATGAAACAGCTTGAATAAACCCTTGTTCGTCAGGTATAGTTAGCGCTTTGCCAAATCAATCCAAGCAGAAGAGTGCGCCGGTCATCGGCGCCGCCGAAGGCGTAACCTCCCCGGAATCGCTCAGGCAAGGTCAAACTTCGTTTGTTCCTTGAGAACTGCTTGCGACAGGCGATCTGGAGAGTGCCGGAACCGGTTCCGGCCACCGAAGGGGCACACGGATTCAATTCTGTCAATCTCTCAGGTAAAAAGGACAGAGGGGC
>CAYQZF010000130.1:0-7320 GCA_964421895.1 uncultured Nitrosomonas sp. | reverse complement strand
TGTTGACGCCGTTGCAGTATCTGCTATGGCGGCTGCAAACATTGTTATTGTCGCCAGGTATAAAGCGCTCGTTGCTAAAGCCGTTGGTCCAGAAAGCGATCGAGATTTACGGCGCCGGAAACCGGCAGAAAGTTTGGCGGGACACGGCCGGAAAAATGCTGGAGAGAAGTTTTACCGGTAACGGTAATGGCGTAATCGTATTCGATTGGGTTACCCGGAACTCTCCGGTGTGCATCGAATGGGTCGAAACAGTCATCGCCATGGCGCACAGTAAGGGGCTTGGTGCGGTTTCATTGCCACACGGCGATAGCCCGCACGCCAATCATCTGATCCGGCGCGGCGAATGGAAACTGCAACCGGATACCATGTATTCAGACGGTTGTTTATTCGATAAAGTCGTGGTGCCGAACGAGTTGTGCGCTGTGCGCTTCCGTCCTTTCATGCAAGCGCAGTCGGTTGCGGTGCTGGGATCGCCGCGTTACTGCACCGAATGGCTGGAAAAATTGACGGAACTACAACCGCCTTCGCCGCTCGTACATTCCAATAGCCGGCTTAAATTAATCATCTTTCTGCGCAAAAGCGATTTCACTACGTTCTGGGAAGAAGTCGGCGAGGTAGTGCAAATGATCGCGGCTTTTCCCGGTGTTGAAATCATCATCAAACCGCATACCCGTGGCGGCTGGCGGCAGCCTCTGACACGAAATAAGGCTATTTTGCGTTTGCCGAATGTCAGCATCGCAGCAGATGATGTACACTCCGTTCATTTATTGAATTGGGCGGATGTCGTCATGGATCTCGCAACTTCGGTTGTTTTTGAAGCGGTAACGGCAGGAAAGCCGGTGTTGGCGGCGGATTACCTGCATGCAGGCCGCTCCGTTGTGGCGGAATATATGCCCGAGACCGAGTTACGATGCCGCGATGATGTATACAAAAGGATCGACGAGTTGATAGCGGCGGATCGCGGTTCATTTTATGATGAAGGGCACCGGCAGCGTTTTCTCAAGGAAATTATCTACAGTGGTGGAGATGAGGATGTTTTGCCCCGCTATGTAGCGTTATTGGAAGCCAGTTGCCAGCTCCGCGAAAAGCAGTAATGTACTTATGGAAAATCAGGGAACGCAATCTGCTGCCAAGACTGTTGACGTCGTAATCCCGGTCTATAACGCACCGGAATTGACGAAGCGTTGCATCGATTCGGTCGTTACTCACCTGGGGCAATCCATACAGCATGTGCTCATTCAAGATGATGCATCCGGTCGTGAAACGCGCGAGATGCTGGATCGTCTGCCGTATCCGTGCGTAGAAGTTTGCCACGCGGAAAAGAACCAGGGCTTCGGCCTGACAGTCAATGCAGCCGTCAACCGCTCGAATGCTTTTTATGTACTGATTCTAAACTCCGACACCGAAGTCAATCAGAACATTCTGCCGCAGCTGTGCGCGGCATTTGATGCCGACAACAAGCTGGCGGCGATTATTCCGGCAGGCAATAGCTATGACAACTTCGATTTCAGCCGCTACGTGCTGCGCGAAGGAAATTATGTTCAGACTTATTATCTCCGCGGACATGCGATTCTGATCCGCCGCGATGCCTTCCTAGCGGTCGGCGGCTTTGATGCCACATTCGGCCGTGGATATTACGAAGATATCGACCTCGGTCGCCGCCTCGATTTAAACGGCTGGCGTTTTGGCGTTCACCCCAACGTGCATATTTATCATAAAGGCGCGGGATCGTTCGGCGAAGATCGCATCCAACTGGCACGGCGCAATCGCGCCGTGTACTTGTCGCGCTATCCGCAAGCACAGCAAAATGTTTTGTTGCTTTCGGGCAATTGCGCACTGGCGGATTTCAGTGAGGATTTTCTTGCAACCATTGAGCAAAGATTCCATGCAGGCAGCTCCGTTCATTGGTTTTCGCCAACACAACCTTCCCGGCTGATCTGTTTACAGATGCATGGCTACGCTTCGCAACTACGCATGATATTGAAAGTATTGTCACGCGGCTGGCAGCGCGCCGATAGGCGTGTGACGGAAATATGGATCATGCCGCGAGCGCCTTTTTTTCTGCGAGCACTGCTGACTATTTGGGCTAAATGGCAGGATCTTAAGATTCTGGTATTTGAAGAAGCCGTGACGCAAGACCCTGTTACCAAACTCAGAGTGAAATGAAAGAGCGATTTCTGATCGCGGTGTTTCGCAAGCAACTGCAGCGGGTGGTAAATTTATTTTTGGGTCTTAAATAGTGTCGTCACGAAACTTTTAGCCAAAGTGCGAGGCAGCGGATCTGAACGGCGGGGAGTCTTGGCGTAACGGGTAGCATGCGGATGCACCTTGCAATGGCTTGCATCAACCATCAACCATCAGCCAGTCAAAATGGTATATCAAAGCAACATTAAATTTTTCTTCTAACATAAGAATCGAATCACTTAATTTTCTATTTCTAAATATCTTTCTAAACTAACAGATCATATTTGCTAGTCTAGAATCTAAATAATTTAACGAGCGGATTATGGATAAATTTTTTAAGAATAAAATATTAATTATTGCATTAGCAGTACTCATGTTTCTGCTTAATGGCTGTAGCGCAGTCAAAGAAAACCGAATCAGGCAAGATGTTTTATCGGACGCCAATTTACCGGAGGAGACACGCAGAGCAATTAATTTAAAAGAGCTTGTGGCGGGTATGACAAAAGAACAAGTCATCGCCTCTTGGGGTTTACCATGTAAATGGTGCTATGGAACCCGCAAAAGTCCGGGCGGAGATACTTGGGAATATCATATTCCCGGGGCCGAATCACCGATTGTCGGAGCCGATTTCATCGGTATCGGAACTGGAATCTACTTATATTTTGATAAGGATGGAATACTTAAGCATTGGTCTAATCAATAAATAGCCAATCTAACAAACATTTAGCTATTTATTGATAACCCATCCGATCAATTTTCAACCGTTCCTGCTGTCAATGAAAAAATAGATCGAATCTTATGAATAGCCGGTGTGATTTCTCAATCGTCATCATGATTATGGCCCTTGCTGGAAGATTCAAATTCATAATTCATCGAATTTCCGCGTTGTCCAAGTACAACGGAAATGACATCTCCTCCATAGGATAAACAAGGAATGGAGAGTTTTCCGTCATGAACGGATGCGTAGCATGCGCTCAGATCGGTCGTGTAATTGATTGGACAATTGGTGACATTGATGAGCATTACGTCCGTTACCGAATGGACTGTGCTATAAGTGGTAATGACTGCGGTGCCTTTCTTGATGACGATATCCGTTGCAGTGGTATCCGTGTTTAAGCCCAAAAGATTCGCGCCAGTATTAGCAAGGCATGAATTAACCGTACCGTTTGAGAGATTCTTTACTACGATTTGCGAGCCTGGCACGCTGTTGTCGAGAATAAAAATAGCTCCGCCTTCCACCGCTACGCTTTCAGCTAGCGCGGGCGATATTCCAGATACAAAAAGTGCTGCAGCATAAAGTGTTGTTACTATCGTTTTTTTCATATGTTCTCCTTCAATTAAGTTAATTTCTTCATTTGCTCATTCAAGCTGCTCAGTTTTGCATTAAATGCCGCCAGCCGTTCCTTTTCCTGTTCTACCACATTCGCCGGGGCGCGCTCGACAAAGCTTGGGTTGGATAATTTCGTTTGCGCTTTGGCGATTTCCGCTTCGATGCGCGCTATTTCCTTGGTTAAACGTTCACGCTCGGCAGCTGCATCGATCTCGATTTTAAGCATCAGCTTGAAATCCCGGGCGATGGATACTGGCGCATCGGCATCGGGCAACCCATCCGGCAGGATTTCCATGCCGGATAATTTTGCCAGTGCTAGCAGATACGGTTGGTATTGGTTCAGTGTGTGTATATCACCGGTTGCAAGCAGCGGCACTTTCAATGCGGGCGATAAGTTCATTTCGCCGCGCAAGGTGCGGCAGGCATTGACTAACTCCTTTAATAACAGAATATTATCCATCGCGTGCTGATCGATTCTTTTGGAATCAGCGATTGGATAAGACTGACACATGATACTGGCGCCGGATTTTCCGGCCAGCGGTGCAACCGTTTGCCACAATTCCTCGGTAATGAATGGAATGACGGGGTGCGCTAGCCGCAGCATGGCTTCCAATACGCGCACCAGGGTGCGGCGGGTGGCTCGCTGCGCCGCGTCTTGGTCTGAATTTAACTGCACTTTGGCAAGCTCAACGTACCAATCGCAATACTCATCCCACACCAGTTCGTAAATTTCACGTGCAACCAGATCGAAGCGGTAATTGGAAAATGCCTGTTCAACAGCATGCTCGGCCTGCTGCAATCGACTGATGATCCAGCGGTCCGCAGCGGAGTAGGTGAGGGGCAACGTTTCATCCAATCCGGTATCTTGGCCGTCGCAATTCATCAGCACATAGCGTGTCGCATTCCACAGCTTATTACAAAAATTGCGGTAGCCTTCGCAGCGCTGCATGTCGAATTTGATATCGCGGCCGTGTGATGCCAAGCTGGCGAACGTGAAGCGCAGGGCATCGGTGCCAAATGCCGGAATACCATCAGGAAAATGCTTACGGGTATTTTTTTCGATCGATTCGGCTTGTTTCGGATTCATCAAACCGGTGGTGCGCTTAGCGATCAGATCGGACAGTGTGATGCCGTCGATCAGATCGAGCGGATCGAGCACGTTGCCTTTTGATTTGCTCATCTTCTGCCCTTCGGCATCGCGAATCAAACCGGTGATGTAAACTTCACGGAACGGTACCTTACCGGTGAAATGCAGCGACATCATGACCATGCGCGCAACCCAGAAGAAAATAATGTCGAATCCGGTGATCAGCACCGAAGTTGGCAAGAAGGTTTTCAGTTCCGGCGTTTCCTCCGGCCAGCCGAGCGTAGAAAACGGCCACAGTGCCGATGAGAACCAGGTATCCAATACATCATCATCCTGCCGCAGATTGTTTTTACCCGACAATTGCTGCGCTTCTTCCAAACTGTACGCCACGGTAACGTTACCATCTTCATCGTACCATGCTGGAATGCGGTGCCCCCACCACAATTGGCGCGAAATACACCAATCCTGGATATTTTCCAGCCATTGGTTGTACACATGCGTCCAGTTGTCTGGCGTGAATCGAACATCGCCACTGGCGACAACTTCCAGACCGCGCTTGGCCAAGCCTTCCATGGCGACATACCATTGATCGGTCAGCATCGGTTCGATGATGGTATTGGTACGGTCGCCGCGCGGCGCCATCAGTTTATGCGGTTTGACTTCAACCAAATAGCCTTGCGCTTCCAGGTCGGCTACGATTTTTTTGCGCGCATCGAAACGATCCATGCTTTGATAATCAACCGGCGCCAGATCATTGATTTTTCCATCCAGTGTGAGAATATTGATCGGCACCAGGTGATGCCGCTGGCCGACTTGATAATCGTTGAAATCATGTGCTGGCGTGATTTTTACGCAACCCGTACCGAATTCTTTATCGACGTAGGTATCCGCGATGATCGGAATGGTCCGTTCGCACAGCGGCAAGCGCACATGGCGTCCGATCAGATGCTGATAACGCGGATCGTCAGGGTGTACAGCCACGGCGACGTCACCGAGCATGGTTTCCGGGCGGGTGGTGGCGACGATCAACGCTTCCGTTGGTTCGGTATGCATGCCGTCCGCTTGTTCCAGCGGGTAGCGGATATGCCATAGTGAACCGTTTTCCTCGGTCGATACCACTTCCAAGTCAGAAACCGCAGTTTGCAGCACCGGATCCCAATTGACCAGCCGCTTGCCGCGATAAATGAGTCCTTCGCGGTACAGACGCACGAATACTTCGGTCACGGCGCACGATAATTCGGCATCCATGGTGAATCGCTCGCGCGTCCAATCGCACGAAGTACCCAAGCGCCGCATTTGCCGTGTGATGGTGGAACCGGATTCTTCTTTCCATTGCCACACCCGCTCTAAAAATGCTTCCCGCCCCATGGTGCGGCGATCGAGTTTTTGTTGATCGAGCTGACGTTCAACCACGATCTGCGTGGCGATACCTGCATGATCGGTACCCGGTTGCCACAAGGTGTTGTCGCCCAGCATGCGGTGATAGCGCGTCAATGCATCCATCAGTGTGTGCTGGAATGCATGTCCCATATGCAGTGTACCGGTGACATTGGGCGGCGGCAGCATGATGCAATAAGCGGATTGATCGGCTGTCGCGTCCGGTTTGAAATATCCAGCCGATTCCCAGATGGAATACCAGCGGTTTTCAATATGTTTGGGGTCAAAGCTTTTCTCGAGTTCCATAGATTTTTTGTGGTAATGGATGGCGCAAAAAATCGCCATTATAGCGGATGGGGTATAGCTGCGGATAACAAGAAAATTGTGTATGCCGCGTGGCTATTTGATTTGTTTCGTCAGACGGATTTCCAGTGCACGCGCCAATAGCTTGCGGCTTTGCGTATCCATTTCAATCTGTGTCTCTTCCAATGCAGCATCGAGAATTTGCCGTATTGGCGTCAAGCGGGCGGGTTGGCGGTGTATCACCGCGGGGTGCAGAATGATAACCTCCGTTAGCAGCGGTATCGAACCAGTTTCATGAGATGCTGTTTTGCCGCTTTCAACTGTCTTTGCAGGTACCGCACCGGCAATTTTGCCTTGGTTTTGGTATTTACCCAGCAGACTGTGGAATTTGTCTAAAATTTCAGCATCATCGGAGTCTGCTGCGGTTTTATCGTCGCTCATGGCAGAAAGATCAGTAATTTTTTGGGTTTTTGCTTAAAGAAACGCTGATTCATTGAATGCACAAGCGAATCGCTTCGTTGCGCGGTACTCGCTTCTTCGTCTATCTCAATGATATGTCTCGGCCGCTGCGTTCCGCGTGCCTCGGGCTTCATCACGTTCATCGAATTAATCAGCATCGCCTAATCATCCAGATTGAAATGTTGTATTGGATAATTGGCATCTTTATAAAAACGGTAACGCGCGCGCGCCGCTTGCTTGTCTTCCGGCGAATTATCTGCAATCTCGATCAAGCGGTTGAATTGATCGAAGGTGGGCGGTTGTTGCAGGTGTAAGTTCAGTAACACATCAAACTGCCTGCCGGGCGGGATGCGGTTGCTCAAAATGACCGGTGTTGCACAGACCAGCTCGCTGTCTGCACGGATATCGCAATGCGGAATAAAACTGGTGGGTGAAAAAGACCACAACAACTGATTCAATTGCTCCAGCACAGTTGCATCGGGTGCATAAATCAGCACAGTCATATTTTGCTGCACAGCCTTGGCACAAAGCCGGCAAGCCGTTTGTAGCTTGTCGTTCGATCCCGAATAAAAATAAATCT
>CAYQZF010000129.1:0-7342 GCA_964421895.1 uncultured Nitrosomonas sp. | reverse complement strand
CCGCCGCGACGGAAAAAGCACGCGAATTTTACCAAACGATGGCGCGCGAACTCGCATTCAATCCGCGCCAGAATCTTGGAGCCTAAACCATGACACAGGAAATCGACGCCGTTTTATTGGAAGATGTGTTATTCAGTCTGGATGAATTGGCGCGCAGTTGCCGCGTCAGTCGCGAATGGATCATCGAACGTGTGCATTGGGGTTTATTGCAGCATGACGATTTAACCGGCGCCGATCCGGATGCCTGGCAATTCGATAGCCGCAGCCTCTTGCGCGTCAGAAGAATCATCAGAATTGAGCACGATTTCGAAGGTAACCCGGAATTGGCCGGATTGGTCGCCGACCTGATTGAAGAAGTCGAATCGTTGCGCGCCCGTCTGCACGCGTCCGGATTGACTGAAGATTAAAAATTGCGTTTTCGCGCGACCCATTACACAGGAAAACCTCATGTCTCTACACATCGTTTGCCCGCACTGCCATGCCACCAATCGCGTACCAGCAGACCGCCTTGATGCATCGCCCAAATGCGGCGCTTGCCACCAGCCGTTGTTTGTCGCACAGCCGGTTGAATTGACCGAAAGTCATTTCAACTCGCACATTACCAACAACGACATTCCGGTGCTGGTGGATTTCTGGGCGCCGTGGTGTGGCCCATGCCGCATGATGGCCCCAGCTTTTGCCAAAGCAGCCGCTATGCTGGAGCCCAGCATGCGTCTGGCCAAGGTCAACACCGAAGAAGAGCAAGGATTGGCCGCGCGTTACGGTATCCGCAGCATCCCGACTCTGGTGCTATTCAAAGGCGGGCGGGAAATCGCCCGGCAATCGGGCGCGATGGGCGAACACGACCTGGTGCGCTGGGCGCAAGCGCATAACCAATAATAATGAAAACAACCCCTGAAGGAGCACAACCTCATGCCCAATAACGGATTATTTGCCCGTTTCATCGCATATACACTGGCCGGTATTCTGCTGCTGCTATTTCTACACAGCTTCCTTTATCACTATTTCCCAGGCGTGCTGCAACTGAATCTCTTTTCCACCCGAAACAACCAGGAACACGCCGAGCCGCGCGTGGTTCAGGCACGCGGCAATCTGGCCGAGGATGAAAAAAGCACGATTGAATTGTTCGAGAACTCGCGCGACTCAGTGGTGTTTATCACCACCCGCCAACGCGTGATGGATGCCTGGACGCGCAATATCTTTTCTGTCCCCAGCGGCACCGGCTCCGGATTTATCTGGGACGATCAGGGCCACATCATCACCAATCTGCATGTCGTCAAAGGTGCTAGCGAAGCTACCGTGCGTCTGGCCGACGGGCGCGATTACAAGGCTTCTTTGGTCGGCGCCAGCCCGGCGCACGACATTGCCGTGCTGAAGATCGGCATCGGCTTCCAGCAACCCGTCCCGGTACCCATCGGCACCAGTAACGATCTCAAAGTCGGACAAAAAGTCTTCGCCATCGGCAATCCGTTTGGCTTAGACTGGACACTAACCACCGGCATTGTCTCCGCATTAGACAGATCACTGCCCGGCAGCGATGGCCGCTCCATCGATAATTTGATTCAGACCGACGCCGCCATCAATCCCGGCAATTCCGGCGGCCCGCTACTGGATTCAGCAGGTCGTCTGATCGGCATCAATACCGCCATTTACAGCCCGAGCGGCGCAAGCGCCGGGATCGGCTTCGCCGTGCCGGTCGACACCGTCAATCGCGTGGTGCCGCAGATCATCAGCCGTGGCAAATATATCCGCCCGGCGATGGGTATCACCGTCGATAGCAAATTAAACAACCGTCTAACGCAATTCTTGAAAGTGAACGGCGTAGTCATTTTAAACATCAGCCCCGGCTCGGCCGCCGATGAAGCCGGTCTGCGCGGCGCGACGCTGACCCCGGAAGGCAATATCATCGCCAACGATATTATCGTGGCGCTCGACGGCAAACCCATCGATTCCGTGGACAAATTGCTCAATCGCATTGACAGCTACAAAGTCGGCGATACCATCAAAATCACCGTGTTGCGTAACAATGAAAAAGTTGAAGTGCCGGTGACACTGCAACCGGGCGAGTAATACTGATCTGACCGGAGCGGATTCTATCGCCGGAAATGACTTGCGTATCGAGTCAATCAGGTATCCGCCCCCTTGCTCCCTGCTCCACTTCGTATGCGCTTAACCAGCTCGGATGTCGAAATGCCCGGAGTGTACGGCAGTTCCTGGATCATCTCCGGCGGCAAAGATTCGCATAGCCGGTATTTATCCTGGCGTTCCTGTTCCGAAGCGCAAGCGAAGGTATAGATATCGAAACCGTATTGCTGCATGAATTCCGGGGTTACACTCGGCGGTGTTTCTGTCGTGACGGCGTCGGCATATTTGCAGGCGGCCACGACTGCGGCGCGCTCCGCTTGCTTCATGACGGGCAATTTGCCTTTATTTTCCACCACCCGTTCATCGGAAACCACGCAGACCGTCAAATGCGTGCCCAACGCGCGCGCCTCCCGCAAGAAATTGACATGACCTTCGTGAAACAGGTCAGCCACCATGCGCGTATACACGCGTTTTTGCCGCTGATTTTTGGGCCACGCGGGAATTTCCCGGTTTAAGCGCGTCATGGCGCGCTCCATCCATTGCCGGCTGCGCAGTGCAAGCACGTCGTCGGGGTCCTTCAGTGCGATCTGATGCGCGTAACACCAGGCTTTGGCCAAGTCACCCAACAGCCAGGACTGTATCAACCGGTGATAGGCATAGCAGCGCACCAGCAAGGTAAAGTTCTCCAGGTTGCACGCGGATATCACGGTATCCCAATGAGGATTCGGCGTGCGCCAATCGCCGTAAAAAGCCATCAAAATTTTCTCCGGCTGGCGCGGAAACCAGACTTCACCGTAATCCGTACTGCGTTGCATCAGATCCAACTTGGGAAAAACCGAAACGCGCTGATATTCATCCGCATAACCAGGCAGTGCAAAGCCCCCCACGAGTTGTTTCCCCCTGGCTTGCAAGCCGCACACATCCAGCGTGATTCCCAATTCCGGATGGACGTAATCGCAATAATTGGCATATTCGATCCGCATCGGCGAACGCGCCCAGCCAGCTTGTTCCAACGCGGCGCAGCAAGCATCCCAGGATTCCATGCGCACAGCGATATCGAGATCCTTATCGAAATCCAGCAAGCGGCCATTGCGAACCAAGCCCAGCAAAGTACCGGCGAAAGGAAATGCCGGAATATTCGAGCGGGCTAACTGTGCGCAAGTAATCCACAACAATTTCTCCGCTTCGCCGGAAGCGAATACATTCGCACCAGCTTGGTCAGATTTGGCTCGTTCTTTGTGCGGCGGAATTTTTCCCGATTTAGCCAGCGCCATCAAATGATCCAGAGTAGCGGTAAAATGCGCGTGAGCGGCAGCTAAATCCAGCGAAAGGAAGCTTGCGGTTCCCCATATATGCGCCCAGTGCGCTTTGTGAAAATCGCCCCGCACTTGTGCATAAATTTCCGCCGCATATGCCGGTACATCGGCTGCCCGGCCAGTGCGCATTGCCAGTGAGCACCATAAACGTGCGACATCCGGCGATGACGGATATTCTCTTTTCAGCGGCTCCAAAATCCGGTCAGCATCATTCAGCTTGCCCGCGACGATTAATTCCTTTGCTTTCGATAATGCTTCTTCGAGTGTCATAGTTTGTTATACGCTCAAGTTACTTAAGGAAACGCTGATTAAGAGTAAGTACCACGCAACGAAGCGATTCGCTCGTGCAGTCAATTAATCAGTATTTCCTTAATTTTCTATTCCAACGTAAATTGTAGTATCAAAGATTGCATTTTAAACATTATCCAATATAATAGGAATCATTCTCATTATTATTTGTGAATTCTTAATGAGATGACAAACTCAGTTTTCGCATTTTTAAATGCATTGATTAGCTAGGAGAAAATATTATGGAAGCACCAAAACCTCGTCCGAGTGTGGGATCGGGATCTATCAAAATTATCGACGGTATTCCTTTTGTAGGACTTGGATCCGGCGGATTCACCAATAATGACTTACTGTATATGGGTGATGATTTGGACAATATCATCACGGGCGGCGCAGGACATGACGAGCTCGAAGGCGAAGGCGGCAACGATACGCTGAAAGGCGGAGATGGCAACGACACCTTGGAAGGCGGTAGCGGCAATGACATTCTCGATGGACAAGGGGGAACGGATAAACTGGAAGGTGAAGATGGCAACGACATTCTGCTTGCCGGCGGTGACGGTACCGGGCACGACATACTAACCGGAGGCAGCGGCAACGACACATTCGGATTCTATGGCGCCGGGCATTTCCATATTACCGATTTTACTGCGGGTGAAGATCGAATGTTATTTGACTCCAGCACCCTCGGTGTTACTTCAGTCCCGCAATTGTTGTCCTTCATAACCGGTGTCACCGATCATGGTGATAGCGGATTTACCGTTGAATTTGTTCATGGCGCTGCAACCATCGAATTTATTGGCGTAAACGTTCACTCGATTACCGCCGACATGATTGTTTTCAATTTGTAGTTCAGCTTTGCTTTTTCTTCTCTCTTAAAAAATGGCCAATCCCGGTTTTCCCGGAATTGGCCATGCTGCCTTCTTAAAAAAACTCCTATTGCACAATGATGTTCGTGCATCATGCCGGTGTCGATATGATCGTTGACATGGCAGTGATATGGGTTCGTCCCAACAAAGGCGCCAAATGCGACATGGCACTCCACTTGGATGGTTATGCGCCAATATTACTGCTGCTGCATTATGTTTCAGTGCAGCTTTTACGACTTTACGGGGATATACGCTGGTCTGCGTTAACATCCCGCGAAACATTTCTTCCGCAGCAATGACACCTGTATCTACAAACGCTAGCATGATTTACGCCACTTTGAAGACGGGCCAGCGCTGTCGTATTGGTAGCTCAACGTTTGCATGTAGTTGATGGCATTACCGGCGCCGCTTACTATCTTAGCGGTTTGTGTTTTGCTAAGCAGGCGGCTGTGCGGATTATAGCCAAGCCGGTGCTGCCGGATTCGTCGGTCATACCGATCAGCCATCCGATGCCATTGGGCCCGGTATCGTAACTCCAAGTAATGGTAGCGGTTGCCGATACACCGGCGGGTGCGGCATGCATATACTGAATTGGCCGGCTTAACGCATCCCAGCCTTAGGTGTGTTTGACACCGCGCACGTCCAGCACGGTCTACAAGCTTCCACTCGAATTATAGGAATAAGCGGTCGTGCCGCGATCAGTCGAGACTTCCTGAATCAGATCGCAAACCATTATAAATGCCCTACGCTGTCGAACTGATAGTTGGTGATTTCTGTACCGCTGGCGCACGATAGCAACCATTGACGAACATCGTGTGTCAGTATTGTGGCAAGATCATTCAGATCGATGATTTCTTCCGATTGACCGTAAGTGTTATAGCGAGTTATTTATGTCTCGCTGCTACAGTGAAAAATGGTCAGCGATCATCGAAAATAAATACGCCATCAAACTCTGAAGCAGCAAGCGGAGAACGATCGCACTCCGTTCACTGGATAGGATTCACTGGCAATAATTTGAAATGACGACGAATCCAATCCGGTGTCCTGAACCGGCAGGGTATCGACCGCCAGCAATTCGCTCGCGATATCCGCGCGCTTCAAATTGCAGCGGGCACCGCGGATCAATCCAACCAGCTTCAATGCATCCACGCCGAAGGATTCCAGACTCAACGATTCAAAATAGACTTTTTTGCCTTTGGAATCGATTTGGCAAAAGTGATCGTGCAGGTGGCACATCATTCGAATCTCTTTTTCATAACCCCAGCTTGAGAATTTGGTTGAGATCAATTGATTCAAGTCGAATTCATTAAAACCGCCGCGCTGAATGGCGGCATCGGCATCCAGCTTAAAGCGCTCAGGCTGGTAACCGACATGAATCGCTTGGTCGTCCGGAATCTCGAATACCAACGCCACGCCCCGGTGCCCATCGGCATAATGACTCCACAGCACCGGATCGTGATAATTCTCGCAAAAACAAATCACGCCATAGCGTTCATTCGCTTGATTCTTAAAAGCTTCCAACTTGGTTCGAGTATCTGTATCGGAAAAATCGGAAGCACACAATTGAAATGGATCGTTCAATTCATTGATACGCGCAATTTTCAGGCGGCGGTCACGCAAGGCTTTAACAGCGAATTCGGAGGATGTGAAGTAGTAGACGATCATGAACAACAAATTATTGTAGTGAATGAAACACTAATAAGCAGTTGGAGTGACAACAATAACTCCAACATTTTTTGCTTGATAATCGTTGGAGTTCGTAAACTCACTCCAACTTACTAGACTCGCGATTGATCAAGTTCGCAGTGCCTGCTTCAACTTGTAAGGTGCCAATATGCTCAGCACATGTACCATCACTCGTTCGGCGCAATGCTATTGCGCCCTACTGAACTCATCAATATACGCTTTCACCGCTGCCACATCTGCATCCTTCACCACAAACCGCTGCGGCAAGTCTTCCAGATGCTCAAACCCCGCCGGGCGTTCCGGTTCTCGTCCAATGGCCTCAACAATGCTTTCGGAGAATTTCACCGGTAATGCGGTTTCCAGGCAAATCAGCGGTACGCCGGTTTCGCGGTGCACTTGGCCGACTTTGAGGCCGTCGGCGGTGTGGGTGTCGACCAGCACCTGATAGCGCTGATAAATGTCGCGGATGGTGGCGATGCGTGCGGCGTGGCTGCTACTGCCGGAGACGAAACCGTAGTCTTGGATTTTGGCGAATAGTGATGTTTGCGATAAATCGAAGGCGTTACCTTTGTCCACCACCGTCCATAATTCCTTGACTTGTTGCGCATTGCGCCCGGTCAGATCGAAGATGAAACGCTCGAAGTTGGATGCTTTGGAAATATCCATCGACGGGCTGCTGGTGTGTTGAGTCTCGGTGGTGGTACGCGGGCGGTACACGCCGGTGCGGAAAAATTCGTCGAGCACGTCGTTTTCGTTGGTCGCGAGAATCAGCCGTTTGATCGGCAACCCCATCATGCGCGCGACATGACCGGCGCAAATGTTGCCGAAATTGCCGGACGGCACAGCAAACGACACTTGCTCGTCGTTGGCTTTAGTCGCGGCAAAATAGCCTTTGAAGTAATACACCACTTGCGCGACGATGCGCGCCCAGTTGATCGAGTTGACGGTACCGATGCGGTGCGCTTCCTTGTACGCATGATCGTTGCTGACCGCTTTGACGATGTCCTGGCAATCGTCGAACACGCCGCGGATAGCGATATTGAATATGTTCTTGTCTTGCAGCGAAAACATTTGCGCGGTTTGGAAGCGGCTCATTTT
>CAYQZF010000128.1:0-7363 GCA_964421895.1 uncultured Nitrosomonas sp. | reverse complement strand
GCGTGATCGCGTTTGGCGACACCGCGCGTGATGTGCAGGTAGAGATATTGATCCTCTCCATCATTTTTTGCGATGACTTGTTCCAGCAAATTTTTCCATTCGTCGTTGCTGAATGGATTTTTCAAGCGGATGCCGTCCAGACTGTGTTGCAATCGCTTGAGGTGCTTGCTGAGACGAAAGGGTTTGCGCGAATAAGCCGGAATGACTTCGTACACACCATCGCCGAAAATAAAACCGCGATCCAACACCGGAATGCACGCTTCCTCTATGGGCATAAACTTACCGTTCAGATATATCATGCGAACCTTCCGTAATGGATTAAGACTGAATTAATTAAAGAGTAATTTTACACTATCCCAAGCTCTGCCGATAAAGTTCGCGCTATCGACTTTCTCCAGTGCGACTAACGGATAGGTTTCGATGGTTGTGTCATCCAGCGTGAATTTTACCGTACCGACTTCCTGCCCGATTTGCACCGGAGCGATAAGGGGTTGTTTGTATTCCATGGTGGCTTTCAGTTTATCGCCCTGACCTTTGGGTAATGTAAAATAAACATCCCGGTCGAATCCGGCTTTTAGCTGATTCTGCGCACCTTTCCATAGATGAATAGTAGTCAGCGAGTCGTTCTTTTTGTATAAGTGCAGCGTATCGTAGAACTGAAAACCATGATTGAGCAGACGCTGACTTTCCTGACTGCGCGCATTGGCTGATTTCGCGCCGATGACGACCGAAATGAGCCGGCGTTTGTCACGAATTGCCGAAGTAATCAGGCAATAGCCTGCGGTTTTGGTCCATCCGGTTTTCATGCCGTCGACATGCGGATCTATCCACAGCAACCGGTTTCTGTTCGGTTGCGTGATATTGTTGTAGGTATATTCTTTTTGTGAATAGAGCGGATAAAATTCCGGAAAATCGCGAATGATCGCCGTTGCCAGCTGGGTCAAGTCATGCGCTGTTGTGTAATGATCCGGATCGGGCAAGCCGGTCGAATTGATGAAATGGGTGTTTTTCATTCCCAGCCGGGCTGCTTCTTTGTTCATCAGGTCGGTAAAACCGGCTTCCGAACCCGCCACTGCTTCCGCCAAAGCGATACACGCATCGTTGCCGGATTGAACGATCATGCCGCGAATCAATTCATCCACGGTTACGGGTTTATTGGGCTCTATGAACATGCGGGAACCGATCATGCGCCAAGCGCTTTCGGATACCGGAACCGTTTGATCCAACGCCAGCAGTTTTTGTTTGATCGCGGCAAACACGACGTACGCCGTCATGAGTTTTGTCAATGACGCCGGTTCTATGCGTTCATCTTCGTTTCGACCGGCCAATACTTGACCAGTTTGAAAATCCGAAAGCATGTAAGCTTTCGCTGCAACAGAGATATTTTGCGGCTGAGCAGATACCGATGAAAAAGTGAAAAACAATAACAATAAACCGAATAAATGCTTCATAGGAGTCTGAAGTCTGGAAAATTAAACATTATAGCGTGCTGCCGGGGAATCTAAAACCTTCGGGATTTTGTACAAGGAAACAATAGTCTCGCTCAGGAGCGGCCGGATGGTTTGTCGATGACACCCATATGAAACCCCAGTTTTCCCTGTTTGCGATCCTTAAAATATTGCTGCAATGGATCGTGGATGACGCGAAACGCCATTTCCTCCCAGGGTATTTCGTGCTCGGAAACCAGTTTGACTTCCAGGCTTTCGATGCCGGGTTTGAAATCCAGATCGAGCAGCCGTGCACGAAATAAGAAATAAACTTGACTGATGTGCGGCAGACTATAAACCGCATATAAATCGCCGATTTCCACGCGCGCATTGGCTTCTTCCAGAGTTTCGCGCGCCGCCGCTTGCGCCAGCGTTTCGTCGTTTTCCATGAAACCGGCCGGCAGCGTCCACCAGCCCAGGCGTGGCTCGATGGCGCGGCGGCACAGCAAGATTTTATCCTCCCATTCCGGAATGCAGCCGACCACCATTTTGGGATTTTGGTAGTGAATGGTTTTGCACGCAGTGCATACGTAACGTAGCAATGAGTCGCCTTCCGGGATGCTCAATTCGACGGTGGCGCTGCAGTGGCTGCAATATTTCATAATTAGTCCTTAAGCATACAGCAGATAGTAAATGAACATCACGGTTGAGTAACGGTGAAGTTTCTTATCGCCAAACGGTTTCCAGTCTCATCGACTAATTCAACACGCCATGCGCCCAGTCGTCGTTGATCTAGTTGCTTGCTGGCGTGCGTGCGCCAATTGTTGTTGTGCACACGCAAATTCAATTTTGAGTCCAGTTTGTCATTGTAGTACCAGTCGATACGGACATTCTTTCCTCGCAAATTCTTTAAATGCAGATAGAAATAAATAGTTTTCGATTCTCCCGGTTGCAGATGCACTGTGTCGATGGAATCGACCGGCTCACGCGCTTCGATCGCATGACTCAATTGCGCCCGGGCAACTTCAATCTGATCGGTTGATTCTTGCGGCTTACCTTGTGCAGCCGTTTTAGGGATTTTTTTTTCAGCATTGCCGGATGGATTGGCCGCTGAATTGAATGGCGGTTTTCTGGCCGGTATTACGACGGGTTTAATCGAATTACTCGAAGCCTTGGGTTTGACCGGCTCGGATGGAGATTTTGGAGCGCCTGTCAATTCACTGGATTGCGTTCCAGTAGTGCCGTTTGCTGTTCCGAGTTGCGGTTCAGTTTTTTCCTGCAATATGGCATCTCCGGGAATCGTAGCGGCTGTACTATCCGCCGGGGTTTTCTCGTCGCCCCCACCGGTAAAGAGCAAATAACCGATCAAAACAAGAAGGGACAGCAGTAGCACTGCTGCGATGGCGATCCTGTTCCAATCCAACGTTTCTTCATACGTGACTTCCGGTTCAGGGTAAAGCGCTTCGATGGCTTGCGGCTGCGGTTGTTGAATTTGAATGCGGATTTTTAATGTGTTGTTACTCATGTCGCGTGTCGTTTCTTGAGACATTGGAATTTCGTAAAGGAATTTTTCGATGGAGTGCGCAGTATAAAGGATTTTTTACCAATTACTGAAACCGCGTTTTGCTGCGATTGGTTATACTTTGGCAATGCACGACACTATTGAAAAAATGAATCAGCGCGCGCAGGCGCTACGAACGGAGATCGAGCGGCATAATTACCTTTATTATGCGCTCGATAACCCCGCCATTCCCGATGTGGAATATGATCGATTGCTGCGCGAATTGCAGCAAATCGAACAAGATTATCCGCAACTAGTCACCGCCGATTCGCCGACGCAACGCGTCGGTGCCGCCCCACTCAAAGCATTCACACAAATTGCGCACGATATTCCGATGTTGTCGTTAAGCAATGCGTTTGAAGATAGCGAAGTCGAGGCTTTCGACCGGCGTGTGCGCGATGGACTAGCCGTCGATGGAATCGAATATACCGCCGAACCGAAATTTGACGGACTAGCGGTCAGTTTGCGTTATGAAAACGGTGTGTTCAAAACTGGCGCTACGCGCGGCGACGGTTACACCGGCGAAGATATTACACTGAACCTGAAATCGATCCGGTCGATCCCCTTGAAACTGCCGGTGAATAATCCTCCCGCGTTGCTGGAAGTGCGCGGCGAAGTGTTGATGTTGAAGAAGGATTTTCTGCGGCTGAATGAACAGCAATCAGCCAAGGGTGAGAAAGAATTCGCCAATCCGCGCAACGCTGCCGCGGGTTCGTTGCGTCAACTCGACCCTGGCATAACCGCAACCCGGCGGCTCACTTTTTTTGCCTATGGCATCGGGCAATGTGACGACGCGCAGTTGCCGCAGGATACGCATCACAACATGCTGCGCTATCTGTCTTCGCTACATTTTCCCGTATCGGCGGAATGCCGGGTAGTTACCGGATTGCCGGGATTGCTGGAGTATTACCACACAATCGGCGCCAAGCGGGACGATCTGCCGTACGCCATCGACGGCGTGGTATATAAAGTCAACTCGCTGCCGTTCCAGGAAAAACTCGGATTCGTATCGCGCGCACCGCGCTTCGCTATCGCGCACAAATTTCCTGCGCAGGAAGCGATGACGCAACTGCTCGCTATCGATGTACAAGTCGGCCGCACTGGGGCATTAACGCCGGTTGCGCGCTTGCAGCCGGTGTTTGTCGGCGGTGTTACCGTAACCAATGCGACGTTGCATAACGCCGATGAAATCGAGCGCAAGGGTGTGCGTATCGGCGATACCGTGATCGTGCACCGCGCCGGCGATGTTATTCCAGAAGTAGTGGCGGTGGTGACGGAAAAACGTCCGCCGGGCGCTTTGGTGTTTACCATGCCGGTGCATTGCCCGGTGTGCGGTGCAAAAGCGGTGCGCTTACCGGATGAAGCGGTGGCGCGTTGCACCGGCGGATTGTTTTGTCCCGCGCAGCGCAAGCAGGCGCTGTTGCATTTTGCTTCGCGCCGGGCGATGGATATCGAAGGTTTGGGAGACAAACTGGTTGATCAATTAGTCGATCAAGCGATCGTGCGCACACCAGCGGATTTGTACCGATTGGGAATCGCCGCGCTGGCTAATTTGGAACGCATGGCGGAAAAATCGGCAAACAACATTGTTAGCGCGATAGAAAAAAGCAAGCGCACCACACTGGCAAGGTTTATCTATGCACTTGGGATACGCAATGTCGGTGAAGCAACGGCGAAAGATCTGGCAGCACATCTGGGCAGTCTGGATCGGTTGATCGAAGCGGATAGCGAGCGCTTGCAGCAAATTCCCGATGTTGGTCCGGTCGTGGCGCAAAGTATCGCCGACTTCTTTGCCGAAGCGCATAACCGTGAGGTCATCGAACAGCTACGCGCCTGCGGTGTGCATTGGGATGAACACGAAGGGAAATCGTTGCTGACCGGTACAGCCGCGCCCTTGAGTGGTAAAACATTCGTGCTGACGGGCACGCTGCCGACAATGAACCGCGAGGAAGCCAAGGAAAAAATCGAAGCACTGGGCGGTAAAGTCAGCAGCAGCGTTTCCAAGAAAACCGATTATGTCGTTGCCGGTGCCGATCCTGGCAGTAAATATGACAAGGCGATAAGTCTAGGAATATCCATTCTTGATGAGGCTGCGCTGCTAGCACTTCTTAGATAGTCTCGACAAGGTGGCGATGCAGGTACCGGTATTTGTCATATCCACGCTGCCCCTTTCTATTTTGTGACGGGATCACCGCCTGCATTCCCTAAGATCTCGCTTGCTTACTAATGTCATCGCTGTCGTGACCCTTGCCAGCAATGAATCCTTGAGCTTGGGTGTGTGTAAGAATTTCTAGCGTTGTTTACAGTATTCAGAAGAATACTGTAGATGAACAACCACAAACGCACCCGATTAACTTTATTGGATCGTCAGGAAATCTGGCGGCTATATCAAAACAAGTCTTACTCGAGCGAGCTTGTTCGCTTCGATACCAAGCGGCTTCCCGAGACCTTTACAAAACTTCTGACATGGTCAATTAAAACCGGACACGTTAGTTAAAATTGCCGGTTCAGCTTTAATTGTTTGTTTCTATCTTAAGCCGCCGGATTTCTTCCTGATCCGGCGTCAGTTTCCCATTGCCCCGGAATGCTTGTCCATTATTATCCGCCTGGCTTTCCTTGATCCATCTCCAAGCATGTTCACCCTGATTTTCAGGTTCCGGGCCGCTTCTACTATCGTTAATCCCTGGACCAGTACCAGGAGTTTGAATGCCTTTGTATATTGTTTCCTTTGCTCTATTGCTTCCTCCAATCAGGATTATTTTCTCTTAACTGGAGTGTCCGGTTCTTTTTGTGATGGCCTATAACTTAGCCAGACGATTGAAAACTCTCAAGGGCTTCACGCCTTATGAATACTTTGCAAATTATGGATAAAAGAGTCAGAACAATTTAACGTCAAGCCATTCCAGCATACCGTGGGACTAAACATCTAGTTTCTTATCCCGGAAAATTAAACGTTCTTGTCGTTGCTAGCTTCCAAAGCGCTGCCACAAACATCGATTGTTACTTTCGCGTGCAATTTTTTCCAGCACTGTTAAATGCTGCGCAAATTCGTCGTCGCTTGCTGCAATGACTTTTAAATCGCTGCTATCAACATTTGCTACTGCCTGTTGAATGGGTTCAGCGTATTCTAGCTCGATTAATAAGCTTTCTTGCCCGCGTGTCATGGCAAGATAAACTTCGGCTAATAGCTCAGCATCCAATAATGCGCCATGTAACGTGCGCTTAGAATTGTCGATGTTGTAACGCTCGCATAGCGCATCGAGGTTATTCCGCTTACCCGGATGGAATTCCTTCGCCAGTTTCAAAGTATCCGTTATCGAAATACAATAGCTATTCAGCGTTTTTAGTTTGATTAAGCTCAGTTCGTGATTGAGAAACCCAACATCAAACGGGGCGTTATGAATGATAAGTTCAGCGTTATCGATAAAATCCAAAAATTCTCTGGAAATTTCATGGAATCTGGGCTTATCCTTAAGAAACTCTGTCGTTAATCCATGCACTTGCAGCGCCCCTTCATCACTTTCACGATCAGGATTGAGATAGTAATGAAAGTGATTACCGGTTAATTGCCGGTTGCATAGCTCCACACCCGCTAGCTCGACAATACGGTGACCCAGTTTATGCTCCAACCCGGTTGTTTCGGTATCCAACACGATTTGGCGCATGTCAGATATCCCGAATCTGTTGCCGTTCTTCAGAAACCATCATTTCGACACCGCGATTAGCTAATTGGTCGGCACGCTCATTATCGATATGACCCGCGTGTCCTCGCACCCAGCACCACTCGATCTCATGATGTTGCGTAAGTTCATCAAGCATTTTCCATAAATCTTCATTTTTTACCGGTTTTTTATCCGAAGTGCGCCAATTACGCAGCTTCCAAGCGGCGAGCCACTCGCTAATGCCTTTCTGGACGTATTGCGAATCGGTGTATAAATGCACTTTGCATGGGCGTTTCAAAGACTCCAGCGCACGTATCGCGGCGAGCAGTTCCATGCGGTTATTAGTCGTAAGTTTCTCGCCGCCGAAAATCTCCCGTTCGTGCCCGGCATATTTCAGTACAGCGCCCCATCCGCCAACCCCGGGATTTCCTTTACATGCACCATCCGTATATATCTCAACAATTTTAGCGGGCGCGATATTCATCGTTCAATCAGATCTCTTATCTGATGACGCTTTGACGAATGCTCCTCAATCGAGGCTTCGTTGACTCTTTGCGCGACAGATACCATTTTCTTTTTGGTATCGGGACAATTTTTCCAGTCAGGTTTGATAATTCTCATGCCATGCATGTGCTTAATCGCATGCAAAAAATACACTCCCCCTGAAATCGGCCACCAACGATCCCCCGCCGCTTCCATAAAACGAAAGCGCT
>CAYQZF010000127.1:0-7397 GCA_964421895.1 uncultured Nitrosomonas sp. | reverse complement strand
TTCCCACATATCACAGCTCTGATACCTCGCCCCTTGGGGCGGGGTCATTCATTTGTTGGGTGCTGCCAATAATGCATCGAGCCAAACTTTCCAGCGCTGATATTTATTCACGAGTGCGGTGTTTGCGGGGTTGATTTTTATTGCTTGCGCTTCCCACTGACCGGATATTTTAAGTCCGCAAGTAAGTAGGGCAGCGCCTTGCAGGCTGGTCTCCTTTTGCGATGAATAAAAAGCCGGAAACGGTACGCACTGAGCGATACCTTGCTGCAAGCAGAGAAGACTCGACAAACCGCCCGACAGATAAATCCGGCGTAGCGGCAAGTGCTGGTGAAAATCTTCCAGGATACGCGCCACGCGGAAAATAATCGCCTCCAGCAATAATACGGCAACTTGTTGTTTGCTCAGTCCCGTTATGGATGCGGAAAAGTGCATGCCCCAATCGCTGCGGAAATACGGCGCACCTAAACCGCTCGGTTCCGCCAGGCAGAAAATATCGTTTTGCGCCAGATCTTCCACATTGCAATCCTTGACCGGATAAGGCGCGAGCGCGGCCGCGATGGAATTGATCGTGCCTTCAACGGCGAATCGTACTTCCCCTTGCCGATCCTGATAAACCAAGGTGTGCAGGTAGCCGCCAAAAGCCGGTGTGTCGCTTGGCAGTGAGCGAATGACGAAACCGCCGGTGCCGAGATTAACCAAAGCTTCGCAAGTGTTATCCGCCAGATTGGCGATCAGTGCGGCCGATTGGTCACCGATGCTGGCTTGCAGAGTTAAGCCGATGTTCAATGGTAAATTCAATCCACTGGAAGGTTTGATGTGCGGCAAAATCGAATGGGGAACATCGAATAGACGACACAATGTATTCGACCATTGCTGCTGGCGGATATCCATCAGTAGGGTACGTGCGGCCATGGAAGCGTCGGTGACAAAATGCGTGCCGTTCGTCCAGCGCCAGATCAGAAAAGTATCCAATGTGCCGGCCAGCCATTCGCCTTGAACCAGCTTTTCCCGCCACGCCGGATTTTGTTGCAACAGTACGCTGAGCTTAGGGGCGAAGTAATAGGGGGTCAAACGCAATCCGGTCAGTATGGATAACGTGTTCGCCTCAGCATGCAAGCGCTCGCAACAGCTTTTTCCCCGGTCATCCTGCCACGAAATCAGCGGTGTTACCGGTTCCCCGCTGGCTTTGTCCCAGATCAGAAAGGACGAACGCTGACTGCACAGTCCCAACGGCGGTTTTTCAGCGGTTTTTTCCATACACGTTTGCAAAACTTGCTCGGCGACGCGCGTGTATTCCATGGCATTGCTTTCGTATCGACCATCGTGACTGTCGATTGCGGGCGCAGGCCGAGAAACGATGTCGTGAAGATTTCCCTGCCGGCCCATCAGAGCAGCTTTGATCGAGGTGGTGCCTAAATCTAGCGCAATGGCAGCAGTCAGGGTGCGATCCATGGTGTGCAACGTTCTATTTCATCTTGCGCGCGCTTGTCATCCCACTGCAATGCGGCGGCAACTTGTAAAGCGACTTGCCGCAATTGTTCTTGCGTCAAGTGAGTAAGAATCAGCAGCGGCAGGCGGCGGCGTAACAGATCGTCGAGATGGACGACCATTTCGTTTGCTGCGCAGTGCAACAGATCGGCGGCAATAAACGGCAACGATGGAACGATACGCTGCGCCAGACCGGCATCTGCTTCGATGCTGCGAAAAATTTCTGCGGTGCGCGCGCCGTGGCGGCGCAGCAGCCATTTCGCGCTGTCGGGATCGATACTCAGCTGCGCTGCGCGGTTTTGCATCGTGCTAAGCCATGCTAAGAAATTCTCCCGTGGCGCCCACGGAAAACGGTTGTGCTGCGTGGCGCAAGGTTGCGAAACACCTAGTTGGGCGCATACCGTGTCGACGATGCAGGCGGCATCCTGGCGCGATGATGTGATTTTTCCGCCGATGGCGTAGTGTGCGCCGTTGGCGGCGGTTTTTAATTCCCAATCGCGGCTGACGGCGGAAGGCGAGCTGGAAGCGGCGGTTTTCGATGATTGTTTAAAAACCCGCACACCGGCAAAACGGCCGATGATGTCGGCTTTGCTCCATGGTATTTTCAGATAACCGTTGGCGGCAGCGAGCAGATAGCCGATATCGCTGTCATCGGCACGAATCGTGTCAACATCACCAGTGAAATCGGTATCGGTGGTGCCGAGCAGCGTCAAGCCATACCAGGGGATCATGAAAAACACCCGGCCATCGGGTTGCGCGGTCAGCAGTAAAGCTTCATCGTTGAGTACGGCGGGCATCAGCAGGTGAGTGCCTTTGGCCAGACGGCACCAGTCTCGGCTGGGTGGTTCTTGCGCCAACCACTGGCCGGTGGTGAAAACGATCTGTTTGGCGCGGATTTCCAGTTCGGTTTGCGTCAGCTGATCGCGCACGACCGCACCGCTCGCTTTACCATCGGTTTCCAATAGTTGTATCAGCTTGCAGTAATTGACGCAGTGCGCTCCGGCTTCTTGCGCACCGGCGATGAGCTCCAACACCAGGCGCGCGTCATCGGTTTGCGCATCGGCGTAGGTGAAGCCGCCTTGCAAGGATGTCTCGGTGAGCGCGGGGAAGTGCGCGGCGAATTGTTCCGCATTGAAATAGCGGTGCTGCATGCCAGGCTCCGGATCATGCGCCAGGAAATCGTACAGCGTTAGCCCCAGCTTCAATTGCAGACGGTTGAGGCGCTGTTGCGAATATACCGGTACGCCGAAACGCAGCGGCCAAACGCGGTGCGGCGCGTTATGCAGCAGCAGGGTGCGTTCTTTCAGCGATTTGCCGACCAGTTTGAAGTCGTATGTTTCCAGATAGCGCAAACCGCCGTGGATCAGTTTGCTGGATGCGGATGAGGTAGCGCCGCCCCAGTCGTTTTGTTCGACAATGGCGACACTCAAGCCGCGTAGCGCGGCGTCATACGCAGTCCAGGCGCCGTAGATACCGCCGCCGCATACCAAAAGATCGAAGGATTGATGTTGTAGCGCTGCAAAATCCCGTTTCATCGATCGCGCAGCGCCAGCGCCTGTTGCGGCAAGTCGCTGATGAGGATGTCGACATCCAGTTGCAAGGCTTTGGTGATTTCCGCTTCGCTGTTACAAGTGTAAACCGCGACGCACTTACCTTGCTCACGTAACAGCTCAACCAGCTCGCGATCCAGATTTTCAATCGGCAAACAAAGTCCATGCAAGAAAGCATGTGTGTTGAGCAGCGCGCGTGCATCCGCGATGGTTTGATCGTCTTCGAAATTGTATATTAGCGGGAATTCCGGGCGGTATTGATGCGCGTACTCGAGACTGGCCAGATTGAACGACGAGACCATGATGCGGTGCTCGTGATTTTCACCAACCAGATCCAGCGTTTGGCGGATTTTCAGTTGATGGCGGGAAACCGGTTCCCAGCCGCGATTTTTGACTTCAAGCAGCAAACGGCAGCGGGTACGGTAAGCATCCAAAAAATCCTGCAATGTCATCAGACCTTCATTATCTGGTTCCGGATGGATCAATGCCTTGAGCTGGCGATGATCGAAATCATCGATGTGTTTATCGTCCAAGCCGATCTTATTCAGGAAACGGTCGTGCCAAAGCACGGCGATTTCATCCTGGCTCAATTGCACATCGGTTTCGATGCCGTCGATGGCATACGCGAGTGCCTTGTCAAAAGCACTGCGGGTATTTTCAAAGGCTTCCCGGTTTGCGCCGCGATGCGCGAACACCAGAGGTTTGTTGCTTGGTGGATGGCTATGCGGTGACATCGCGGCAGCGGGGGTAATTTATTTGACGGCGGCTTGCAGTATTTCGATGATGGCCGGATCCTTGGCTATTTCAGCTGCGGTTTTTTCGGTTTTGCTTTTGATCTTTGGATCGGCGCCTTTGGCCAGCAGCGTTTTCACGCTATCGGCATGATCGTGCAATGCGGCCCACATCAAAGCGGTTATGCCATCTTCGTTTTGCAGATCAATTTTTGCGCCGTTCTCCAGCAATACTTCAATGACAGCTGTATGACCGTTTTGCGCCGCCAGGATCAGCGGTGTGAATCCGTTGGTCGCGCGGTGATCGACTTTTGCACCGTGCTTGAGCAGCGCTTTGACAATGTCGGTGTGGCCGAGCAGCGCTGCAAGGGTGAGTGGTGTTGCGTTGTTTTTGTCTTGCACGTCCACTTTAGCGCCTTTATCCAGCAGCGCGTTGACAATCTCGGTATGACCGTTTTGTGCGGCGATGAAAAGCGGCGTCGTGTCGTTGATCGCGACGATATCGACCGGTGCGTTCTTCGCCAGCAGCATTTTGACAATCTCGGTATGACCATTTCTGGCCGCCATGTACAACGCGGTGGTATTGTCGGCGGCTTGCGCGTCGATTTTCGCGCCTTTACCCAGCAGTTTATCGACGATGCCGGTTCTGCCGTCCATGGCGGCGATGATCAGGGCGTTAAGCTTGTCCTGCGTTTGTAAATGAATGTCCGCGCCTTTTTCCAGCAAGGTATCGGCAATGCCTTCATGACCTTTCTGGATCGCCAGCATCAATGCGGTGATGCCATCCGTTGTTTGCGCATTAATCTGTGCACCTTTCGCCAGCAAGGCGTTGACTACTTGGGCATGGCCATTTTTGGCCGCGATGATCAGCGCGGTAACGCCGCCCGCATTTTTCAGATTGACGTCAGCATTTTTTTCCAGCAGCAAGTTGACGTTATCGGCGTGGCCGTATTGCGAGGCTACGATCAATGCGCTGAATCCCTTTTCATTCTGGTAATTGACGTTGACGCCTTTATCCAGTAGCTGTTTGAGGTTTTCCGGTTGTCCGGAGAATGCCGCCTTGAGAAATTCGGCTTCATCATCGGAAGCGGCGCTGGCGGCGGAGACGATCAGCATTGCAGCTATGACTGGAAGAATAATGAATGCGCGCGTAAAATTTGCAAAGTTTTTTATATAATTCATCGGTGATACCTATATCGGGCTCGTGTTGTAGTAATCGATTTCCGGGATTTAATTATGAAATTTTATCAATGCGCTTGGCATTGACGATGGATGGTTGCTTTTCATGGTCGTTATTTTAACTCAGAAATATCTTTTCTTCGGTCTAATTGGCTGGTTAAGATAGGCGTTTTATTTTTGCCAGGGAAGCGCTGAAAAATGGCTGTACCCGGTCTCGCTGTTTTTCCCAGAACTTTCTGAATGAAGCAAGTTGCGTACTCGCAGCGATTTTGAATGATTGATCGATTCCTATGCATGACTGGATAACTCCCGATTGGCCTGCGCCTGCTAATGTCAAAACACTGTTTACAACCCGTAGCGGCGGCGTCAGCAGCGGAGTGAACGGTGTGTACGCTTCACTGAATCTGGGTGCACATGTCAACGACGATGCGGCGCATGTGACCCGTAATCGCGCGCTATTGCGTAGCCATTTGCCGGGCGAGCCGAAATGGTTGAAACAAGTGCACGGCACCTTGCCCATCTGGATCGATGAAGCCGAAGCGGTAACACCGGAAGGCGATGCAGTGCTGAGCCGCACGCTAGGCACGGTGTGCGCCATTATGGTAGCCGATTGTTTGCCGGTATTTATCTGTGATAAAGCAGGTACCACGGTGGGTATCGTGCATGCCGGATGGCGCGGACTTGTTGACGGGATCATTGAACGATCGATTGCCGCGATGCAGGTTGATTGCGGCCAGTTGATGGCATGGCTCGGACCGGCCATCGGACCGGATTGCTTTGAGGTCGGCAGCGATGTGTACGATGCTTTCGTGCAACAAGACGCGCAAGCCGCGCAGGCTTTCAAATCCAGGGGCAGCGGGCGCGAAGAAAAATGGCTGGCGGATATTTTTTTGCTGGCGCGGCAACGGTTGAACAACGCGGGTGTGGTGGAAATTTACGGTGGCGGGGTTTGCACCTATAGCGATCCGATGCGTTTTTTTTCATACCGCCGTGATGGCGAGACCGGGCGGATGGCCGCATTGATTTGGCTAGAGCAAAATTCGTTGACGGGTTAATTTATTACGTTGTAACAGCGTATAATCCGGCCTTTCTTTTGTCATTGGTTTTATGTCGACGTTGACCTGGATCATAACCGCCAGTCTGTTGGGCGGGGTATTGAGTTTACTGTTTGCCGCAATTCTTGCGTTCAATGCCAGGGTGTCGTGGCTTTCCATGCTGGTGTCGTACGCCATCGGCGCATTGCTTGGCGCCGCTTTCCTGAATACATTGCCGGAGGCGCTTGAACTGGCGGATAATCCGGCGCAGATCACCGGTATCGTATTGTTCGGTATTCTGGTTTTTTTTGTTTTGGAGAAGCTGGTACTGTGGCGTCATTGTCATTTGGAGGATTGCGAAGCCCATGATTTGACGCATGCGCATGATGGTCCGGCGGTCGCAATTCCTGCTTCAAACAGTCACCACGCACATGATCATGGACGGAGCGGAATCATGATCATAGTTGGCGATACCTTTCATAATTTTGTCGACGGCATCTTGATCGCGGCTGCTTTCATGGTGGATGTGCAATTAGGCATCGTGACGTCGATCGCGATTATCGCGCATGAGATCCCGCAGGAAGCGGGCGACTTTATTATTCTGCTGAACTCAGGCTATACCCGCCGCATGGCGTTTCTGCTGAATTTGCTGTCCAGCTTTGCCACGCTGGTTGGCGGCGTATTAGCTTATCTCATGTTGCATAGCATGAATTTCCTGGTGCAGCCGCTACTGGCGATTGCTTCGGCTAGTATGATTTACGTGGCGATGTCGGATCTGATCCCGGGGCTGCATAAGCGCCCGGAGATTCATGCGACTATTCAGCAGGTGACATTGATTTTACTGGGAATTGCTTCGATTTGGGTCATGGGGAGTTTTTTTCCACATGACTGACGGTATGTTCCGGAAACTTTACTGACGAGGTATGCAACGATGAAACGATTGATTGTGCTGTTACTGCTGCTTTTATGCACCAGTGTTGTGCATGCGCAAGAGAGCAATATTCTTGAGAAAGTGGAAAGCAGCGCGCGTGCCTGGCTTGGCTTGATCGATAGCGGAAACTATAAGGAGAGTTGGGAAAATGCCTCCTCGCTATTTAAGGAAAAAACATCCGAAGTGGCATGGGTCAAAACAATTACCGCCATCAGGACACCGCGCGGTACAATGAATGCGCGCTATATCGCTACCGCCGGTTCGACGAAATCGTTATCGGGATTGCCTGATGGGGACTATGTCGTGCTGCAGTTTTACACCACTTTTGCGGAAAAAGGTCTGGCGTTGGAGACGATCACGTTGATGAAAGCGCAAGATGACATATGGCAGATTGCCGCTTACGAAATCAAATGAAATGCCAGGCTCTCGTGCCGCAACAAAGCCCAGTTAGTTGACCCCTCTGAATCCCTGCGAAATCCGATAA
>CAYQZF010000126.1:0-7447 GCA_964421895.1 uncultured Nitrosomonas sp. | reverse complement strand
AACTGAAAACCTTGCCCGAGGATCGCACCGTCTGGATTCTCGGCTGGCAAAACCGTTTCGCCGATGCGCTGCCAAAAGCTTTGGCGGATCGCGGCGTCGCTGTTCAGCGCCAGCAACTGCAACTGGAGCGTAAAAGCTATCCGCAAGCCGGTCACGCCGTAGTGCTGACCGCTCGGCACCCCGCCGATCCGAGCAAAACCCTGTTGTGGACCGCTGCCGATAATCCCAAGGCCATCGCCGAGCTCGCCAACAAACTGCCGCATTACCGCAAGTACAGTTATTTGGTATTCAAAGGCGATGAACTGACCAATATCGACAAAGGCCAATGGCCGGTTCTGCAATCGCCGCTATCGCAGCCGGTACAGCAAAAAGACAGCTACGCGCTCGATGCCGCACTCACGGCGCACGCCGGTATCGTCAAACCACGCCGGGCGCTAGCGGAACTGCCGCCGGTTTTTTCCGAGAACCGCATGATGGCGGATATCACCCACTTGTCGCACCATTCGTTCAAAGGACGCGAACTGGGCACGCCGGAACTGGATGAAGCGGCATCGTATATCGCCAAGCAATTCCAGCAGATCGGCCTGCTGCCCGGCGGAGACGACAACAGCTATTTCCAGACTTGGCAACAAGATGTCGGTCTTCCGAAAGGCAACATCACCTTGCGCAACGTCATCGGCATCCTACCCGGCACCAACCCGCAACTCGCCGGGCAAAGTCTGGTGATCGGCGCGCATTACGATCATCTCGGCACCGGCTGGCCCGACGTGCGCGCCGCGCATCAAGGAAAAATCCATCACGGCGCGGACGACAACGCCAGCGGCATCGCCGTGATGCTGGAACTCGCCCGCCAGATCGCGCCGAAATGGCAACCGGAGCGCACCGTCATTTTCGTCGCCTTCACCGGCGAAGAAGCGAATCTGCTCGGCTCCAAACATTATGTCCGCAGCAGCGAAAAATTCCCGGTTGAAAAAATCATCGCGATGTTGAATCTGGATACCGTCGGACGGCTGGAAAACAACCCGGTCACGGTATTCGGCACCGGCACCGCGCGCGAGCTGGTGCACATTTTCCGCGGCGCAAGCTTCGTCACCGGCATCCCGGTCAACGCTGTGCAAGACGACTTCGGCTCCAGCGACCAGGCCGCATTCATCCAGGCCGGCATCCCGGCAGTGCAATTCTTCGCCAGCGCGCACGAGGACTACCACGCACCCGGCGACACCGTCGATAAAATCGACTCTGCTGGACTAATCAAAGTCGCCGCAATCCTGAAAGAAGCCAGCGAATACCTTGCCAACCGCATCGAACCGCTGACAGTCGCGTTATCATCAACACCCGCACCCGCCGAATCTACAAAACCTGCAGAAAAACGCAAAACCAGCCTCGGCACCGTCCCGGATTTCTCCTATCGAGGCGATGGCGTGCGCATCGACAACACCCTCCCCGACTCCCCGGCGCAACAAGCGGGACTGCAACAAGGCGATATTTTGATTCAACTGGCCGGACAACCGGTCAGCGACTTGGCATCGTATGCAGCGATTTTGCGATCACTGAAGGCGGGAGAAAAAGTGGAATTGCGGTATCGGAGGGAGGATGCGGTTGTGGAAGCCGAGGCGGTGTTGGTGGAACGGTAGCAGCATGGATGCTGATTCCGGATTGCTCCGATTGCTGGAGCAGCAACCGGGTTACCGGATAAAGATTGGAATCAATAATAATCGAGTGTTACCCTATGGAATATTTGTTTGATTTTTTTCAAGAATAAATCGAGTACTTAATTGATCGCGCAGATCGTATCTGCTTCTATAAGTCATTTCATTCAATTCAATTTCTTGCATGTCTCAAATGCCTACAGTTCTAATTGTTTCTGCTAGTCCGCTAGATCAAGACCGTCTCCGCCTTAATGCTGAATTTCGCGATATTCGGCACGCTCTACAACGGTCCCGCAACCGTGAAGATTGGGTCATCGAAAGCAACGAAGCAGTAACTGTTGACGATCTGCGCAGAACTTTACTCGATTTTCGTCCGACAATTGTTCATTTTTCGGGCCACGTCGGTGGCCTTGACGGGCTGTGCTTTGAAAAGGTAGAACGAATTCAGCCGACGCGGAGTCTTTGGCAAAGTTATTCCATCACTTCAAAGACGATCTAAAATGCATTGTTCTGAATGCGTGCTATTCAAAGATCCAAGGCGATGTTATCCGTCAAGAGATTGACTATGTTGTTGGAATGAGTTCTGCAGTGGACGACAAATCGGCGATCAAATTTGCTGTAGCTTTCTATGATGCAGTATTTGCTGGTACAGACTTCCGCACGGCTTTCGATCTGGGTTGCACAGCACTTGATCTTAACAACCTGCCCGATGCTGGCGTTCCTATTTTCATGACGGGATCGCACCTTGAGTTAACTGAGCTTCATTACTCGGCGCATATCCCAGAAATCGAGAGGGTCCTCTATTCATACTTCAACACACCTTTTAGCGAACATGAGTGGCTCCATGCTCCACGGCTATGTTGAGCGTGACTCAAAAGTATATGAAGAGTTGATAGAGATTCTTTCCGACGGAAATGAGCATGCAATTACGTTGGAAATAGAACAAGTCACTGATCACACAGACATGCCTTTGATCAAACGAGTCCTATCGCGTACCTGGATTTGCTCTCAATCTCAAAACCCGAACACATGAAAGATCTTACTTTTACTTGTAGGCAAGCTGTTCTAATGAATGTGGATGTTGCACGACATTGAGCGGTGTTTCCCACGCAGCCTTGGCAATCTTTTCCTCGTATTCAGTCACAGGGTTGATCATTGCATTTGTTTCATGAATGATGGTGAAAGTCCCATTCTAGTGTTTGAACAAAAAGGCGGCAGTCGTGATATTCTTCACGAAGGTTATTATCACCAGTTATTAACAAGCATCACCAAATGAAAATCACACTAAAAACAACGCCTTACAAAGAAAGTCAAGTAATCCTGGGTTCGTTGCAAAAAGCCGTAACACAAGCGCTCGAAAGGAAACGCCGCCTGGGTCAGTACGCCGTAGTCTGGCACGACGGCAAGCCGGTGATGATCGGCGAGGATGCGCCGAAGGTATCAGAGAACCCTGTCAGTTATGAAGTTGGCAAAGGCTTTTAAACAAAAATCCCCTACTACACACTCCCATCGAAAATGGTGGGATCGCCTTTCGATCACCAACCACAGACCCAAAAACCAAGCAATTGACCTGCATCAAAGCTTTGTCATAACGGCTTGCTAAAATTTTTAATGCCGTAGCGCGAAATGTCACATTCACGTCCGGTTAATTCTGTTAAGCTAATTTTGCTGTTGCCGGCGGTTATGGGCAACAGCGATTCATCTGTCGTTTGTTCCAAATTGTGATTCTCTACAGACTGTTAACCAATAGTCTGTCCACATCATTCTGATAAGGAGAGCCTCATGGTCATAAAAGACAATCCCCGTTATTACGATCTTATCGTCGTCACTGAATTGGTTGACGTTACAAGCGATACCAAACCACCCGAAGTTTTTGCGTATGCATTTTCATCCGATGGGAATATGCTTACCTCCGCGCCGGTTAAAGATGGCAGTAAAGCGGCGTTGCGTATTCCTGTAATGGCCAGTAAGGAACGGCTGCGTGTCCTGATTGGTCCGGCATCCGAGGAGAAAAACGCCGGGTACGATGATTTGATGCGCCGCGGCGCGCAACAGCAGTTTTTGCTGGCCGATCCGAAAAATCCGATCAAGGAATTGAGATTCCGCGTATTCCCGGATATTTGGCGCTGCTGGCTTTTCCGTACTTGTTTCGTGCGCGGTAAGCTGATGAAACGGATTACCGTCGGCGGCACGGTAGTAGAGTATCCAGTGTGTAATGCGACGGTCGAGGTCTTTGAGGTCGATCCGTTGCATATCATCATTCCGAAACTGCCGGATGCCATTATCGACCGGCTGCGCGATGTGATTGTTCGTCCGCGCCCCTGGCCGCCGGTTATGGGGATCCCCGAGCCGTTTCCTTGGCCAGGCCCCGGCCCCGATCCAGCGCCTTTTGAGCGGCGCATGATGATGGCGGCTTCCAGCGCTTTGCAGGAAACCGTTCCGGCGGAAGACACCGCGGATGCGTTCGACCAAATTGCGAACGCGACGGAATTAAAATACATCGCCAAAGCGGGCAGCCGGATACAATTTCAGCAGGCGCTGATCGACCATGCGTTCATTATCCGTCCTTTGCTTTGCCGGTTCTTCCCACTGCTGGTTACCAAACAAAAAGTCGCCACCGCAACCACGGATGCATGCGGAAAATTTCAAACGGTGTTTTTCCGTAGCTGCAACGATACCGACATTCCCGATCTCTATTTCAAAGCACGCCAGCGTTTGTTCGGTTTTTTAGATGTGACGATTTACGAACCCAAACCGGTTTCGTGCTATACGCATTGGGATTACGTCTGCGGCACCGAGGTCTCGCTGTACACCACACATCCATTAGCGCAAATTTGTTCGCCTTGCCCGCCGGTGATCGGCCCCGCCAACTGGGTAGCGTTTCTGGCCATCGGCGCGCATGCGTTAAGCCATATTTACGGCACCGCACCGGCGTTGCAAGGCAGCACCGATGACAGCAATCGCGGTTTGACCGATAGCGGTGCGCCATGGGGCGGTTTACTGCGGCCGCGCGTGGAGTTTTCCAATGCATTGGAAGCACTCGGTGTGAAGTATTACCGGATTTCCTGGCGCAAGGGCGATAGCGGCGATTTCGCGCCGCTGAGCAGTGCGGTTTACCATTACTACCGCCACGATGTGAATACACCATCCGGACTGGTGCCCGCGTGGACACCGTATTTACTCGGACCGAAGAACGCCGACGACGGTACCGGCCATATGGTGCCCGATCTCTTTGAAATCCCCTATCCGTCGGTCGCCCCCGAAGGCGTTTGGGATGCACCGCCGCATATCAGCGAGATCGTCGAACATTTCGGCAATGCGAAATTCCCCACGCAGGAATTGGCAGCCGGCATGACTTACGATGCCAACGGCGATACCATCGGAACGGATAACAGCGGAAAGTTTCAACTCAAGCTGGATTTGTTCAATGCCACCGGCCAACCGGTCAACATCGCGGCTTCAGGCATACAATATGTCGTACCGGATGTGCCCGACCTTACCGGTACGATTTATACCACCGCCGCGGCACCACTCGGCTTGGTTGCTGGCAATAGCATGATTATTACGCTGCACGTCGATAATAATCACTGCTTTGCCGGTATCGATGCACCGACTATCGGAGCTTCGGCAGCAGATCCATGCTGCGGCGTGCTGAGTTATGCCGCCAAGGATTCTGTGACGATGACGTGGCAAGCCAAGCATCCGCATGGATTCGCACGCTATCACTTCGGCGTGGTTCGCGGCGCCAATAGTGTGCTGCAACTCCCTACTCCCGGCGGCTGGGACCCCGTTGGCAGCGGCTCGTTCTCAACCACCCGTGCGGTATCGAACTTGCTGAACGACAACTTGCCTCCGGGTTGCCCGCTTGATGGCTGTCCAGTGGCTGGCTTCAGCGAGAATCTTTACGTGGATGCGACGGCAACGGATGGCTGGACCAGCGAACTCGGTTACGATGCCAGCGCGGTTCGCGCGTTTGTACTATCAAAAGCGCCGGTTACTTGATATCCATTGAAAGTGCAGGAGCTGTAGCAGATTTGCTTAGGTTATTGGCAAATTTACTACAGCTCCAAATTTTTTATGTTCTTGGCAGAGATTAGTCCCGGATTTTTAACCGGAGCCCTGTTGGCCGTTGCTGTGATAACGACGACAGGCGGTTCAATCCCAGCACGGTGACGCGGTGCGCGCTGTTGAAGCTGGGTGCGCCATCCCGGTCGCGCAGGATGGAGGATACTTTGTATTCCAGCCGTTGCGATTGCGGGTCGAAACGGATGTCGTGAATCCAGATCCCAGCGCGCTGCACCCTTTGCTGCTCGCATTCGTTGGTAAGATCCCAGCCGGTCAGCATCGGAATGGCGTAGTCGTAGGGTAGTTCATTGACGCGGATTGTTTGGGTATGCACCACACCGTCGGCGCTTTTGCGGCAGATACTCGCCTTCCCGGTACGCGGATTCAGCGCAAGAAAATCCGCGCGCAGTTTGACGCTGCGGCCACGAATCCAGGCGGCGCGGGTTTTGACGCGATACGCACGCGTGTTGTTATCCTTGAAAATGGTTTGCACCGCCCAATGCGGGCTGCCGCCGGGATTCGGCGCTGTATTGGCTTGCGACAGATTGTAGGCCGCTTGCAGCAAGGGATAATCGGTACGATCGCGCCACTTGCACGGTATCCAGCGCCATTCGCATTCAAACGTATCGGCAAATTGAAAGTCGAAACCGCGCGGGATGATCGCAATCGCATCGTTCTTCTTCAGCGTGCCTTTCTTTCCGGTATGTTCCATGGTAGCCACCGCGCCTTGATCTTCATCTTGCAGCGCCGATGTTTCGACACCGTTGTAATCTTCCTCAATTGTGGCGCCAATTTCAGCGGAGCTATAGCCGAACGCGCTATAAAACACACAAAACTCAAAAGCGCCGTTGCGGTTCTGATCGTCCAGCTTGCCTTGTGCCTCGAATACCAAAAAAGTAGAACCGGTGTTTTTAACCAGCTTGCTGTGCACGATGTCGGCGCGCATCGAATTGACTTCGCGATCCTGGCTCGCGTAGCGCAAATCCCAGCCGTTCAACACCACCGTGCCGCTATCGACGTAACCCGGCATTTCTATCCATTGCACGATGCTTACCGGTTCCCGGCCGTTATCGCGCTGCATGCATTTGCTGCCTTCCAGCAAGATGAATTGTCCCGTGTCTTCAAATACCATTCTGGCATCGGATTTCAGCGATAACTGCTCGAAAGCCGTCGGGATTTTGACTTGAGATTCTGAATCCGGTGTTTTCTTTTCCGGTTTCTTGGTTGCGCAAGCGGACAGGGTAAGTAGCAGGCAAGTTGCAAGAGATATCAACACCAGGCGGTTCATTTTTCTCTCCCAAACGTTGGACTGGGGATGATCAATGGTTATTTCTTCTTGGCACGCAATCTTCGGGCTTCTTTCGGATCGATGATCAAGGGCCGGTAAATTTCAATGCGGTCATGCGGCTGCAACACCGCTTGCGGCTGTGTGATTTTGCCGAAAATGCCCAGTTTGTTTTTAGCCAGATCGATTTCCGGAAACTGCTGCAAAATTCCACAACGCCGGATCGCCTGCTCTACCGTACAGTCAGGCGGCACATCGAGTTTCTGCAGAATCTGGATATGCGGCAATGCGTAAGCGACTTCTATTTGCATCGATGCTGTCAACGTTTGCCGTAGATGACTTCCGCCCGTTCGATGAAGTGTTCCACGAAACTGTTGGCGATCATATGAAACACCGGTCCGACCAGTTTCTCAAGAATCTTGTGCGAGAAGGTGTAATGCAAGCGGAA
>CAYQZF010000125.1:0-7519 GCA_964421895.1 uncultured Nitrosomonas sp. | reverse complement strand
TGTTGAACAAGCAGAATCCCATGGCGCGATCCGATTCCGCGTGATGGCCGGGCGGACGGATGGCGCAGAACGCGTTGTCCACCGTACCGGCCAATACCAGATCGGTCGCCAGCACCACCGCTCCCGCCGCACGCAGTGCTGCACTGAGCGAAAAAGGATTCATCGCAGTATCCGCGTCCAATGCCATCAAACCGGCAGCAGGCGAGGCTTGCCGGATGCTTGCGATGTAATCCGCGGTGTGCACGCGCGCCAATTGTTCCGTGGTTGCCAGCGGCGCACCGTAGCATTGCAGTCGCGCCAGCAGTCCCGCAACTTTCAGTTCGTTTTCGATAGCAACCAACCGCTGCGGGCATTCCGGGTGGTAGGCGCCCATGTCGTGTTTGAGACAATCCGGGTGGGTGATATAGGCTGTCGGCACTTTATTTTCCATTCTGATGCAGTTTCCAATGGCTGGTCATGATGCCCGCGTTCGTTGTCCGTAACAAAATACAAAGTTTATACAATCGGGCGTGTATACCATGATAAATTATCGCTATTTTGAATTATAGCGATAACATTTAATTGCTTTTTTTCGTCCTATGGGGAGTCGTCGATGAGCGAGTTTTTTACCAAAATGTGGAAGTTTGTTTCGATTGAATCACTGATAGAAAGAGGCTGGCTGGAAATTGTGCAAATTCTGGCGCCTATTTTTTTGCTGGCTTTGGTATTTCTGGGTTTGAGTTTTTATATCCAGCACAAACGCTGGAAAGCGGTCGCATCCATCTTGTGCGCACTCATCGGGCTGGTTTATCTGCCATACGAGTTTTACCGCCAATCGATGGTGTCCGCCAGAGCGAACACCAATGTCAGTGAAATTCAGGGCAGTTTGCAAAGCTTACTGGATTCGGCCAGCTTAGCGCATGCCAAGGGCATTGCGGATAAGGAAGCGGCTGCGAGTATTCTGGATGAGATGATTCATGGCCTTAATCAGGAAAAGAAAAAAGAATTGGTGCTGATTTCCTGGCTGTTTGCGGAAAATGAGAAAAATGCGCTCAATCAAATCGACAGCAAGCAAAAATCGCTTGCCGACGATATCAAATCCAACTTGGCGGTAGCAAAAACAGAAATCATCGACTCACGCCCGCAAGTTGAGAAAATTTCCGATACGATCGTCAAAAAACTGGATGACGACGTCAAAGTGCTGATTGAGAAAAAGATGCTCGGATTCAAGCAGGAAGTCGACAACTCATTGGATGGCTTTAAAGAGAGTATCAATTCCTTTGTTCAGGGAGAACTCAATAACTACCAGACCAAGCTGGCCGGTATCACGCAACAGAATGTCGATGAGTTAAAAAATTATTCCAGCAAAGCCAATCAGGCATTCGCTGAGCAGGTGCATAAAATCAATCAAGTGTCACTGAAGAAACTGGACGCCACGAAGGAAAGCATTGAGGGCGTCGGCGCTGCCTCGGAAACGAATCTGAAAAATATCGCGCAGCAAGTCAAGCAATTATCAGCCTCGCTCGAGATTGCGCAAAGAAAGAACGAAATTTTGTTCGAGTACAACGAATGCATGCGCACCTCCGGCTTACTGGACATCGGCAATAAGGGTGAGCAGTGCAAATCCAAGCTGAATCAGGAAATGAACGCGCTGAAATAGTCGGAATCAAGTCAACCGGTCCCATGGTTCCGCTGCGAAGCGGAGTCATGGAAATCCATTTAAAAGCTCTGAATTCATCGCCGCACGGCCGGACGCAGTTGCTTCCAGAACTTCTTAATCCTTGGCGTTACGCTCCGATTATGTCAGCAAATGCGGCCATAAGCGCTGCATGGCGAGAAAAGTGAAAGAGGCCGACCAAGTGATCATGGCCAGTCCCGCCAAACCCTCAGCGGCGCTAAGCACCCGTATGGCTCCGATGGGTACCAAATCACCGAATCCCACCGTGGTAAAAACCACCGATGAGAAATAAATGAATTCAAAAAAATTGTTTTCATTTAAACCGGTGATGTGACCCAATTCGGCATGTAGTTGCATGATTTTATATCCCAATGCGAAAACGATAATTTCCACGATATGCGCTACGAGCAATCCCAGCATGACCACCAATACGCCGATGCGTTTATGCACATGCACACCCACGGTGCGGCTTAAAAAACGCAATGCTTCATAATGCAGTACGACGCAAACAGTCACGATGACGCCGGAGATCGCCAAGGCCATTAAGTGGGAAACATGTTCATTCATCATTCACCGGGAAATTACCCATCACACAACAGGGTTCGGATGCCTATAATAGAAGGCGTTTTTTATTCGAGCAAATTTTTGCTGGCGGCAATTGTCCCATGCGTTGCGGTATAACTTCATATCACCATCGGGATGCCGCGATACTGTTAAACGTATGCGGATATATTCAAGCATAAGGAAGGGTTTATGGGGCGAGTCACTGAAACAATAGGCCATGGATTGGCGGGATTTTTAACCAAACAGGTGCGGCAAAGCATTCAAGTTGCAACCATCAGTCAGGAAAAGCTCTCGCAATATTTGCAGCCTGGCGATGTGCTACTGGTGGAAGGGAATACGCGCATCAGCGTCGCCATAAAATATCTTACCCAATCGACCTGGTCGCACGCGGCGCTGTACATCGGCGATGCGCTGCCTCCCCCGGAGCCGTGGGAATTACCTCAGGTATTGGTGGAAGCGGATTTGCAAGATGGTGTGCGCGCCATCCCCCTGGCGCACTACGCGCAAATGCATACCCGGATTTGCCGTCCGGTCGGCTTGAGCAATGAGGATCGCAAGCGCGTGGTAGATTATGTTATCGCGCGCATCGGCCAAAAGTACGATCTCAAGCATATCTTCGATCTTGCGCGCTATTTGCTGCCCACCCTTCCAGTCCCAAGAAGATTGCGCAGACGCATGCTGGCTTTCGGCAGCGGCGACCCGACACGCGCCATCTGTTCAACCTTAATCGCACAAGCGTTTGAAACGATGCGCTATCCGATTTTGCCGGAGGTTCATCGCACTTGGTCGGATAATCCGATGCACACGGATTGTTACGCGGATATCTATCACATCCGCAACTATAGTCTGTTTACGCCACGCGATTTCGACATTTCGCCCTACTTCGACATCATCAAACCCACAATCGAAAACGGTTTTGATTACCGCTCGCTGACCTGGAGCGATCCCAAACAAGACGGCAAGGAGTGTGGCTGCGAACCCGAGGAATAGCTATCATGAACAAGTGCTTGGATCAGCTAAAAACGAAGAGGGAGTTCAATATCGTGCGCAAATCACTTTTATATTTGGGTTTAATCAACGTCTTTTTTGTTTCATACGGCGCAATTGCTGTTGAACTGCCCAGCTTTTCCACTTCCGGACAGATAGTGCGTATTCCGCAGATTACGGTGAACGACACTAATTTGCTCTACGATGTTGAGTTACATTTGGATTTTGACAGCGGAAAGTTTCTCGTGCGGAAATATAGTGACGATGCACCGACTGATATTGCCGAATTAAATCTTCCGTTCAAACTTGCCCTGGGTAAGACCGCAAACATCAACGGCGCCGATCTGCAATTCCAGTTTTCCGATGTGACGGATGATTCCCGTTGTCCGAGCGATGCTGTCTGTGTCTGGTCAGGACAAGTAGTTGCTGTAATCGATGTCATCCGTGCTGGAAAGGATTCTGAAAAGATCACGCTGACTGCGCCGGATTCCTATCCCATCGCTCATGAGCTTTCTGGTTACAAACTGGAATTGCTGGGCGTGCAGCCTTATCCCTTGACTAGCACTGCCATCAAGAAACAGGATTACCGGGTAATTTTGCGGGTTACGCCGCTACTTTGAAGAAAAACCATCAAACACCCTGCGGCGGCAAAGAAAAAACACAGCTCCAGATAAATGAACACCACTATAGCCTGCTGAGATATGATTCTGAAGATAATTCAACAAAAAACCCCGTGGAACGGAAGCCGCTCCACGAGGTCTCGTGCGCTTTAGAGCAGGGTGTCTATACTATTATGTTACCGGGCTAATGGCTTCTGGAGCTTTAGGACAATCAACTGCATTTAAAACTCTTCCCAATCACTGCCGCCACCCGCCGCCACTTTACGGGATGAATCTGGTAATGCCGCGGAAGTTTCAGCGGGAGAAGTTGCGGTCTTCTTGGTCACAGGGCCGCGATCCGGCAGTTTTGCAACGGTCCGGTTACTTCTTTTGACCGGCTTGGCGATCCCGGAATTGCTGCCTTCCGAGAATTTGAAAATACTCACTGCTTGTGCGAGCACTTGCGCTTGTTCTTGCATGGATTCCGCCGCTGCGGCCGCTTCTTCCACCAATGCAGCGTTTTGTTGCGTGACTGTGTCCATTTGGGTTACCGCTTGATTGACCTGCTCAATGCCGGAACTTTGTTCCTGTGATGCAGCCGAAATTTCGCTCATGATATCGGTCACGCGTTTTACCGCATTGACGATTTCATCCATCGTGGCACCCGCTTCATCGACCAAGCGCGAGCCATCCTCCACTTTCGCTACCGAGTCGTTGATCAGCTCCTTGATTTCTTTCGCCGCTGCCGCCGAACGTTGCGCCAGTGTACGCACTTCCGTTGCCACCACCGCAAATCCGCGGCCTTGTTCTCCTGCGCGTGCTGCTTCGACTGCGGCATTCAACGCCAAAATATTGGTCTGGAAAGCAATGCCGTCGATGACGCTGATGATGTCGACAATTTTCTTGGAGCTTTCATTGATCGAATTCATGGTTTGTACCACCTGGCCGACCACTGCGCCTCCTCTCACTGCAACTTCTGAGGCGCCTGCAGCCAGTTGGTTGGCCTGGCGCGCATTGTCCGCATTTTGCTTAACGGTCGAAGTCAGCTCTTCCATCGACGACGCCGTTTCTTCCAGGCTGGAGGCTTGCTCTTCAGTACGCTGACTCAGGTCCGAGTTGCCGGAAGCGATCTCACTCGCAGCCGTAGCAATATTGCTTGCATCCGACCGCACTTCGCTTACCAGCTTTACCAAGTTAGTATTCATTTCCCCCAGCGCGTTGATCAAGCGACCAAACCCGTTAACCGTCGAACGCGGCTCGATCTTAGTGGATAAATCACCGGCAGCAACCGCTTGGGCAATGGCAATCGCTTCATGCAGCGGTGTCACAATGCCGCGCAACAAAATGTATCCAAGCACACATGCCAGCAACACTCCCGTGCTAATCGTAACAACCATGAACATGAAAATGGAGTTGTAATTGCTTACCGCATTACTGTACTCCTCGGCCGCGACCTTCCCCTGCAAAGTAATCAGGCTGTAGATCGTTTCGTGCAACCGGTAAAATAGCGGTTCGGCTTCTTCTTTAAGATTTTTCGCCGCGCCATCGAAATCCCCGCTCATTGCCATCCCGAATATTTTATTGACTACTGCCACATAGGCCGCATGCAATCGCAATTTTTCCTTGGCAAGCTGTTCTTCCTCGGGAATCAACTCAGTCGACATGAATTTTTCCCAGATTTCTTCGGCGCGTTTAATCGTACTGGATGTTTCTTCCAATTTTCCTTTTGCAAACTCCACACTTTTTGTTCCTGCGGAAGCCGTCGCATTTTTACGCACGATTTCCCAAATATCGTTAATCGCCGCCAGATCGACAGCGGTCACGGTGCGGTCCTGATAGACCGTCCTTAATCCTTCGTTCGATTGCTTTATTCCATGCAAACCCAGAGCGCCAATACCAATCAGCAATACCGACAGAAGACCGATTACGATAATCAGCTCTGTTCTCACTGTTATATCCCTTAGCATTACAATCCCCTATCTATGTAAATTCAATTTTAAAAATGGCTTCTTCTGTCTATCCGTCATCTCGTTCCGATCGCGGATACTTTGCGGATCCTGCTGGAGGATATTCTGTTCGTTTATTTTTGTTTGCTATCGGCAAGTAACTCATTACTTTTAGAGATTATTCTTTATTGAATTGAGCCATTTTTATATTGCTTTTCATTTTTTTCGTAATACTTAGGGCTTGTTACAAACAATTTTCCACCACTATTTTTAGCTATTCGAAGCAGGCAAATGCATTGAGTGATGTTGAAGTTTCTCTTCTTGGATATGGCTGTTAATCAGGCAACCGGCGAGCGGTTCGGGATGTTGCAATACGGTTGCCAGCCAAGATCAAGCAAATCTTTCCTTTCAGCTAAATTCGGCTTTTATCCGGGCAATGCGCGTTTCGCGCACGCTCGCATTGATGGCTGCGGGCAAAGCCGTGGAATCGATGATGCGCTGACTCAATTTAGCGGCGATTGCTCCGGCATCGACGCTTCTCGCAGCGGAATACGCTTGCAGAAACCGGCCGGACGGAATGTACGATCTGGTTGCATAACCAGGGCGGCCATGAAAATCGCACGCGCAAGCTTGCAGGAATTCGTCGAAGCGGCTGGGTTTGCGGTAGGCATCGACTGCTTGCAGCAGGTCTGCCATCGTGGAAGGCTTCAACTCTTCCGCGCGATGCACATCACCGTGATAACGGGCAACCAGCACGGCAAGGTCACGCACATCTTTCGGCGCACGGATGCGCTCGCATAAGTTTTGCGTTAATTCGATACTGCGCGCTTCGTGACCGATATGACGCGGCCATTCCTCAGGCGGGGTCGTGCCCTTGCCAAGATCGTGCGTCAACGTGGCAAAACGCACCGGCAACGAATAGTTTTGCGCGGCGGCATAATCGATCGCCAGCATGATGTGCACGCCGGTATCGATTTCCGGATGCGCATGTGCCGGTTGCGGAACACCGAACAATACGTCGACTTCCGGCATGATGCGCGCCAGCGCGCCGCATTCGCGCAGCATGTAGAACATCCGGGATGGATTATTTTCCATCAGTCCGCGCGATAGCTCCTGCCACACGCGTTCCGGCACCAGCGCGTCCACTTCGCCGTTATGCACCATGTCACTCATCAAGTCGAGCGTTTCCGGGGCAGCGTGAAAATTGAAGCGTGCGGCAAAACGCGCCGCTCTGAGAATGCGTACCGGGTCTTCGGAAAAGGCGGGGCTAATGTGACGCAGAATACCCGCTTCCAGATCGGCCACGCCGTTAAAGGGATCGATGATATTGCCATCCGCATCCTTGGCAATCGAATTGATGGTCAGGTCGCGCCGCGCCAGATCCTCCTGCAGAGTGACTTGCGGCGAGGTGTACACTTCAAACCCTTTGTAACCGAGCGAAATCTTCCGTTCCGTGCGCGCCAATGCGTACTGCTCGTGTGTTTGCGGGTGCAGAAAAACCGGAAAATCCTTGCCCACTGGACGATAGCCAAGCCGCACCATTTCCTCGGGTGAAGCGCCCACTACAACATAATCGTGATCCTTGACCGGCAATCCGAGCAGTTCGTCGCGTACCGAACCGCCCACAAGATAAGTTTTCATGGTTTACTTTGACTGTGAAAATACGTTACTTAGCCGCGCGAACAACACCCAGACGCTCCTTGAGCAGCCGCGAATCGTGTCCTGGATCGAGAAAATTGGCGTAGTATACAGAAGTCTCACAGAAC
>CAYQZF010000124.1:0-7539 GCA_964421895.1 uncultured Nitrosomonas sp. | reverse complement strand
GATAATAACTCATGAGTATTCCCGGAAAGAATGTGAAAAAGGATAAGTTTAACGCAATTTTATTTCCGTCCAAATGCGACTGAGTATCCGGCGCTGCTGATGATTCAGATCGGTGACCATTTCCAGCCGCGCTAAGGTATCGTCATCCGGAAATATCACCTCGTTGTGTACCAATTCCGGCCGGATAAATGGCTTTGCCGCGGTGTTCGGATTGCCGGATCCGATCAGGTTGGTCAGTTCGGCGGAATTCTTGCCGTCCAGCATGAAATTAATGAACAGATGGGCCAAATCAGGGTGCTTTCCGCTTTTGTGCAGCACCATGCTGTCCAGCGACATCACCGCGCCTTGCTTGGGAATGGCGTAATCGATGGTGAAAGGGCGGCCGGTTTTTTTAGCATCCAGCGCGGCCTGAAACAAATCGTTGGAATAACCGTGCACCACCCATAAATCGCCGATGGCGATTTCACGGATGTAGCTGGTGTTGCTGAACGCCGCCCAATAGGGCTTGGCGCGGATAATCAATTCCTTGGCCTGATTCCAATGCGCTTCATCCTGATCGTTTGCCGCGTAGCCCAGGTATAACAATGCCGCGGCCATCAACTCGCGCGGACTGTCCAGCACGGTGACGCGCCCCTTTATTTTCTTCAGGTATTCGGGTTCGAAGATAAGCGCCCAAGTGTCGGCCGGAAAACCCAGTTCACGAATTTTCTGAGTATTGAATCCTAACAATGTGAGCGTATAGGCATACGGGACGGAATAGCGGTTTTCCGGGTCGAATTGCGTTTTCAAATAAGCTGGATGGATATTTTTCAGATTCGGTAATAAAGTTTTATCCAGCGGTACTAGAACGCCTTGGCGTATCAGCGTATCCATGGCATTGCCGGTCGGAACGATCAAATCATAGCCGGTGGCGCCCGCAGCCAGCTTGGCCAGCATTTCCTCGTTATCGGAGAAATAATCCTGTTCGACGTGGCAATCGCACAGTGTTTCAAAGTGCTGCACGGTTTGCGGTGCAATGTAATTATTCCAGTTGAATAGCTGCAGGATACGCGCAGCGGGTTGATGGTTGGACGCAGGATTGCAACCGCTCAGCATAACGATCATGGCGAGAACCAACGCGGCAATCGGAAGCGGCAGCCAACAGTGCATGATTACTTGGATTCACCCAGCATACTGCTGTCGAATCGCGAAGCGATGATGATCAGCGTCAACGTCAGCAGCATCAGCAGGGTGGAGATGGCATTGACTTCCGGTGTGACTGCCACCTTGATCATCGTATAGATTTGGATCGGCAAAATCGGTTCGCCGACGCCTTTGGTGAAGAAGGTAATAACAAAATCGTCGATCGACAGCGTGAACGACATTAAAGCCCCGGCGATGATGGCCGGTCTGATCAAGGGTAGGGTGATTTGCCGGAAAGTTTGCCACGGTGTCGCGCCGAGATCGCGCGCTGCTTCGAAAATGGACTCATCCATTCCTTGCAAACGCGCGCGTACGATAATCGCGACAAATCCAACGCAAAAAGTGGTGTGCGCAATGATGATGGAAACCATGCCGAGGGTTAGGTTGAGCACTTGCAGAAAAAACAGCAGCAGCGAGACACCGAGCAATATCTCCGGCATGGCCACCGGGGTAAACGCCAACACCGGTAACACCTTCAGTTTGTAGCGGTGAATCGCCAGACCGGCCATGGTGCCTAGGATCGTGGCGATCGTGCTGGCACTGACAGCGATGATCAATGAATTGCGCGCGGCCAGCAGCATTTCATGATCATGCAGCAAAGCCTTGTACCAATGCAGCGTAAATCCCACCCATTCGGCGTTGAGTTTCGAGTCGTTGAAGGAAAACACCACGACGATGATCAGCGGGATATACAAAAAGGCGTATACCCCGATCGATACGAGCCATAAAGCGGTCATCCGGCGCGGCATGGTGGCGGTATTACCTGGAAGCGGTTCATGGTCAGGTGATCCTGGTGGCTGGCTTGGCGAGCCGGGCGAATAATCCGGCGATGATCAGCACCGCCAGCGTCAGCATGATCGACAGTGTCGAGCCGAATGGCCAGTCGCGCGTGCCGAGAAACTGGTCTTTGATCAGATTGCCGATCATGATGTCGCCGGTTCCGCCCAGAATATCGGGGATGGCGAACATGCCAAGCACGGGAATGAACACCAGCGCCGACCCGGAGAAAATACCCGGCAGCGATTGCGGCCAGGTGACGTACCAGAAGCGCTGCCAGCGATTCGCGCCGAGATCCTGCGCGGCATCCAGCAGGATCGGGTCGTGTTTTTCCAAATTGGTATACAGCGGCAGGATCATGAACGGCAAATGCACATAAATCATACCGATCAGAACCGCAAACGGCGAGAAAAGCAGCGTGACTGGGGCGATGCCGAAAACGGCCAAAGTATGGTTGATCACATGACTGAGCGCCGATTCCGGGCCTAGAATGATCATCCAGGCATAAATGCGGATCAGAAAATTGCTGGCGAACGGCAGCACGACCAGCATGATCATCAGATTCCGGAATTTTTTCCGGCTGCGGGCGATCAGTAGTGCCAGCGGATAAGCCATGGCGATGCAGATCACTGTGGTGAACGTGGCGACAACGAAAGATTTCAGGAATATTTCGAGGTAAATGAAATCGCTGAAGAAGAATTGATAGGTTTCGATCGTCAAACCGGATTCTTCGCTGACATCGCCCGGCAGGATATGAACCGGCGCCAGGCCGCCAAATTCGCCTGGCAGACGGAAAGAAGTCAATACCATGATCGCACTTGGTGCAGCGAAGAATATCAGCAAGAACAGCAGCGGTGGGGTGCTGATAAGCCATTTGACAATCCGGTTTGATAACTGCATATCCAGGTCAACAATCGGTTAATCGGGAAAAAATTGCGCGGATTGCTCTTGCCAGCTGATCACAACAGGATCGCCGATTTCAAAAAGCTTGGTATGCCCGGGCGCGGAATTGGGGAGCAATGCCTCGATGCGCGTGCTGTTGGCAAGCTCGATGATATACGTCGTAACATCGCCGATATAGAAGAAATCCTTTATTTTTCCGGTCGATTGGAATTCAGCTGTCACGTCTTCCGCGCGCGCAGCGATATGGACTTGCTCCGGGCGGATGGCGATGACACCCTGAGCGCCGGTGTTGATGTGCGCCTTGACCGGCACTTTGATTTCGCCCAATCCGTTGACGGTTAATATTAAATGGGCGACGGAAACTTCGCTAACCTGCGCTTTCAGCATATTGATCTTACCGATGAAGTCGGCCACGAAGCGGTTAACCGGAAAATTGTAAATGCGGGACGGTTCGTCGATCTGTTCGATTCTTCCCTGATTCATCACGGCGATGCGATGCGACAACGCCAACGCTTCGTTCTGCGCATGCGTGACATAAATGAACGTAACACCGGCTTCGGCTTGTAAATTGATCAGCTCGCGTTGCATATTCTCGCGTAATTTCTCGTCCAGCGCGCCCAATGGCTCGTCCAGCAACAACAAGCGCGGCTGATTGATGAGTCCGCGTGCGAATGCCACGCGCTGTTTTTGTCCGCCGGATAATTCATGCGGGTAGCGCTCGGCAAAGGAAGTGAGTTCGACTTCATGCAATGCCTCGGCAACCCGGGTTTTGATTTCCTCTCGTGTTTTTCCCGCCATTTTTAGCGAGAACCCGATATTACCGGCGACTGTCATGTGCGGGAATAATGCGTAGCTTTGGAAAACCGTATGAAAAGGGCGTTTTTCCGGCGGCAGGCCGACGATATTTTTGCCATCGAGCAAAATTTCCCCGCTGTCGGGCGCATCAAAACCGGCGATCATGCGCAGCAGTGTTGTCTTGCCGCAACCGGAAGGACCCAACAACGTAAAAAATTCCCCGGCTTCGACGGCGATACTGACATTGTCCACCGCGGTAAAATTGCCAAACCGTTTTGTCACGCTGCGTATCTCAAGGAGCGTCATACGTTCATCAGCGGGAAGAAAGCGGTTACTTTAGCAAAGTTTACCGGGCTGATGATCATTCGGTTCCGGTTTGCGCCGATTATTGTGTGGAATTACTGAAATATCTGCCATGCTAGCAATCCGGCCAGCAGCATTGCAATAAGTAAGAGCAAGCGGTTCTGGCGTTTTTCTTCAGCCACCAGATCGGCCATTCTTCTTTCTAGCTCATGATTGCGGTTTTCAGCAAAAGCCTGATGGATCAGGCGGGGAAATTCCGGCAGGATGATGGCCCAGTTGGGGGCTTCTTTTTGGATCCGGCTGGCAAATCCGCGCAAGCCGATTTGTTCGGACATCCAATTTTCCAGGAACGGCTTGGCCGTTTTCCATAGATCCAGATCGGGGTCGAGGTCGCGCCCCAGGCCCTCGATGTTGAGCAGGGTCTTTTGCAGCAGCACCAGCTGCGGCTGGATTTCGACGTTGAATTGTCGCGATGCCTGGAATAATTGCAGCAGAACGCGTCCGAACGAGATTTCCTTCAGCGGTTTGTCGAAAATCGGTTCGCACACCGCCCGGACAGCGGCCTCGAAATCGTCCACGCGGGTATCCTTGGGTGCCCATCCGGCTTCGACATGGGCTTGAGCGACGCGGGCGTAATCACGGCGGAAAAAAGCCAGGAAATTTTGCGCCAGGTAGTTTTTATCCTGATCACTGAGTGTGCCCATGATGCCGAAATCGACTGCGATGTAGCGACCGTCTTTACCGACGAAAATATTGCCTGGGTGCATGTCGGCATGAAAATAACCGTCGCGGAATACCTGGGTAAAAAAGATTTCCACGCCGACGCGCGCCAGTTGCGGAATATCGACGCCTTGTGCTTTTAATTCTTCCACGTGACTGATCGGAATGCCTTTGACGCGTTCCATCACCATCACGCTGCTGCGGCAGTAGTCCCAGTGCACTTCGGGAACCAGCAGCAACGGCGAATCGAGAAAGTTGCGGCGCAACTGGCTGCAATTGGCCGCCTCGCGCATTAAGTCAAGTTCGTCATCGAGATGGCGGGCGAATTCCGAAACGACCTGGCGCAATTTCAGACGCTTGCCGTCCGCCCACAACGCTTCGGCCAGCCAGGCGCCGGTATCCATCAGTGCGATATCATGCGTAATGACTGTTGCGAGATTCGGGCGCAGTATTTTGACCGCGACTTCGGTGCCGTTGGGCAGTGTAGCCAAATGCACCTGCGCAACCGATGCGCTGGCGATGGGGATGGGGTCAAATTTGAAGAATACGTCATCGACTTTCTGGCCGAATTCTTTTTCCAGTGTCGCGAAAACAAGCTCGGTGGAGAAGGGCGGTACCTGATCTTGCAGCTTGGCCAGTTCATCGGCGATATCCTGAGGCAGAATATCGCGCCTGGTCGACAGCATTTGGCCGAATTTCACAAAAATCGGCCCCAAGGTTGCCAACGCCAGCCGCAGTCTTTCGCCGCGCGGTCTATCCAGTTTCCGCCAGAAGGTCAGCGTCCTGACTAGCACACGCAAGAATCGTAACCGGCTATGACCCAGAACGAACTCGTCCAGGCCGAATTTAAACGCGACGTACTGTATTTTTAGGAGACGGAATAAGCGCATGAAAGATCGGCAATAGGAAATGAGCGGGTATCTGGCGGGTTGTCAGGATTGCGTAAGTTTATTCATGATGAGATGAGTATTCCGGTTCCGGTTGGTTGCGATGTATTACCGGGTTAACCGGCCTAACTGATTCAGCCGTTGCTCCAGTTTTTCAATGTCAAACTGCAAGTTTCGCACTTCTTGTGCAAATCGCTCGATAGCCGCCGGTTTGGTCAGAAAGCTGGTTTCTTCGGTGCAATACTCGGCAAGCGCTTGCGCTAAACGGTGAACGTTGCCGTTGTGCCACTGCGCCAGCTGCTCACCCGCTTGAACGATGCGATGCGCGGGAATATCGCCGACCGTTTTACTCAAATCATGCGCAAGGATCACGCTTGGGTCGATCTGCTTGGTAATCGCAATCAATTCATCGGCAAGCGCTTGATCGCCGCTGACGGTGACCGCCTCGAGCGCATCTGGCTCCCGTGCAATCAAACGCGGCAAAAACAACAGCGGTAATGCCAGCGTTGCATCTGCCGATTGTGCGTTATCCACGAGCCTTAGCTTACCTTCGCCATCTATCTCAACGCTGAAACCAATCACCGGCGGTATCCGGATGCCAATCGTTTTGCCCGCATGCGATTGCAACCGCGCGCATGCCCGCTGCTCGCTGCGCAGAACATGATTGATGGACGTGATGACAACGGATGCCAGCATTATAGTTAACGTTTGCAGATGTAATGACCGGAATAGAAGAAAAAGCTCCGCTTATTTACTTCAGCGCTCAAATGCGCAGGCAAAGCAATGATTTCTTCGATGCTTACAACAGGTTTGCGAGTATAGCACTATAACCGGTATTCATTGTATACGAGGGGCTGCATGCCTGGTTTTTGTTTGGGAAGATTTGAAAAAACTACTGCGGGTGGTCATGCTGCGTTGAAATCAGGCTTGAAATGCTTATAGATCACTCGAAAGCTGCCTTTCTCACCGGATCTCACCTTGCCTGATGGTTCTGTTACCTTTCTCGGAGTTTCCACTTAACCATCCAGCTTTTTCTTCAGCATGACGTTGACTTGCGCCGGATTGGCCTTGCCTTGCGTGGCTTTCATGATTTGGCCGACCAGCGAGTTGAAGGCTTTTTCCTTGCCGGCACGGTAATCGGCGACTTGTTGCGCATTAGCGGCGAGGACTTGGCCGACGATTTTTTCGATGGCGCTGTCATCGGAAATTTGTTTTAAGCCTTTGGCGGTAATGATGGCGTCGGCGTTTTTGTCCAGTTCGCCGTTCCACATACTTTCAAACACTGTTTTCGCGGCTTTGCCGGAAATGGTGCCGTCGCTGATGCGCATCAACAACGCGGCAAGCTGGGGCGGATTGACCGGGCAGGCGCTGATGTCGATGCCTTCCTTGTTCAATTGTGCGTTGATGTCGCCCATGATCCAGTTGGCGCACAATTTGGCTTGTGATGGCAGTTGCCGGACCGTGGCTTCGAAGTAATCGGCGGTTTCGCGCGAAGCGGTCAGCACGGCGGCATCGTAGGCGGATAGCCCGAATTCGGCGACATATCGGTCGCGGCGCGCTTGCGGCAATTCCGGCAAGGCGGATTTGACCTGCTCAATCCAGCTTACGGAGATTTCCAGCGGCAGCAAATCCGGGTCGGGGAAGTAGCGGTAGTCGTTGGCGTCTTCCTTGCTGCGCATGGTGCGCGTTTCGTCTTTATTGGCGTCGTACAGCCGGGTTTCCTGGCGGATTGTGCCGCCGTCTTCGAGAATTTCGATTTGCCTTCTGGCTTCATAGTCGATGGCTTTTTCCAGGAAGCGGAACGAATTCAGATTCTTGATTTCGCAGCGTGTGCCGAGTTTATCTGTGCCGCGCGGGCGTACCGAAACGTTTGCATCGCAGCGGAACGAGCCTTCCTGCATGTTGCCATCGCAAATACCGATCCAGCGTACCAGCGCGTGCAGCGTTTTGGCGTACGCCACCGCTTCGGCGC
>CAYQZF010000123.1:0-7578 GCA_964421895.1 uncultured Nitrosomonas sp. | reverse complement strand
GCTTCCAGCCGGATTTTGGCTAGCAGTGCTTCGGCATCTTGCCGGTTTTCAGTCCCAGCGCTTTGGCGTATTCTTTTGCCGTTTGGGAGCGTTGTTGCAATCCACCAGAAGCGAAAATCTTACCTCCGGTAGACTCCTTCTTGGGTTTGGGCCATGTTGCCTCCTTCTTAGCCCGCCCGTACTCGCCTTGCTTATATTCTTCTATCCATGCATCCAGGTCAACCCTGTCGTATAAACAACGACGACCCAGCTTGATATAAGGAATTTCCAACTCTGTAAGCAATGTAACGCCAATACCAAGATATTGCGCTGCTTCTTCCTTGGACAAGCATCGAATGGCAGGCAGGGGCAGACTAACTTTATCCATCGTTATTCACCGTCTGACTGTTTCCGATAGGCAGCAGCATCTTTTTTCAGTTTTGTTTTATTCTCCGCTTCGATATCGCGATTCAGGATGGTATTGAACTGACGCGCTTTGATGGCGATCTTTTCCTTGATGAAATCATCGAAAGACAGCCCCAGATTGAAGCTCTTTTCTTCGAAGTGCTGATAGAAAGCCAATTTATAGGCAGCAAACCCATGATCGAAGTTTGTGATTTGCTCGCGCGCCATGAAGGAAATAAGAGAACTCAATGCACTGCGGAAAATCATTTCATTGCTGGGAATACGCGCAGAACTGAAACGCGGCAATAAGGGATTGTTATCGGTTTGCCAATCCACTGATGATAAATAGCCCCACAATGGATGAATTGGCCAGCGTGAACGGGTTTGATCTTCCGGATTGGGCAACGTTAACCGCAGCCATTCGGTAGTGGCATAGCTCCACAAGCCGTTGAGGTTATCCATTACCTCGATAAGCTTACCTAAGCTGGGCAACAGGCTGCCGAAGGCATCGCTGTTTCATTGCCACACGATGGTGCCGTTGCTGTTGGTGGCGATCCTCGGCGTATTAAGGTGATCAGCATGCAGATAGGTCAATTCCGTATCCATCTGCACAATAGGTCGGTCTTCCGCCCAGAAATAAACGCGGATCAAATTCCTGACTCTAGGTTTTGACAGCTATAAGCCATCTAGGTCGTAATAAAAACAGTTTACCCAATACGAGTTGACAATAAGCCGTAATCATTCCGCTCTTCGTTAGCTTATTCATACAAAGACAGTTTAATAAAAGTATGCGCTTCCTTTCATTCAGCGCATCCTACCGGGCTTACTTCTATTTACTTGATCTTGAAAATTCCAACTTGATCCAATATCCATTTAAAAGCTCTAAAAAAAGGATTTAATCTTTTATTAGGAAATTTATAGTAAACAATTAAGTCATCAATGAAACAATCCATTTGTTCATCAAGACTTCTAAATGACCATTTTTCATAAGGTAGGTATTTCTCTCCTAGAGGTGTATTCCAGAAGACGTGAAATTGAGGCAATTCCGAGTCTATAAAAATAGCAATACCTAACTCACCTAATCTATAATCTATCTCATCTTCAAATTCTTTCTCTTTTTTTAACAAAGTAACATCTATACTCTCCGACTCAAGTCGATTAATTAATTTCAATATAAATTTATTTTCTATCATTTTATCAATCATCTTGGTCCCAGATCCATAAGATCGATCTTATTATTTTTACCAGGAAGACCCAATCGTATTCTTGCTGTACCCCCGGGAGCATCACCAACTCCTAATCTAATAGGCCCTTTATTTATTGAACCTCCTTTTCCAAAAGGCGTACCCTGTAAGCTTCTTTGAATAATCCCTCCAATTGCCTTACCTGGCATGCCTAAACGCCCAATATTACCCAAGAAACCACCAGGAATAGCACCTTTCAGTGTCCCTTTAATTATGGCAACAGAATCTATCTCACATTTCTCTATATCATTTTTCAAGAGTTGAGAACCCAATTCAATTCCTCCTCCAATTAAGCCACCAATAACTATAGGAGCAAAAAGAATTTCACCAGTTGGATCAACAAACCCCAGCGGATTCTGCCCCACATACCCAAAGGTATTTAGCCCACCCGCCAATCCAATCGGATCACTTTCCAAATACCGCCCGATCCTTGGATCATAATCGCGGAAATAATTGTAGTGAAGGTTAGTTTCCTTATCGAAATACTGACCGGGGAAGCGCAGATTGACAGTGGTTGGCGTGCCGTTGCCGTCAGAATCTTCATTGGGCAGCAGGCTGCCGAAGGCATCGCTGTTCCATTGCCATACGATGGTGCCGTTGCTATTGGTGCCGATCCTTGGCGTATCGAGGTGATCGGCATGCAGATAGGTCAATTCCGTATCCATTTGCGCAATAGGTCGGTCTTCCGCCCAGAAATAAACACGGATGGGATTACCGGCTTCGGTGGTCTCAGCCAGCAGTAAACCATCCATGCCATAGTGGAAAACAGTCGTGCCGCTGGGTGCGGGTTTGGTCGTGCGCTGTCCATCGGCGTTGTAAGTGAACGGGCCGAGACTGCCGATTGTCGCCAGGCGATTGGCCTGGTTATAGGTCATGGTTACTCTCCGTTGCACCAGCGTATTTCCCGCCGCATCCAACAGAACCGGCGCACCGTCGAGGAAGTTCATGCGATTTGAACCGAATTCGTAACCGCACTGGCTCTGCACGCCGCCTATATCAGCAGTCAGCCGGTTGCCGTTGCCGTCATAGCTAAACGTATAGTTCGTGCCCACGCCGGAATCGGTGAGCAGCCGATCCATCGCATCGTAAGTAAAAGTCTGGGTACCCGAGTTCAGCGTACGGCTCAGTGTATTGCCTACGGGATCGTAGGTGTTGGCTCTGGAGAATACGCCGCTTACCTGCCATGTGGTCAAGCGCCGCTGGGCATCGTAATTTCGTGTTTCCAGCAGGCCGTTGCCAAATGTTTGTTCTGCCAGCAAACCATCGGCGGTATAACTGGCGTTTGAGATGATCGGATTGGTTTGTCCGTTGAAAGTCAGATTCGCAGCCGTGATCTGGCCCAGCACATTGCGTGTGTAGGTGATGACGTGCCCGGTTGGATAAGTCACCTTATTGAGAAGATCGTCGGCGTTATAGGCAAATTGCGTGGTATAGCTGATACCCAGAACGGTTTGTATGCGCGTGATGACATTGCCGAAAGGATCATAGGTGTAAGCCGTCGTGCCGCTTTGATCCTGCACGGAACATAACCGGCCGGTTCCTTGGGTGCAATTGTCGTAAACATACGCGACATCCTCAACGGTACCGGGATAGCTGCGCATCAAAACGCGATTTAAGGCGTCGTAAGTCATGGTGACGGTTACACCACGTGCATCCGCTTGGCTGAGCACATTACCGGCCGCGTCAAAGGTATACATTGTAGTGCCGCGATCCGGGCTGACTTCACTGACTAGGTTACCCAGATCATCGTAGGCATAGGTCGTCGTTGCATTGATAGGACTTTGCACCGCTACGATGTTGTCTTGCTTGTCGTAACTGTAGTTTGTCGGGTTGGTTAATGCATCGATGGTTTGTGTCAGCTGATTCAGCGCATTGAAGTCGTTGGTGGTCACATGGTTGTTGGCATCGGTATGACTGACCAGATTGCCGATCGCATTATGCACCAGTTGCGTGAGTGAGCCGCCGTTATTGAGGGTTTGCAGATTGTTGCGCACGTCATAGGTTTTCTGGATGGTGTTCACAAGACCTCCACCTGAATTGATTACTTTTTCTTCTATGCGGTTGCCGCTCAGGTCGTATTTATAATTGACTGCATTGCCTTGGTTGTCACTGACGCTGGCTAAATTATGCGCATTGTCGTAACTGTATGTCAGGGTCGTACCGGCAGGCGTGGTAACGCTTGCAAGCTTGCCGAGCGCGTTGTAGCTGTAGCTGGTGATGCGCACGGCTCCACTTTGCGGTGTCTGTTTGATTTCGACTAGTCGCCCGAAATCATCATAAGTATAGGTGGTCACGACGCCCCAAGGGTCGGTCATCGTTGTTATCCGGCCTGCGTCGTCATATGCATTGAATACCGTCGTATGATTCAGCGCGTTGGTAATGCTTGCCAATTGGCCGCATTCTCTGCCCGAAGTGCAGCTATGATAATTAAAGGTTGTGATATCGCTCATATCCGTGCGTGGCCCATCGATACTGATAACCTGTCCACGCCCGTTATAGCCCAGTGTCACTGTCCGACTGACCGATGATCCGTCCGGCCTGAATCCCGCTTGCGTGATGCTGTCAGGCACCAGATCGCTGTTATAACCGATGGTGGTAACCGCTGAATGGCCGGAGGCGATACTGGGTTTTGTAATCGTCGTCAATAGGTCGATGGCGTTGGAGTAATACGTGTAACTAGTCGTTCGTGCCTTCGTCGTTCCCGAAGCCTCAGCCATGCTCAGGCGCTGATTGGTGGTATTGTAGGAATAAGCGGTTTTATTGCCTTCCTCATCTGTGCGGGAAGTGAGGTTGTTGCGCGAATCAAAAGTCTGCAGCAGCTTTTTGTTATCAGCCAAATTCACTTTTTCTTTGAGAGTTTTGCGCCCGAGTTTCTCAATATTAAATTTGAAAACTTCCTGATTGCCGCGCGGATCGGTGACGGTCGTCTGGTAAGTGGTATCCCAGCTGAAAAGAAACCGCTCCTGTGGGGCGGCATTGGTGGTTTCAACATGCTCGCTGCGTATTGCACGGCCACTGGCATCGTATTCCCAGGTAGCGAACCGCACGCCATTTTGATCAGTGATCCCTGTCAGGTGATGGGGGAGGTTTGTACTTTCGTAGTGATAGGTTTTGGTTGTAGCGCCAGGATAGATAACCGAAGTCAGATTGTAAGTTTGGTCACTACTTATCAGTTGGTAAGCGTATTGCAATACCTTGCCATCCGGGAGGGTAACGGTTTCTATCCGCTTGTTCGTAGCATTATAGGTAAAGCTGAGCTGGTGGCCGTATGGCCCTGTCACCGTCTCCAGCTTCTCATCCGTGTTATAGCTATAGGATGTCGTATTGCCTGCAGCGTCCACCTCAGACAGGATGAAGCCGCGCTCATTATAGGTTTCCGTATTGCCTTTCCTCAGTGAGCATATAGCTGTTACTTGTTTTCACCAGCGTGAATTCGCTGTCTGCATCACCAAGATAAGTGCCATTGACCTGCTGCTTGAATTCTTCACTTGCGCCATCGGAGCGCAGAAGGACTATTCTTTCACCGAACAGTCCACTAGAAATTTGAAATCCTCCGATAGCAAGCCGTTTATGGAAGGGTGTCATCCAACCATAACCAATGCCGACATCAGCAAAAAATTGTGAATTATAGAAACGGACAAAAGGTAAATGGGGTCCCATAAAATCGTCCTCACGTTGGTGTTTGTTCCCAGTACTGGTGCTACAAGGATTTCCCCGTGCGTCGGCATTAGGGCATTTATTTTTTTTGGGTTCAATTGCAGTAAATCGAGCTACTGGACCAATTAGAGTACTAGGTTTTAAATTACAAGATGTTGAGGACATTATTACGTCATTTTTTATAACGTAGTTACCTGGAAATAGAAAAAATAGTAGATGTATTTTGGAACAAGGAGTTACTCCTGTCTCAAGAATATGAACAAGCTTTTGCGAGCAATCAGTCCAACTTTCTCCGGCTGAGCTAGTAGAAGCTGCTTGCCAATTAGTGGCCGGCATAGGCCCATAATTGGTAGATTTTGTATAATAAATGCCTCGCTCTTGATGATTGCTTACACAGCTGTTTGCTGTTGAATCCCATATATTGATATCACATGACCCAAAAGCTTCTGCATGCTGATAGTGATTCATTCGAATACCTGTAGGAATGGCATCTCCACTTTGGTAAGGTTTTCCTGTGTAGTAATCTTCAAACCAGAAAGTGATCGATTCACCTCCTGAAATTTCAACATCTGGGCACCGCGGATCAAGATCGCCATGATTTGCGATCCCTTTGCCACAAATCAATAAAAGTAAAATACCTAACAAACCAAAGCGAATATAGAAAAGCCTATTGATCATTTGTTTCCCTACATGATTTTTAAAAGATAAATATCCAGCGCTGCTATAAGCAGTAGCAGTTTTGCTGGAGATATAAATCGCTAGTCCAGAGCCTTTATGCCAAATTAGTTTTTTGCTGAGATTTCTTCTAATTCATTATTTCATACGCTTTTCGAACTTTTTTTCTTCTCTTTTTTCTAGTACCAAATGAGACACCCCATATCTATTTCTCAGAAATCTACATTCTAAATACCGATACATCTAAATTAATAACAAAAACAAAACAAACTGAGAAATAATTCGTAATCAGTAGATCAATACCGCTAATAATTATGCGGCACAAAAGCTTCCTCTTTCGCATGGAATTAAGACAGACTGGCTATGCCAGCCTGGTATGATAAGGCATAGGCAATTAGCTTTTTCCAAAATGAGAACGTGACAAATCTGACGATTATTGACGAGGGTTGGCGAACACTAACGGGTACATTATTAATATAAAAAGTAAGTTAAAAACACCTTTTAATCCGTTGGTCGGCAGTTCGAATCTGCCACGACCTACCAAAAAACAAGCACTCATGGATTATACTCCTAAGTGCTTTTTTGTTTTTCAGGCATCGTGTAAGGTCAGTGTAAGGAAATCCAGTCAACATTAAGCAATAAGAAGACCTCATAAAAGCAGACCTTCTGGTGAATTTCTTTATTGCTGAATCTGATTTCTGGAAAATTACTGAAATTTCAGTATGCCAGAAATAAAAAAACCAGCACTCAAAGAGCACTGGCAAAGAAATTTATTCAACCATCCGACTATGCATTGATACACTGGTTGATGCGGTTAAAGAATCAAAGAAGGGAGAGTTGATTCACCGTTTAAGAGTGATTTATCCTTCATTGGTTCCCTTCATTCTGTGGATAGCTTCATTTTCCTCATTAATGCCTGCGAATAACTTTTGATCGTTATCACAATTTGATGCGGGTTTGCGGGCAGAAGTGGAATTTAATTCCACTTTGGATTCTTCAGTTTTTCTAATTCGTCGCGTAGCTCGTAAAATGAAACCCTCGCCATAAAGACGGTCATGGTTAAAATGATTCTGGTAGGTCTATTTTCCACGGTTTCCGACCTAGCCTATTGAATTATTAGCAACTGAACGACCGGCAATGCAGCATTGTTCGAGTGTCGAACAAATATCCTTGGAAATATGGCGCATAGAGTCATCTAACATTGGCGAATTGTTAAGCCGTGAACCAGTCGGGCTGTCGATTGGAAAAATTCTCTTGGCTGACAATCGGGAAGTGCTAGGAATCCTTGGAGAATCTTATCTGTGTGAAGGGATGCTAGAAATAACTCATTTCGGTGGGTGGCGAGAATACAAAGCTTCGCTGGATATCCGCCAATAAAAAAGCCTAGGGGATACCTAGGCTAACTTGAGAATACGCTGGTCGGTTAAGCTAAAGAATCATTTCCACTGTTTCTCAAAGAATGTAAATTCAGATTCAACTATGGAACACCTTAACAACAACTAAAAATACTCAAACTTTGGACTCAGATTTAACCTGATCTACTACAGCCGTAAACTCCCCCTGTAAGTAGACAAAGATCAGTAGAATTTTGGAACCTCCTGATAACGGAGATTTCCAT
>CAYQZF010000122.1:0-7608 GCA_964421895.1 uncultured Nitrosomonas sp. | reverse complement strand
CATCTTCAACTGAGCCAGGGCGCTTTCGGCTTGTAGCCGCTCATAAGCTGCGGCCTGTCTGGCACGCAAGGCCGCCAGGGCAACCCTTAGCGTTTGCTTACGCTCGGCCGACAGCTCGGGGTCTCGTAGCTCGTCCTCGATGGCATCAACCTGGTTCTGACCCCTGCGGGCCTCCACCTGGTAGAACTCATAAGCGGCCTGCACAGGCGCGAAGATCGAGGCGCGGGCGGCGTCCTCGTCCTGGGAAGCATGGACGACAGGGGAAGCCATCAGGACGGCCACGGACAGGAAAAGCGCGTTACGAAGGTTTTTCATAGCTTGGTGCTCCAATAGATTGAGGTTCGTTCATCGAACCGCCCTCGGCGGATCGGTAGCAGACCAGAGCGAAGGCCCGGCCTTTAGATTCGATTAGCCGCAAATGCCGCCATTGGTCAGCGCCTTGCAGCGCCCCATGACGGCATCCCAGCGTTCAAGCTGTGCGGCCACGTCCAGAACGCGGCCTATCGGGACAGCCTGATTGAATGTCTGCTTACCGAAGGAAACCATGCCCACGGCTTCCCCCCTGGCATTGAAAACCAGCCCGCCGGAATTGCCGCCGATGATCGGCGCGGCAATCTGGAGCATGGGCCAATCCTGGAACATGCCGGCGGCCATGCCGTAGCGGCTCACCAGTCCGGCCGACAGTGAGAACCCCCAGCCCTGGGGCGCTCCGATCGTTGCCACTGCGTGGCCCTGGTGAGGCATGGCCGGGGCCACCGTCACCGGCTGGCCGGGTTCGCCCTCAATCCGCAACAGGGCCACGTCCTGGGATGGATCGACACCGACCATGCGGGCCGGTCGCCATTCGCCCGATGCCAGCTTGACGCGCACCGCCTCGGTGCCGCTGAGGACGTGCCCGGCGGTCGCCACCTGGTGGCCGTCACCGATCAGGAAGCCCGCGCCCATCGTGACCCATTCGCGTTCCTGGTCGAGCTTCGCCCACTCGGCTTTCCAAGCCCGATACCAAGTTAGCCAGGCGGTCGCCTGGTTGGTCTGTACGCCAGGGATAAGCCAAGCGCGATTGCTGCGGCCATCGCCTCGGGCATTCTCCAGCGTGGAAACCATGACCACGGACGGCGTGACACGCACGGCCACGGCAGCCCAATCAATGGCGGGGGAGTACGGGCGGGAGTCGAGCGGCAGCAGCTCGCCGGCGGCTCTGTCCGCGCTGGCCTGGTCGTCGTTGGTCAGGTGGTCGCGCCATTGGCTGTCACTGAGGCGCTGTTGTGCGGCGGCCACGGCGTTGACGTTGGCCTGTGTGGTTGCCAGGGCATAGCCAGCCAGGGGCAGGGCGACGCCTGCGGCGATGTAGGCGGCCAGGGCGGCCCGTCGCCAGGTCTTAACGCTGCTCATGCTGTGCGCCCTCCTGGTGGCCGATGTAGCCACGCATTTGCAGGCGCTCGCCGGTCTGGTCGCCAATCTTCAAGACCTGGACGTGTTGGCTGTAGGCGGTCTGGATCATCCAGCCGGCCAGGACAAGGGCAGCCAGGGCGGCAGCCAGGGTAATGCGATATTTCGTTAGATTGCGGCCGTCTTGGCCGGTAACATTGCGCTTAGTCATGATTCACCTCTGTGCAGGTGGATTGTGATTAGGTGTCCGGTTCGGTTGCCGCCGACCGGGCACCGCCTTAGCGGCCCCGACTCCTGTCGTTCTCGCGGTCGCGGCTCGCCTTCTGCTTGAAGCGTTCCAAAATCTCCCGCTTCTTCGCCTCCTTCGCCTGGTCGCCTTTCTCGTTGTCGCTGTTCAGCTCCTTGGCGAGTGTGGCGGCCTGGGTCTTGCCGGTCTGGTTTTCCTCGTACTGCTGTTCCGCGTTCGTCTCGCGCTGCATTCCGGCCAGTCGTCCGGCCTTGTCCAGCTCGTTACGCTCGGCCTTGTCGGCCTTCTCGCGGTTGGTGTCGATGCGCTGTTTCAGCTCCTCGATGCTCTCCTGTTTCATGGTGTGCTCCTGCTGTTTGCCTGTGCGGCGTTGCTCAATCTTCGCCCGCTGCGCTGCGATGCGGGCGGCCTTCTCTTTCTCGATAACCTGCTGGAAGTTCGCGGCCAGTTCCGGGCGTGCCTCGGCGGCCTTCTTCTCGGCCAGGCGTTCGCCTCGGGTCGGCTGCTCGTAGGGGCCAGCCTTGCGCATGTAATCCCCGATCAGGGTCACGCGGCGTTGCAGTTGCGTCCAGCGCCGTTCAAGACCAGACCGGACACCACGCCAGGCGGAAAGCGCCTGGTCGTGTGCGGCCTTCTTGAAGCTCGCAAAAAGGCCGGTCGGCTCGGCTGGCCGCTGCTGGTCGATGGCCTTCAACTTCCCTTCCTGGCGTTCCATCTGGCCCGCTGCGCGGGAGTGCAGAACCTTGGCCCGATTCACTATCAGGGTGAATTGCCGTGACTTCTCGTTTTGCCATTCCTGTTTGATGGCGTCCGGGCTTGGGTCGTTGGCCGCTTTGATGGGTTCGCGGTCGGCCACGGCCCGGCGCAACAAGTCGGCGTTTAGCTCGCGCTGGATCAGCTCGCGGGCGTTCGGCTTCTCGCCGGTCAGCCCATTGTCAGCCCGTCGCAGTGCGTGATCTGGTTCGGCTCGCTCGTGCTCCACGTTACGAGGAACATCACGCGGCAATAGCACTTCACTTCGTTCGGGGAAGCGAACCACACCGAGTTCGGACAGGTTCCGCAAGCGACCTCTTGCGAAGGCCGGCGGGACGTGTCCAAGGCGGCCAATGTCGGACTTACCGGCGACTCGTCCGGGTTGCTCTCCACCTGCTCGGGTAACGTCTCGTCCAGTGACCCTATCAGGCGTTCTATCTCGTCCATTTCCGTTGTGTCGCTCATAAGCTGCCCTCGCTGTCTCGATGCGCTGACGCGCCTCGGCAAAGTTGATGATCTGCGCGTTACGCTGGGCAATATCGCGCCCCTTGTCGCCGCGCTCGGTTCTGATTCCGCGCTGCTCCATTTGCACCACGTTCGGGCCAAGATGCACGGTCGGCAGACGCTCAAGTTTGGCGGCCTGCTCGGTGTCGCCTCGCTCGATGGCGGCGGCCCGTTGTGCCTCTAGGCTGCGGTGGTCGATGCGCTCCTGGCGTCCGGCATTCTCAAGATGCCGGTTCGACATTTCCGCCCAGCGTTCCCGCCAATGGCTGACCTCTCCGCTTTTCTGGTCGTCCAGTTCGCGGGTCTTGTCTTTGAAGCCTTCCGGCGTCAGTCGGCGGGTACTGCAAAGGATGTGCGCGTGGTGGTTCCGGTGGTCGCCTTCTTTGCCCGGCTCATGGATCGCAACATCAACGGCCATGCCGTGACGTTGCACAAGGTCGCGGGCAAATTCGCGCACCAGTTCTAGGCGCTGCTCGCGGTTCAGCTCTGCCGGCAACGCCACTTCAAATTCGCGGGCAACGGTCGAGTTCTTGCGCTTCTCGGCAAGCTCGGCCGCGTTCCAAAGCTGCTCACGCTGCGAGGCCCACGCGGGCGCATTTTCCGGCAGGAAAATTTCGGTGTGCTCAACACCGCGCCGGCGGGTGTAGTCATGGACAAGGCCCGTCCGCTCGTCCATGACTTTTTCGCCTGAGCGATAGGCAATCGCCGCCGTGGCCGAACGGCCAGCGGAACGGCTGATTGTCTTAACGCTAAGGTGAAAAATTGCCAACTCGCTGCCTCTTTTCTTTAGCGGCTAAAGTGCCGCGCTGCTTTTGCCAAGTTGCCGATTTCGGCAACGCGGAGGGCCGCAGGCCCGGAGGGGTTGTTAGGGCGAAGCCCTGACCGCACGCAAACGAAGTTTGCATAAGTGCGCCCTTCGCTTCTCTACGGGTTGCGTTGTACCACCATCGGCGATAATATTCAAGCCTCATAGAAGGAGGAAGCACTATGGCAAAAACGACTAAGGACAAACTGGCACAACTGCTAGAAAAGGAATCCCAGCTCAAAGCGCAGATTCAGGCGCTGAAACAGCGCGAAGCTGAGGCCGAGCGCAAGAAAGACACTCGCCGAAAAATCCTGATTGGCGGCGCTATTCTTGCCAAGGTGAAGCGCGGCGAGTGGCACATGAAACAGCTTCAAGACCTGCTCAATTCTGAGCTGAAGGCAGACCGAGACCGCGAATTGTTCGACCTGCCATCCCTGAATCAGAATCAGGCCAGTGAAGCCCCCAGCGGTACGGGTGGCGGCAACCAGCCGTAACGCTGTTTTTTCAACCTGCACAGAGGTGAAACATGACTGACATTTCTTGGTACTTGGAACGCGCATGGGCAAGCATCGTTGCTGTCCTGATTGGCGCGTTTTTGCTTTCGGTGGCCCCGTCCGCTTCGGCCGCCACCTTTACGCGATGCACTCCAAGCGCGGACGCTTGGGCCTTCACCAGCGACCCACAAGCACAGGAAAACGCCAAGCAGCGCGAGGCGCTGCGCTGCGAAGCTGAAAACGCGGTGCTCGATTCTTGGGCCGCCAAACTGGCGGCATTGGATAACGCCAGGGAGCAAGTCAGCACGGCGGCCAATGCGGGAAACTGGGATGCCTTCCGGGCGGCTATTGCTGAGGCAAAGGGGCCGCTTTTGGATATGCAGAAGGCGGCCACCGAGACGCCCAGCGCCCAAGGTGCGGCGGCTGTCCGTTCCTTGTTCGGGCAAGACCTGAACTTCATGTTCCAGAATGTCGGTCTGTCGGCTCCGTCCTCCTTCGATGACGCGCTGGCAAAGATTGACGAAGCCAGCCGGGCAGAGGGTCAGGAATCGAAAGCGGCCACCTTGGCCGCGTCGATCATGAATCAGGCCAGCGCACGCGGCGCGGAGTTCGTAACCGGCCTTAGCCGGGCGGCCGGTGATGAAGTGAAGGCCGAAACCCTGGCACAAAGCCGGGCCGTCGCTGAGACTCGCCGGGATCGCCTGGAAGGCCGAACCGTTGATGGCTATGTGGGCGGTTTCCTGGATCGCGTCCTGACGGTTTGGAAGCCCTGGCTTCTCATGCTCCTGGTGGTGACGTTCGGCGGCTCCTGGTGGGCCACCAAGCGCAAGCTAAACCCGGTCACTGCCGGCGCTGCTGCTGGCCTCGCCTACATGGTGCCGGGCACCGCAATGGCGGGCGCGTTCGTGTTCCTGCCATTCCTGCCGCAGTGGTTCATGATCGCCGCCACCCTGGCCGGTACGTTCGCCACCTACCTTTACGCTGGCCCGGTGTTTGGCTGGCTCGCTGCTCGCGCTGGCAACACGCCAACCGCTCACCGTCTCAAGACCCTGGGCCATACGCTGGAAAACCTCCGCGCCGGTCTCGGTGGTGCGCCGGTTTCGCCCTCGGCGGGTGTCGTTTCGCAAATGGCCGCGCCGGTCGCCACGCACGGTTCGGCACGCTGGGGAACCGCTACCGAGATTCAGGAAGCGGGCCACCTGGACAACCTGAAAAGCCCGCCCAAGCAAGCCGGCTTGGCACTGGCCCGCGTGACCGATGCGCCGGCCGGTTTCGATCAGCGTTTCCGCTATGTCGGCCATGTGGTGACGGTCGCCCCGAACGGCTCCGGCAAGGGCATTGGCGCGGTCATTCCGAACCTGCTGGAGTATCCCGGTTCCTGCCTGGTGCTCGACGTGAAAGGCGAGAATGCGGCCGTAACGGCTCGCGCTCGCCGGGAGCTGGGCCACAAAGTGTTCCTGGTCGATCCGTTCGGCGTGAATGGCCCCGAGTGTGCCGCCTTCAACGTCCTGGATCGGCTCGACCTCTCGGACGCGGATTGTGTCAGTGAATCGGCCATGCTGGCCGACTCCCTGGTAATTTCGGACGCCAAGGGCGGCGGGGAACATTTCGACGAATCGGCTAAGACCCTGCTTCAAGGGATGATGCTGCACGTTGCCGGCTTGGCCGATCCGGCCAGCCGCCACTTGGGTGAGTTGCGCCGGTTGCTGACCGCTGACGAGGAAACTTTCCTCGCAACCTTGGCCGAAATGGCTATCGACGAAAGCGCGGCGTTTGGCATCCCTGCCAGGGCCGCCAATACCATCATGGGCATGGCTGACCGCGAACGCGGGTCGGTACTCTCGACCGCTCGCCGGAATACCTCGTTCCTGGATGATCCCCGGATCGTCGCGGCGCTGTCGCGCTCCGATTTCGACCTGACCGCTATCAAGTCGGATCTGATGACGGTCTATCTGGTCATGCCGGCCAACAAGATTGCCACCAATGCCCGGTTCGTTCGTCTGTTCGTCGGTTCGGTGATTGCCGCCATTACGGCATCGTCAAAGCAGCCACCGCACCGCGTGACCTTCGTCCTGGATGAGTTCGCCCAGCTTGGCTACATGAAGGCCATCGAGGACGCCGTTTCGCTCATGCGGGGCTATGGCCTGGCGTTCTGGGTGTTCCTGCAAGACCTCTCCCAGCTCAAGGGCGTGTATCCACGTTGGCAAACCTTCATGGCGAACAGTGCCAAGGTGTTTTTCGGAACGGATGACTACGACACCGCGAAATACGTCAGCGACTCGCTGGGCCAGGCCACCATCGAATACGAGACCCAAAACGAGGGCAAGAACAGCGGCAGCGGGATTTCTGGCGGTGGCGGCTCCATGAACCGGGGAAAGAGTGCGGGCAGTTCGCAACAGTTCGCCGGCCGTAACCTGCTCACGCCTGACGAGGTGATGCGCCTCGGGCCGGAACGTCCGATTGTCCTGGTTAAAGGTGAATACCCGTACCAGCTCGCCCGGCTCAATTACCTGGTGGATGCTGAGTATGTGGGCAAATCCGACCCTAACCCGTACCACAGCTAAGGGGGGATGCCTGAATGATGCTGGTCATTGGGTTGCTGCTTGCTCTTGGCTTGGGCCTTTGGTTCGGCCGTCGCCTTGGGCCTGCCCTGGTGGCCGCTGTCATGGTCATGGCTGCACCGCTTTGGCTGGTCGGTGGGTTCGTCCTCGATCTGCTGCGCAAGCTGCCCGCCGGCATCCGGTGGGCTTTGCTCGCCCTGCTCCGGGCGCTGGGTGTCCTGGCTGTGTTACCGCTGACCCCGTTTGTGTTCGTGTGGGCGTTCCTGGCAGAACTGTTCCGGCCAAAGCATCAGCCGCCGGCCCCGATTCAGTCAGCCACCGAACGGACGGCCGAAGTCATCGACCTGGCCGCCTGGCGTCGCCGGAAGTCAGAAGCAAAAGAGTAGAAGCGTAGAAGCACAAAAACCTAAAAACTCAAATGAGTTTAGCGGCTAAAATGCCGCGCCCCTCAAGTGTCAATATCAGGCCCGCCATGTGCGGGCCTTTTCGTGCCCTGCCTTCAAGTGCCTGGCCCCCGCGATGGTGCCGGGGGGTTTTATTGACACTTGAGGGGCGGGCATCACTCCCCGCCTTTCTTCCTGGTGCTCGCTGGCTTGCTTTCGGCCGGGTTGATCCGGGCCAGCAACGCGGCGGCCTGCTCCTGGTGCGCCTGGAGCTGACCGGCCAGCCGGGCGGCTTCCTCGCGGGCCTTGCCGGCCTCTTGGCGTGCCTGGTCGCGTTCGGCCTGGGCGGCGGTCATTCGCTCGGCCATGCGGTGAGCCTCGGCGGCGGTCTGTTTGCGCTGTTCCTGGGCGGCCTGTTCCTGGTCAGCCAGTCGGGTGCGCAGCTCGGCGGCCTGGGCCTCGGTGGATTCGT
>CAYQZF010000121.1:0-7681 GCA_964421895.1 uncultured Nitrosomonas sp. | reverse complement strand
AAATCGAGCACTGCGTGCGCGAACAGGAGGCGCTGGGATTGGACGTGCTGGTGCATGGCGAGCCGGAACGCAACGATATGGTGGAATATTTCGGCGAACATCTGGATGGCTTCGCGTTTACCGAATTCGGCTGGGTGCAGTCGTACGGCTCGCGCTGCGTCAAACCGCCGCTGATTTATGGCGATGTGGCGCATGTAAAAGCGATCACCACGGCATGGATCCGCTATGCGCAATCGTTGACCAGCAAACCGGTGAAAGGCATGCTGACGGGGCCGGTGACCATGCTGAACTGGTCGTTCGTGCGCGACGACCAGCCACGCTCGGAAACCTGCTTGCAACTGGCGCTGGCGATTCGCGATGAGGTGTTGGCGCTGGAGCATGCGGGCATCCGTATGATTCAGATCGACGAGGCGGCGTTGCGCGAGGGATTGCCGCTGAGAAAATCGCAATGGCGGGGTTACCTGGACTGGGCTACCCGCGCCTTTCGCATCACCGCAAACGGTGTCAGGGACGAAACGCAAATTCATACGCATATGTGTTATTCGGAATTTAACGACATCATGGAAGCGATTGCGAGCATGGATGCGGACGTGATCACGATTGAGACATCGCGCTCGGATATGGAATTGCTCGATGCTTTCGATCGCTTTCAGTATCCGAACGAAATCGGCCCGGGCGTGTATGATATCCACTCACCCAATATTCCGTCCGTCGATTCGATCATGCAGTCGATAAAAAAAGCCGCGCAGCGCATACCGCCCGAGCGGCTGTGGGTGAATCCGGATTGCGGACTGAAAACGCGCAATCGGGACGAGGTCAAACCGGCGCTCAGCAACATGATCGCCGCCAGCCGGCAGCTGGCGGATCGCCCGGACGCCGCATAAGCCAGATACGGCCGTTTCCCGGAACTTCCCTAAGGAAGCTCTGAAAAACTACTGCGCTCGATCATGCTGTGTTGAAATCAGACTCAAAATGCTCATTTACATCTTGTAAACTGCGCTTTTTCATCTGATTTTGCCTTGCCTGACCGTCGCTCGCTACCTTTTTCAGAGCTTCCCTAAATTTGACTTGCCGGTGTTAATTAGCGATCATATGCAGCACTTTATCCATCACGGTTTAAAAGGAGTAATCATGACAACCAATACCCTGCTCAAACAAAAAATCAGCGCCATCATCAGTGAAAAACATTTGCTCAAGCATCCGTTCTATATCGCTTGGACCGAAGGCAAACTGACCAAGGAACAACTGCGTCACTACGCCGAACAATACTTTTACAATGTGCTGGCGGAACCGACCTATTTAAGCGCGGTGCATTTCAACACTCCGCACATTCATTCCGAAACCAACAGCGGCGACATCAGCGTGCGTCAGGAAGTGCTGCGCAACCTGATCGATGAAGAACACGGCGAGAAAAACCATCCGGCGTTGTGGAAAAACTTTGCTTTCGCATTGGGCGCGAACGATAAAATCCTGGCCAATACCGCGGCATTGCCAACGACCGAGAATCTCGTCAACACCTTCCGCGATATTTGCCTGAATCGTCCGTTCTACGCCGGATTGGCGGCACTGCACGCGTTCGAATCGCAAGTGCCTGACATTGCTGCGGTGAAAATCGACGGTCTGGCTAAATTCTATGGCATGAACAACCCGGAAGATTACGAATTCTTCTCGGTTCACCAAAAAGCCGATATTTACCATTCGCAAGCCGAATGGAGCATCATCGAACGCTTCGCCGATACCCCGGAAAAACAAGCCGAAGTACTGGCCGCAACCAAGGAAGCGTGCGATGCGCTGTGGGGCTTCCTCGATGGTATCCACGAAACCTATTGCAGCAACCTGATTTGCGAAGAAAAACAAGCAGCGACAGTACACTAAGCTTGTAACAACCCGCTTTCAGTCTTACAATCAGCCCGGAACGGACCCAATTTAAGGGGTGTCTGTTCCGGGCTTGTTAATGATGAATCCGGTTTTTTCATGACCGTATCGTGATCAAACCTCCTCCGCTTAAAATCGCTAAAATCCATGTCCATACACGATCAATGCTGTTCGATTGCACCGTATTTCAAGATCGCTGAGGGTCAAATCGACCGGTTCAAACAACTGTGCGAGCAATTTGTTGCCAGATCGAGTGCTGAGCCGAAATGTCTTTATTACGGCTTCAGCTTGAATGGCAGCGAAGCCTATTGTCGTGAAGGATACGAAGATGCTGAAGGGTTGCTGGCGCATTTGGACAATGTGGGTGATTTGCTGGAACGAGCGCTTGAGATGGCTGAGATCGTACGTCTGGAAATCCACGGGCCCGAGGAAGAATTGAAAAAGTTGTACGAACCATTAGCGCAGTTCAATCCACAATATTTTGTGTTGCACTGCGGTTTCCGACGGTAACTTCTTGGAAAGAAATAGGTGTTTGATTAATGCCTGTTTTCGATGCTTGATTCAATCGCATCCAGCATCATTCCCGCAACATTAAATCCTGTCTGTTTTGTGATTTCCTGCATGCCGGTCGGGCTGGTGATGTTGATTTCAGTCAGGTAATCGCCAATCACATCCAAACCAACCAGTATCAAACCGCGCTTGACTAATTCAGGTCCGAGCGATTCCGCGATTTCTTGGTCGTGTGGCGAGAGCGGCTGCGCTTTTCCCATGCCGCCGGCGGCCAGATTACCGCGCGATTCTCCCGGTTTGGGGATACGCGCCAGTGCATAAGGTACGGGTTTGCCGCCGATGAGCAGAATGCGCTTGTCTCCTTGCGCGATCTCAGGAATAAACCGTTGCGCCATGATGGTGCGGGTACCGTAATGAGTCAGTGTTTCAAGAATCACGCTGATATTGTGATCGGCGCTATGCACGCGAAATACGCTGGCGCCGCCCATGCCGTCGAGCGGTTTCAGGATGATATCCCGGTGTTGCGCGAGAAATTCGCGGATCAAGTGTGCCTGACTGGTCACCAGCGTGGGTGCGATCCACTGTGGGAATTGTGCGATCGCCAGTTTCTCGTTGTGATCGCGGATGGCGCGCGGATCGTTGATGACGAATGCGCCTTGCGTTTGCGCTAACTCGAGCAGATATGTGCTGTATACATATTCCAGATCAAACGGCGGGTCTTTGCGCATCAGCACGGCGTCGAATTGATTCAGCGCGCTAGGTAGGATGTCGCCTGTGCGATACCAATGACCGTCTTGATGCGGCGTGTCCGTCAGCGTTAAGGAACGGCAGAATCCTGTGGCGGTGTTATCGAACAAAGCGAGGTCATGCTGATAGAGCACATCAATCTCATGATTCCGGGCAAATGCCTCGCGCATCATCGCATAGCTGGAGTCTTTGGCGGTTTTGATCGAATCCAGTTGATCGATGATAAAAGCGAGTTTCATGGTTGCACTTAAGCCGGTAGTGGCGGTTGTGCGTGCGGATCGGTTTGTTCCAGTTCCAGCGCGGCGGCTAACAACGCCAGACGGGCGACGACGCCATAGGCATAAAAACGGTTCGGGATGATATTCGGCTGCTTGGCGTTGGCTTCCAGACAGGTGGTTTCAAACGCCAGCGGCACGAAATGCATGCCCGGAGCGTTCAGGTTTTCGTCGATGCCGCGCCCAGTATGCACGCGGTAAAAGCCGCCGACAACGTAGCGATCGATCATGTACACGACCGGTTCCGCTACCGCCTGATTGATCGTCTCAAAAGTGTAAACGCCTTCCTGCACCAGCACATGGGAAACTTGCAGTCCTTCTTTCACCACCGCCATTTTGTTGCGCTGTTTGCGGTTGAGATTATAGATATCCTCGCCGCTCTTGACCGTCATGATGCCCATGCCGTAGGTGCCGGAATCGGCCTTGACGATGACAAAGGGATCTTCTTTCACTTCGTATTGCTGATATTTTTTCTTGATCACCGAGAGAATCCGGTCGATCGCCGCTGCAACGCACTCTACGCCTTGTTTTTCCAGGAAATTGATTTCTCCGCATGAGGAAAAACGTGGATTGATCAACCACGGATCGATGCCGATCAGGTCGGCAAATTCCTGCGCCACGCGATCGTATGCGGTAAAGTGCTCCGATTTGCGCCGTGTCGCCCAGCCGGCATGTAAAGGCGGAATGACTGTTTGCTGCAAGCCCTGCAGAATCTCCGGCGCGCCGTTCGATAAATCATTATTAAGCAGCACCGCACAGGGATCGAAGCCGCTGACGCCGAGCTTGTTGTTTTTACGGATAATGGGTTCGAGTGTGATGGATTGCCCATCCGGCAAATCTATCCGGGTGGCTTCGGTCACTTCAGGCAGCAACGTGCCGAGGCGCACATTCAATCCAGCGCGTTGGATGATGTTTTGCAGCGTTGCGATATTCTGCAAGTAGAAGGTATTGCGCGTGTGGTTTTCCGGGATCAACAGGATGCTGTGCGTGTCCGGGCAAATTTTTTCAATTGCGCTCATCATCGCTTGTACGCATAGCGGGATGAATTCCGGATTGAGGTTATTGAAGCCGCCGGGAAACAAATTGGTATCCACGGGCGCCAATTTGAAGCCGCTGTTGCGTAGATCGACCGAACAATAAAAAGGGACGGTATGCTCGCGCCATTTGTTTCTCAACCAATGCTCAATGGCCGGCATGGCATTGATGATACGGCTTTCAAGATCGAGAATGGGACCGCGCAGGGCGGTTGAGAGATGAGGTACTGGCATTTCCGTATGAAGTGTTAAATCGCCGCAATTATAGCATTATGTCTTGCGCTGATTGTGAAGCACGATATCCTGCAGTATCTTATCGCTTTCTGTCCAAAACATTTTTTTGCCGCTATGTTTAATCCCTTGCAGCCTGTACTCATTGTGTTAGCCGTTTCGGTATTGGCTGTAGTTGTATTCCGCTCATTGCGTCTGCCGCCGATGCTGGGTTATTTGCTGGCGGGGGTATGTATCGGACCGCATGCGCTGGGTTGGATCGCGGATTCCGATGAGACGCGCCATTTGGCCGAGTTCGGCGTGGTGTTTTTGATGTTCAGCGTAGGTTTGGAATTCAGTTTGCCGAAGCTGATCACGATGAAGCGCATTGTTTTTGGTTTTGGCACAGCGCAGGTGGTTGTCAGTATTGCCGTGGTGATGGCGATTGTCTGGATGCTTAAGCTGGATTGGCATACCGGATTGGTGCTGGGTGGTGCTTTGGCCATGTCTTCGACGGCGATTGTGAGCAAAATTCTGACGGAGCGGGCGGAACTGAATTCCACCCACGGCCGGCAAGTGATCGGTGTATTGCTTTTCCAGGATTTGGCGGTGATTCCCTTATTGATCATCATGCCGGCCTTGGCGATCGAGATTGATAACGATACCAGCGATTTTAGCTGGATGCTTTCGGTTGCTTTGCTGAAGGTAACGGCAGTGCTGACTTTCTTGCTATTTTTCGGGCAGAAATTGATGCGTCCTTGGTTTCATTTGGTTGCGCGGCAAAAATCATCGGAATTGTTTGTGCTCAACGTGCTGCTGGTTACGCTCGGGATTGCGTGGCTGACCGAATTGGCCGGTTTGTCACTGGCACTGGGGGCATTTCTGGCAGGTATGCTGATTTCCGAGACGGAATACCGCTACCAGGTGGAAGACGATATCAAGCCTTTCCGGGATATTTTGCTGGGGTTATTTTTTGTCACGATTGGCATGTTGCTGGATATGCAAGTCGTCATTGAGAGCTTTGTTTGGGTATTTGTCATCCTGGTGGCACTCATGGTGTTGAAAATAGTGATCGTTGCCGGATTGTCGCGCTTGTTTGGCGCGGATTCCAATGTTGCGGTGAGGGCAGGGATGGGGCTGGCGCAAGCAGGGGAATTCGGATTTGTGTTATTGGCGCAGGCCGGTGAGTTCCGCTTGATCGAAAATTCGATACTTCAACCGGTGCTGGCGGCGATGGTGCTGTCGATGTTTATTGCTCCATTTCTGATTGAATACAGCGAATCGGTGATTCATCGTTTTTACAGTTCGGATTGGATGTATCGCGCTATGCAAATCACTTCCATCGCTGCGCAGACCATGGTGGCGCAGAACCACGTGATCATCTGCGGTTACGGGCGCAGTGGTCAAAGCATATCACGCATATTCGAGCAGGAATCGATACCGTTTATCGCGTTGGATCTTGATCCGCAGCGTATCCGGGAGGCCACCAGCGCAGGGGAAGCGGTGGTATACGGCGATGCGGCCCGGCGCGAAGTATTGATTGCCGCCGGTCTGATGCGCGCGAAAGTTTTGGTGATCAGTTATGCCAATACCGTTTCCACGTTAAAAATTCTCAAACATGTCCAGGAGTTGCGTCCCGATCTTTCCGTTGTCGTCCGTACACGTGATGATTCGGATATTGATATATTGAAAGAAGCCGGCGCCACCGAAGTGGTTGCGGAAATCATGGAAGGCAGTCTGATGCTGGCGTCACATGCCATGATGTTTGTCGACATCTCGACCGGGCGGATTTTGCGCCGTATCCGGAAAATCCGCGAGCAGCGCTACAGCTTGTTGCGCGGCTTCTATCACGGCGTGACGGATGAGGCTGAGGATGGCAGTGATAAGCTATTGCCGCGTTTGTTGACGATAACCATTACTCAAGGTGCGGCTGCGATTAATAAAACGCTGGGTGAGCTTGACTTGGCAAACCTTGAGATCGAAGTTACCGCGGTGAGAAGACGTAATATCCGCGGATTGTTACCAACTGAAGAAACGCGTTTGGAACTTGGTGATGTGATCGTTCTCCGCGGAACACAAGAAAATCTCGCAGCGGCGGAAATTAAGTTGATACAGGGTTGAGAATTATAGATAAAACCCGGTTCTAACCAAAGAAGTGAAAAACGGAGCAATTTGAATGCTGCTCCGTTGATTGTAATCCCATTCATTCAGTAAGGCTTTGATCATCACAAGCCACTAAGAATAGACAGTTTTCTTCAGAAAGTGTATATTCTCCGTTCGGTCTTTTTGGCTCTTCATGGTTGAAAGGCGGATGTTGGTAATCATGCTGATTACATGACAAGTAGTAATTAGAATGGCGTATAAGAAAAGCGTAAAATTCATCATTTATGGAGGGATATATGATTAAAGCTGTTCAAGCAATTGTTGGTTTAGGATTGCTCTGTTTGGGTGCGACACAAGCGGTTGTTGCCGCGGCACCAGATATTTCTAAACTGCCGCGTGTAAAACAAACATTGGTGGCCCCACCAAATGTACCTGCACATGAGCAAACTTCAAAAGGACCTAAGGTCGTTGAAGTTACTATGGAAACTCAAGAAAAATTGATCGAAGTTGCCCCTGGTGCAAAAGTTTGGGCGCTTACTTTCAATGGCAGTGTCCCTGGTCCGCTCATCGTCGTGCATGAAGGCGATTATGTTGAATTGACATTAAAAAATCCAAAAACCAGTACCTTAGCCCATAACGTGGACTTCCATGCAGCAACCGGTGCATTGGGTGGTGCAGGTCTGACACTGGTACAACCTGGTGAAGAAGTCGTTCTGCGTTGGAAAGCAATTAAATCAGGTGTGTTCGTTTATCATTGCGCACCTGGTGGAACCATGATTCCATTCCACGTTATTTCTGGTATGAGCGGCGCCATTATGGTATTGCCTAAAGACGGCCTGAAAGACAACAAAGGCAAACCATACAAATATGATCGCGCTTACTACATCGGTGAGCAAGATTTCTATCTGCCGAAAGATGCTAGCGGAA
>CAYQZF010000120.1:1361-7766 GCA_964421895.1 uncultured Nitrosomonas sp. | reverse complement strand
GAAAAATACCGGTGTTGAAGGTATCGATGCGCTGATTAAGAGCTACCGGCTTTATATCGAGCACATTCAAGTCTATCAACTCGAGAAAGTGCTGAGTCTGACCCGCGCGTGGACTCTGGTACGTTTTGTGGAAAGCGGTGTATTGTGCATAACACCCTGCGTGAATTGCCACGGCAATTTTGTGGTGCATTCGCTGGAAATCCATTCCAACCACGTTTGTGGTCTGTGTAACATTCCATCGCGCGCCGGGAAAACCAAGAAAGCAGCGCTGGCAAACTTTCATTAAGCAGGCATCAGCACCATTACCCTTAGTTTGCTGATGCCAGGTGGAATTACTTCAGCAAATTCTGAATACGGCTCAATGCCTGCTTCAAGTTATCCATTGAGGTTGCGAAGGATAAACGCATATAACCTTCACAGCCGAATGCGGAACCGGGAACTACCGCTACACCCGCATTTTCCAGCAGATATTCGCTGAATGCGATATCGGTTGGTGTACTTAGTAAATTGCTTTTATGCAAATTGCGAATCGATTGACGGACATCGGCGAATGCATAAAACGCGCCTTCCGAAGATAAACAACACACTCCATTGATCTGATTTAATTGTTCGGTGACGAAACGATTGCGTTCTTTGAATGCTGCAATCATCGGTTCCATGCAGGATTGATCACCGTTCAGTGCCGTTTCGGCCGCTGCTTGTGAAATCGAACTCGGATTGGATGTGCTTTGCGATTGTATGTTTTCCATCGCGGTAATGATATGAGCAGGGCCACCGCAATAACCGATGCGCCAACCAGTCATCGAATATGCTTTGGAAACACCATTCAAAACGACCGCCTGCGGAAATAATTCCGGGCAAGCGTTGACGATATTATTGAATTTCTGGCCTGATAACAGGATATGTTCATACATATCATCGGTTGCAATCAAAATATGCGGATGCTTGCGTAATACCGCCCCGAGCGCTTTGAGCTCATCCAGCGTGTACACTGCCCCCGATGGATTACTCGGGCTATTGATGACGAACATTTTAGTTTTCGGTGACATCGCTGCTTCAAATTGCTACGGTGAGATTTTGAAATTCTGCTCGATACCGGTATCGATAAAAACCGGCTTACCTTCTGCGATCAATACGATATCCGGATAAGAAACCCAATAAGGTGCGGGGATGATGACTTCATCACCCGGATTGATCACCGATAACACCAGATTAAAAAAGCTCTGTTTTCCGCCGCAGGAAACTAGAATTTGCTTGGCATCGAAATCGAAGTTATTTTCCCGCTTGAATTTCGCCACGATGGCATTTTTCAGTCCCGGTGTGCCACCGACTGCGGTGTATTTGGTCAATCCCTTGTTAATCGCGGCAATGGCAGCATCTTTGATGTGCTGAGGGGTATCGAAATCAGGCTCGCCCGCTCCCAATCCAATGATGTCTTTACCTTCCGCCTTGAGTTTGGCGGCACGGGCAGTTACCGCAAGGGTAGGAGATGGTTTGATGGTTTGAACGCGGCTAGAGAGTTTCACAAAAATCCTCGCACTAAAATAGATGGGCCAACATGTTAGAATGACATGAAAAAACAATTCAATATTGGAATTATACCTGTGATCGTAACCTTCCCCAATAGTCCGTATAAATTACAGCAAGCTTTTGAACCGGCAGGTGACCAGCCGGTGGCAATTGCGCAATTGGTCGAGGGTATCAGCGACGGTCTGGCGTTTCAGACATTATTGGGGGTTACCGGTTCCGGCAAAACTTATACGATCGCCAATATGATTGCGCGCCTTGGCCGTCCGGCCATTTTAATCGCGCCGAACAAGACGCTGGCGGCGCAGTTGTATGCCGAGATGCGCGAGTTTTTCCCGGAAAATGCCATCGAATATTTCGTCTCTTATTACGATTATTATCAACCCGAAGCATATGTTCCGGCGCGCGATTTGTTCATCGAAAAGGATTCCAGCATCAACGAGCATATCGAACAGATGCGCTTGTCTGCGACCAAATCCTTGCTGGAGCGCGATGATGCCATCATCGTCGCGACCGTGTCGTGCATCTATGGTATCGGCGATCCGGTGGATTATCACGGCATGATTTTGCATTTGCGCAATGGCGAAAAAATATCGCAACGCGATGTCATCAAGCGGCTGACCGAGATGCAATATGATCGTAACGAACTGGAATTCAAGCGCGGTGTTTTCCGTGTGCGCGGCGATGTGGTCGATGTGTTTCCCGCGGAAAATTCCGAAGCGGCGCTGCGCATCTCGTTATTCGACGATGAAGTCGATAGCTTATCGTTATTCGATCCGCTGACCGGACACATGCTGCAAAAGCTGTCGCGCTTTACCGTCTATCCCTCCAGTCATTACGTTACGCCGCGCAGCACCACCCTGCGCGCGATGGAAACCATCAAAACCGAATTACGCGAGCGGCTGGAGTATTTCTATCAGGAAAACCGTTTGGTCGAAGCGCAACGCCTGGAGCAACGCACCCGGTTCGATCTGGAAATGTTGAATGAATTGGGATTCTGTAAAGGCATCGAGAATTATTCGCGCCATCTTTCCGGTAAGAAACCCGGCGAACCGCCGCCCACACTGCTCGATTATTTGCCGCCGAATGCATTGATGATCATCGATGAAAGCCATGTCACCGTGCCGCAAATCGGCGGCATGTATAAAGGCGATCGTTCGCGCAAGGAAAATCTGGTGAATTATGGTTTCCGTCTGCCATCGGCGCTGGATAACCGTCCGCTGCGGTTCGAGGAGTTTGAGAAACGGATGCCGCAAACCGTGTTTGTGTCCGCTACGCCTGCCGATTATGAGAAGCAGCATAGCGGTCAAGTGGTGGAACAGGTGGTCAGGCCGACGGGATTGGTCGACCCTATTATTGAAGTGCGTCCGGTTACAACGCAGGTGGACGATTTGATGTCCGAGGTGACTCTGCGCACAGCGAAGCATGAGCGTGTGCTGGTGACGACGTTGACCAAGCGCATGGCGGAAGATTTGACGGATTATTTTTCCGATCATCAAATCAAAGTACGTTATCTGCACTCCGATATCGACACCGTCGAACGCGTCGAGATTATCCGCGATTTACGCCTGGGACAATTCGACGTGCTAGTCGGCATCAACTTATTGCGCGAAGGTCTGGATATTCCAGAGGTATCGCTGGTTGCGATTCTGGATGCGGATAAGGAAGGTTTTTTGCGCTCCGAGCGTTCACTGATTCAGACCATCGGCCGTGCCGCCCGGCATATCAACGGTACGGCGATTCTATACGCCGACAAAATCACCAAATCCATGCGCGTTGCCATTGATGAAACCAACCGGCGGCGCGAAAAGCAATTACAGCACAATCTGCGCAATCACATTACGCCGCGCTCGGTGCATAAGCGTATCAAGGATCTGATTGACGGTGTCTACAACCACGAATCGGCGCAGCAGAATCTCAAGGCCGCGCAAGTGCAAGCACGCTACGACGCCATGAACGAAACACAGCTTGCCAAGGAAATTCAGCGGGTCGAGAAGAAAATGCTGAACGCCGCCAAGAATCTGGAATTCGAGCAAGCAGCTCAATACCGGGATGAACTGAAAAGCCTCAAGAACAAGCTGCTGATTGGTTTCAGCGATGTAGCCTAAGCAATTATTTCTTTATCTGCGTGGAAGAAACGAAAATGAGTGTACCGAACGTACGGTTCAGTGTTTTGCTGGTAAAATTGGTCATCACCATTTCTTGAACGAAACGGATGTGATCGCCTTTGTTGACTTTGGTCGTAGGCGCCGCGATCCAGAAACGGTTGCCGCCATTTTCCAATTCCATGTACGTATAACCGGTGGTATCAATGATATCGACAACGGTTCCTTCGTTGTTCGCCATTTTTCCATTCGAGGTTTGTTGTGGTGCTTCCGAATCTTTTGGTTCATGATGAATCGCTATGACCTGGGAAGCGTTCAATAGTAAACATCCCATCAGAACGATGAGGGATAGGGAAGAAATTTTCATAGCTGCTCCAAAGTGACTGTTTTGATGGGTGCGGTATCATACACTGCCTGTTATTTTGTTCCAATACTGGCGGCTGCGAATGCTTTGTCCTGGCGGACTTTTTCAAAAAAACAGATGGCGGCTGCGGCGGCTGCATTCAGTGATTCGGTTTTACCGGGCATGGGAATGACGATATTCTCGTCCGCTGCTTGAATCATTTCCTTGGATAATCCGGCGCCTTCGTTGCCGAATACAAAAGCAGTGGGTCCGGCGAGCGGGATTTCAAAAAGATTCCGGCTGGCTTGTATCGATGTGGCAATAACCGTTCCGGGGAATTGTTGCGCTACCTTCTGCAAATCGCTGTTTTCATGAATGCGTAAAAAGAAGTGCGCACCCATTGCCGCCCTGAGCGTCTTGGGTGACCATGCATCGGCGCATTGCGGCGATAGATACACATCGCGGATACTCGCTGCCGCAGCGGAACGCAGGATAGAACCCAAGTTGCCGGGATCTTGAATCGCTTCCAGCAGGACACTGAAAATTTCCTTGCCGTTACCGGAGTCTTTTTTCAATTCCGGAATTGTAATCAGCGCGAGTATTCCTGAGGGTGTTTTGACCGGAGAAACCGTGCGAAACAACGCATCGCTGGTGATCGTGATTACGGGGAGTGTATGACCGAACAGGATGGTGAGAAAATGTTCATTTTCGGCGTTATCGATATATGATTGACTGACGATCAGGTTCTCGGGCATGCCCAACACCGAGCAATAGATTTGAATCAAATGAATACCATCAAGCAGCGTCAGGCCGGTTTTCTTGCGATATTGCGATGATCCCTCCAACTTGACCAGTTGTTTGATGAGCGGATGTTCGCGTGACGTAATGACCAGCATACTGGATTCCCGCGCTCACCAATAAACCATCGTGACGATGTTGCTGGGGTTAACGGTTTTTATAACGGTATTCCGCTGACAGCGCATGCGCTTGCAACCCTTCTCCATAAGCCAGCGTTGCTGCGATTTCTCCCAGCTTAGCCGCGCCTTGCTGGGAAACCTGTATGAGGCTGCTGCGTTTTTGAAAATCGTAAACACCCAACGGAGACGAAAAACGCGCAGTTCGCGAGGTCGGCAGCACATGATTGGGGCCGGCGCAATAATCGCCCAAAGCTTCGCAGGCGTAGCGGCCGAGGAAGATGGCGCCGGCATGACGGATTTTACCGACCCAGTTTTCCGCCTGCTCAACCGATAATTCCAAATGCTCGGGCGCGATCCGGTTAGCTATTTCACAGGCTTCGTCAAGATTTTTCACTTGAATCAGCGCGCCGCGATTTTCCAGCGAAGCGCGAATGACATCTTGGCGCGGCATGACGCCTAATAAGCGTTCGATACTGCTGTGCACCCGGTCGAGAAACGCCGCATCCGGCGACAACAGGATCGATTGCGCCAATTCATCGTGTTCCGCCTGCGAAAACAAATCCATGGCGATCCAATCGGGATCGGTTTTGCCGTCACAGATGACTAAAATTTCGGAAGGCCCGGCCACCATGTCGATGCCGACAATACCGAATACACGGCGCTTGGCGGCGGCGACGTAAGCATTGCCAGGACCGACGATCTTATCCACTTGCGGCACCATTTCAGTGCCATATGCCAATGCGCCAACTGCTTGCGCGCCACCGATGGTGAATACGCGGTCGACCTTGCTGATCGCCGCGGCTGCCAGCACCATGCCGTTTCTTTCACCGTCCGGAGTCGGCACGACCATGATCAATTCTTTCACTCCGGCTACTTTGGCCGGAATCGCGTTCATCAACACCGACGAAGGATATGATGCCTTGCCACCGGGTACATAAAGACCGACGCGATCCAGCGGCGTGACTTTTTGTCCCAACAACGTGCCATCCGCCTCCGTGTATTGCCATGAACTCAATTGCTGTTTTTCGTGATAGCTGCGCACTCGCTCTGCGGCTTGTTGCAATGCTGTGCGTTCGGTTGATGGCAATACCGCTAGTGCTTGCTGTAACTCATCATGTGTCAGTTCGAGTGCTTTGGCGGAAGTCACGTTGAGCCGGTCGAAGCGGTTGGTGTACTCGATCAGCGCGACATCCTTGCGGGTTTTAATATCCGCAAGGATTTTTGCTACCGTGGAATCGACCGCATCATCCTGGGCATTTTCGAACGCCAACAGCTTGTCGAGCTTGGTATTGAAATCAGAATCGGTTGAATTGAATCGTTTGATTTGGACCATGATTTCGATGAGTATTTTGTGAAAAATTCTTCGGCGCTATTTTTTGACGGCAGTAGAAAATGCATCCAATACCGGTTGAATCGCGTCTATTTTCAGTTTTAACGCCGCCTGGTTGATGATCAGCCGGGACGAAATCGGCATGATTTCTTCCACGGCTTTCAGGTTATTGGCCTTTAACGT
>CAYQZF010000120.1:0-1261 GCA_964421895.1 uncultured Nitrosomonas sp. | reverse complement strand
GCGGTGTCTTCAAAAATTCGCCCTTTTGACAGGGCGATGGTAATAGCAGTCATAAATCCGGGATTATCCGAGGTTAGCGGCGGCAAAATCCCAATTGATCAGTTTGTCCAGAATGGTATTGACGTAATCGGCGCGGCGGTTTTGGTAATCCAGATAATAGGCATGCTCCCATACATCGATGGTCAACAGCGGCCGGACATTTTTTGTCAGCGGTGTTTCGGCATTGCCAGTTTTAACCACGGAGATTTTGCCGTTATCCAGCACCAGCCATGCCCAGCCGCTGCCGAATTGCGTCAACGCTGCTTGCGCGAATTCCTTTTTGCACGCATCCAGGCTGCCGAACGCCGATTCGATCTTTTGCTTGAGCGCTGCCGCTGGTTCGCCGCCGCCGTTCGGTTTCAGGCTATGCCAGTAAAACATATGGTTCCACACTTGCGCGGCGTTATTGAAAATCGCCGCTTTATCCGCTTGACCGGCGGTTGCTCTGATAATCTGCTCCAGCGATTGCCCGGCCAGCGGATTGTTCGCCAACAGGTTGTTCAAGTTATCGACATAGGTTTTGTGGTGCTTGCCGTAATGAAAACTCAATGTGTTGGCGGTAATTACCGGCTCCAGCGCATTGTCGGCATAGGGCAGGGGCGCCAGAACGTATTGCGAACCCGATTGCGCGGCTTGGGAAAAATTATCGACATTGACTTCAGACATCGTGGCCTCCTTGGTAAGTTTATTGTAGTAATTCTTGAACAATTCAAACATGTGAACCCCCGTTATTGGGTATTGCTCGTTTCCGTGGTGAATGTGATTTTATTGTAACCCGCCAGACGCGCCGCTTCCATCACGGTAATCACGGACTGGTGCGTGGCCTTGGCGTCGGCATTGATAATAATGAACGGATCTTCATGGCCTTTGGCCGCCGTCAGCAAAGCATCACGCAGGCTTTCGATACTGGCCGATTTGACCGGGGCCAGATTGATGGTGTATTCACCCAATGCGTTGACGGTGATATCGATGCTATTCGGTTTGTCGGCGTTTTTATCAACTTTCTCCGCATTGGTTTCCGGCAAGCTGATTTCAAGTTCGGCGAATTTCGAATACGTCGTGGTCACCACCAGAAAAATCAGGATGACCAGCAGCACATCAATCATCGGAATCAGATTGATTTCCGGTTCGTTACTCTGTTTTCCGCGTTGAAAATTCATTCAAATACCGGCTATATCAATGTCAATGAATATTGAGTTGGTAAACGCACATCGGTGAAAAG